>JBOHAB010000131.1:0-8088 GCA_050697655.1 Gaiellaceae bacterium
CCACTAGCCCCGCTTCACTAATAGAGTGACCGCGCCGCTCGACGACTCGCCGTCGACCGTCACCGCCACGACCGTGACGCCGCCGCTCTCGGCGTAGATCCCGTCGCTCGCGTTCGGCGTGTCGGGCTCGCCGCGGGAGGCGTACGGCTCGGTCGCATACACCGACGAGGTGGCCTCGGGGTCGAAAAAGAGCTGGCCGGTATGGATCTCTCCGTTGGTGCTCACCCTCACGTGGATGTGCACCGCTCGCCCCGAATACCACCCGGGGAAGACCGTGCGGAAGTCGGCCGCGCCTGCCGAGTCGGTCAGCTGCACGCCGCGGCAGAAGGTCGCGTCCTCCGAGCCCTCGACGCCCGAGTATGCACCCGCGGCGTCGCAGTGCCAGACGTCGACGGCGGCGCCTTCGATCGGCTCGCAGGCGCTCGCGTCGACGACCTGCACGCTCAGGTCGAGAGGGAGCCCGGGCCTGTCCTCGGCGATGTCGCTGCGCAGGAGGTCGAGGTCGAGGTAGAAGGGCCCCTCGGTCAGCTCGGGCATGAGGACGCAGTCGGGAGCCGCCCCAGCCGTGGCGTCGGGGGCGGTCGTCCCGGGGGCCGTCGAGCCCCCCGAGTCGCCGTCTTTCGTGCACGCGGAGACGAACGTGGCCAGCCCGAGCCCGCCCGCCCACTGGAGAGCGCGGCGCCTCGTCATCGGATTGCCGAGATCGGCCATGGCCGACAGTCTCGCGGCAGAGTCTAAGAGGGCTCTGAAGGGTGCCTAAGAAGTCGTCCTGAATGGGCGCCTTCCGTCCGGCGCAGAGGGCAGGCTGCGGGGATGGAGGAGCGCCGGGTCGAGGAGCGCATCGTCTACTTCCGCCCACGGGCGATTCTCATCGTCCTCGGGATCATCCTCGCGGCGACGGCGATCATCGCCTTCCTCTTTCTCGCGTGGCACGTGATCACGTGGATCCTGATCGCCCTCTTCCTCTCGCTCGCGCTCAACCCGGCGGTCGAGTTCTTCCAGCGGCGCGGGCTGGGGCGGACGGTCGCCTCGCTGATCGTCTTCCTCCTCGCGCTTCTGGCTTTCGGCGGCCTCGGGGCGCTCCTGATCCCGCCGCTGATCGACCAGGTGGAGGAGTTCGTCGATGCCGTCCCCGGCTTCGTCGAGGACCTGACCGCAGGCCGGGGCCCGCTCGGCTTTCTCCAGGACGACTACCAGATCGTCGACAAGGTCGAGGAAGCGATCGAGGACCAGGGGGCGGGAGGCGTGCTCGGGATCACGAACGTCGGCCTCGAGATCGCCCGCGGAGTCGTTTCGTTCGTCGTCGGCGTGGTCACGATCGCGTTCCTCACGATCTTCATGCTGATCGAGGGGCCAACGCTCGCCGCGCGCTTCCGGGACTCGCTTCCCGAGTCGTTCAAGCCGCGCTGGGAGCGAGTGTCAGGCGACATCTACCGCACGGTCGGCGGCTACGTGGGCGGGAACCTGCTCATCAGCATCATCGCCGGCGCCGGCGCGGCGATCATCCTCTTTGCCCTCGGCTCCAAGTACGCGATCGCGCTCGCGGTCGTCGTCGCCGTTTTCGACCTGATCCCGCTCGCGGGCGCGACCATCGCGGCGATCATTGTCGCCACCGTCTCGTTCATCGAGCTCGGGTGGGTGCGCGGCGTGATCGTGATCGCGTTCTTCGTCCTCTACCAGCAGCTCGAGAATCACATTCTCCAGCCGATCATCTACGGGCGGACCGTGCAGCTCTCGCCGTTGACGGTGCTGATCGCCATCCTCATCGGGGCGGAGCTCGTCGGCATCCTCGGCGCGCTGGCGGCGATCCCCGTCGCCGGCATCGTCCAGGCGGTCTTCCGGGAGGTCGTCCGCTGGCGACGGGATTCGATCGTCACGCCCGGCGGCGACGTCTCGCTCCCGGCGAGACCTCCCGGCGGTCCCTAGGGTTCAAAAGAAGCGCGAGGAGGGGATGGGAACCGAGATGCCCGAGCAGAAGCAGCCGGCGAGGCCCGACCCGGACCTGCCGCAGGACCCGGGATTCCCCGGCGGTTCGCCCGCACCCCGGCCCGAGAAGGAGAGGCCTTCGCTCGAAGAGCCGGACTCTCCCGACGACCCGACCGGGATCGACGCGCCGGGCTCGCCGCACGAGCCGCCCCCGAACCACTGAGTCCGCGGCGGCTCCTCGCGCCTACCCCTGGCCGGCCAGCGCCTCGTTGATCGCGGCGATGGTCTCTGCCCCGGCGACGCCGTCCGCCTCCAGGTCCGAGTCCTCCTGGAAGGCGGTAACCGCCTCGGTGGTCGCCGGGCCGTATTCGCCGTCGGAAGTCACCTCGTACCCGAGGGCTGCGAGCGCTCGCTGCAGTTGCCGGACACGTCCTCCGGAATCTCCCTGGGTGAGGGCTTCGCCCTCGGGAACCACCTGAGTCGGCTGCGTCTCGGTCGTCGTCGCAGACGCTGTATCGGTGGTCGCCACGGTGGGCGTGGTCAGCCCGGCTTCGCCGTCGCCGTCGTCGCCCCCGCCGAGCGCGAACGCGAGCACGATGATGAGGATGAGGGCGGCTGCCGCCACGGCGGCGACAACCAGGCGGTCCACGCGCCGCACCTGCGGCCGCTTTGGGGGGCTGCGCCGAGATGGAGGCGTCTCCTGGGTGGGCTCCGCGAGCCAGTCCTCCTCGAGCCAATCGTCTTCGCGAGGGCCCTGGGGCCCCTGGGGGCCCTGGTCGGGCGGACGCTCCATGCCGTTAAGGTACGCGCCCGACCGGCCGTACGTCGGGAAGCAAGCCGACGACGTGAAGGAACCTGTCCGAAGGGGCCGGTACGGTGCGGAGCCGTGCGCCTCCTCGTCGCTCGTTGCGAAGTGCTCTACACAGGTCGGCTGAACGCATTCCTCCCCGAGTCGACGCGGCTCCTGATCCTGAAGTCCGACGGCTCCGTGCTCGTCCACGCAGACGCCGGTGGATACAAGCCGCTCAACTGGATGACGCCGCCGACGACGATCGAGGAGGAGGGGGACCCACCGGAGCTGATCGTCGTCCGCAAGCCGGCCGGAAATACCGAGGACCGGCTGGAGATCCGCATCCACGAGCTCGTGAGCGACGTCTCCCACGAGATGGGTGAGGCCGCGGCGCTCGAGAAGGACGGAGTCGAGCGTCAGCTCCAGGCCGAGCTGGCGGCCGCGCCGGAGGCGCTCGGCGAGGGGCTCCGGCTCGTTCGGCGCGAATGGCCGACGGACATCGGGCCGGTCGACCTCATGTGCCGCGACGACGACGGCGAGTGGCTGGCGGTCGAGGTCAAGCGGGTCGCCACGATCGAAGCCGTGGAGCAGCTCTGCCGCTACGTCGAGCGCATCCGCCTCGACCCGGCGATGTCGGCGTGTGCAGGCGTCCTCGCCGCCCAGCAGTTCAAGCCGCAGGCGGTCACGCTGGCCGAGGCGCGCGGGATTCGGTGTGTCGAGGTTGACCTCGACGAGCTTCGGGGCGAGCGCGAGCCCGAGCTGACCCTCTTCGCGCCGCTCTGAGCCTCAACTCTAAGGCTCGTGGAGGAAGAGCCTGCGCTCGTCGGGGCTCAGCGGGCGGGTCACGCGCTCGCCCGCGAGGGCCAGGAGGTCGTCGAACGAGGAGCAGATATCGCAGGCAAACCTGCGGACGACCCCGTTCTCGAGCGCGGCCAGCACCGCACGCTCGTCCGGGGCGAACACGACGTCGGCCACCCGCTCTCGGACGTCGCCGAAGAGCGGCACGGTTCGGCCGTCTGCCAGGTCCCAGGCGCCGACGCGTCCGGCGTCGTCGGTCGTCACGACGAGGTCGTTGATCTCGCTGAAGGTATGAGCGCCGAGCGGCGGCATGACGAACGTGCTCGCTTCCCGCCATCCCTCGGCCCGGACAACGTGCATGGTCCCGTTCGTCTGCTGGAGGAGAAGGAACTCGGAATCGAGGGAGAAGACTCCGGTGAAGAACGGATCGGTGCCGCTTGGAAAGTGCTCGACCGGCGCCCAGGACGACGGCGAGCCGCCCGAGGTGTCCCAGACGACGGTCTCGGAGAGACAGATGACGGCGAGCATGTCGCGGTCCGGGCTGAAGGTCACCGACCAGACGCCGCCGTCCTTGCAGGTCAGCTCTCTGACGACTTCGCCGCGCGAGATGTTCCACACGGTGGCGACCCGTCCCTGGTTCGCCGTGACGAGAAAGCGATTGTCGGGACTGAGAGCTGCGCTGGTCAGGTCGAGGCTCTCGGGGGGAAGAGCGCCGGCCCGGGTCCACGAGCCCACGCGCCACAGCTCGATGCCGGTCGCCGTCTCGACGAGCAGGCGTTCGTCGTTCGTACTGAACCAAGCGCGCTCGGCTGGGCTCACGGGAAGCTTCGTCGGCCGAGTGTTTTTCTCGACGGGCCAGACCGACACCGTCCCGCCCGGTCCCCCAGTCAGGGCGTACTTCCCGGTCCAGCTGAAGCTCTGGAAGGCTTCCGTTCCGCCGCCGATCTGCGTGAACGTCTGTCCGTTGTCTACTTCCCAGACGCGAGCAGAGCCGTCGTCGCTGCCTGAAGCGACGTGCGTTCCGTCCTCGTTGAACGCGACGGTCGTCGCCTGGTCGCTGTGCCCGCCGAGAACTGCGAGCTCCCGTCCGGAGCCTGCATCCCAGATCCGAAGGTCGCCATTGGTGCCTCCCGTGGCGACCTTCGTGTCGTCGGGGCTGAAGGCCGCCGAGATGATGCCGATCGAGGATGAGCCCGTCAGCTCCCGGACCAGCTCCCCGGTTTCGGCATCCCAGATTCGCGCGTCGTCGGCATCCCCGGTGACGATCCATTGCCCGTCGCTGCTGTATGCGGCCGTCCACGCGCCCTGGGAGGGAAGAGAGAGAACCTGCCGTTCCGAGGCGACGTCCCAGACCCGGGTGGGTCCCTCCACGTACGCGACGACTACGCGTTCCCCATCCGGGCTCAGCGAGACGCTCTGAGCGTTCGCGTCGAGCTTGAAGGCGGCAATCCTGCGCTGCTCCGCGACGTCGTAGATATGAGTCGTCCCGCTCAACCCGGCGGAGAGGAGCCAGGAACGGCCCTCTCGTGTCGCGAAGCGAACAGCATTGTCTCCCAGCGAATCTCCCTGCAGCCGCCCGACGACCTCTTCGCGCGCCACACTCCAGATCTCGATCCCTCCTTCATCCCGGGCGACCGCGACGTGCTCGCCCTGCTCGTCGAAGGCCGCGCCGTTGACGGGTGACTCGTGACCCGGGAACACACCTGTGGGTCGACCCGACTCGACCTCCCAGAGCCGGGCGGCGTTGCGATCCGCTGTGAGGAGCAGTTCGCCGTCGGGACTGAAGGCGACGCTCGCGACGGGGCCAGCGCCCGCTTCGACCGAGCGCCGTACGCGCGAGCTCAGCAGCGCCTGCTCGAGCGCGTCACGCGCTTCCTGCGTCTGCGCTCTGCCGGCTGCCTCGGAGGCGAGGAGAAGGCTCTGCTCGGGGTCGAGCGAGAGCCGGGTCTTCGCGACTGCGGCCAGCTCGCGCGACTCGGCGATCTTCGCCTCGCGCTCGGCCCGCTCCTTCTGCGAGATCGCGTCGCTCCGCTGCAAGAGGGCAAAGACCGCGAGCCCGACTGCGACGACGAGCGCCAAGAGGACCGCCCCCAGGGCCTTCTGCCGCCTGCGCGCCGCGGCCGTCCGGCTTGCGGACACGTAGCGCATCTGCAGGTCGGTCGGCGGAGGCTCCTTCCCCGCCTGGTTGGTGAGCCATGCCTCCGCGCTCGCGAGCGCGGTGCGCCCGAGGAGAAAGCTCTTGTCCTCGTCGTTTTCCTCCCACTCGATCGCGTCGACGAGCACGCTCGTGTGCATCTGCACCCAGTCCGCATCGGTGTTCAGCGCCTCGAGGAGATCGGCGAGCGCCCCATCCAGGCGGTCTGGGTTTCGAAAGTCGGTCCACTGGGGCTTCTTCAGCGCTTCCGGGACCGCGTCGTCTTCGACGTCACCGATCTGGATCGGCTTGATCCGCTTCCCGTGGCCGACGGCGTGGTCGAGCTCGAGCCGGACGTGCTCCGACGCCAGTGAATTCTCGGAGAGGACGTACAGGAACGTGTCCGCGCCCTCGATGGCGTCGTAGAGCTCCTCCTGCCAGTCCGGCGACCAGGAATGGATCTCCCAGTCGACGTAGGCATCGATCCCGTGCGCGGAAAGAGCGGCGTCGAGCCAACGCACGAACTCGATGTCCTTGCGCGAGTACGACACGAACACCTCGTCTGCTCGCGCCTCCGCGCGGGCGCTCATCTCCGCCGGCTGCTCTTGCGGCTCCTGCTCCGGCTCGACAACGTCTACCACGCTCAGCCTCCAGCCTGCGCCCGTCCGTGACGCGCCTTCTCGGTGCGTGCCGTTAGGTATACACCTCTGCCTCTCGGCCCACGATCTCCGGACGTCGAGGGCGAGCCTCGCTTCCTGATCACTCTTGCTAGACGGGCGGGCGGCCGCGCTTCATCCCCCCGGCATCGACGTAAGAAGCGTTGGCAAAGCCGACACGTATCACTGGCGTGGGCGAATCGATCTTCAACGGCCTCAGCATGCTGAGCTTGCCCGGGAGGGTGATGACGCCGCGCACGGCGAGCGAGCAGTTGGTCGCGGCAGCCCGCACGCGCCTAACCGGGCGCCGCGCGCGCGTCGCTGACGTCGGGACGGGCAGTGGCACACTCGCGGTCGCAATCGCGCGCGAGTGCTCCGACGTAGAGGTGTGGGCCACGGACAACAGCCGCTGCGCAGTGCTGCTCACGCGCGCAAACGTTCGCCGCCACGGGCTCGAAGACCGTGTCTTCATCCGCCGGTGCGACCTCCTCGACGAGGTGCCGGCGCCGGTGGATCTCATCGTCGCCAACCTGCCCTACCTGCCGGCCTCTGCTGCGGTCGAGCATCCAGGCCTCTGGGCGGAGCCCTTCGACGCCGTCTTCGCGCCCGGAGACGGGCTCGGCCCCTACCGGCGCCTCGTCCAGGCGGCGACCTCGTGGCTGGCCGCCGACGGAGCGCTGCTCCTCCAGCTGCATCGGCACGTCATCGCGGCCACCCGCGCCGAGCTTCCCGATCTCGGTGCCGCGCTCGACGCAGCGCCGTTCGGCAGCGGGCTGAGCGCCGCCGAAGCCGCCGCCTGACCCTCGGTGCCGCCGAGGAATATAGTTAGGAATCCTAATGATCGTTCGAGCTCCGAGCCTCGTGGGCGACGACCAGGCTGACACGGGCCACGTCGCGACCGGGCTCGCGAAGATCGGGCTGGTCCTGCGCAACGAGGCGTGGCAGGGACGGAAGCAGAGCGGGTTGACCCCGACGCAAGGTCAGATCCTGGCACTCCTGCTTGCGCGCGAGGGCAGTGAGCTTCGACTCGGCGAGATCGCAACGGGCCTCGGGGTGACGCCGGCGACCGCGAGCGACTCGCTGCGCGTGCTGGCCGCGAAGGGGCTCGTGGCGAAGGAACGGGCCGCCGGTGACGGACGTGCGCTTGCCGTTCGGCTCACCCGGCGAGGGCGGCGACTCGCCGCCGAGGAGGCGGAGTGGCCGGACTTCCTGCTCGCGGCGATCGACACCTTGACGCCTGCCGAGCGAGGTGCGTTCTTGCGCGGCCTGGTGAAGATGATCCGGACGCTGCAGGAGCAGGGGAGGATCCCGGTCGCGCGGATGTGCGTTTCGTGCCGCTTCTTCCGCCCTGACGTCCATGCCGACGCCGCCCGGCCCCACCACTGTGCGTTTGTCGATGCACCCTTCGGCGATGGAGAGCTTCGAATCGACTGTGCCGACCAGGAGCCGCTGCCGCCGCGCGAGGCACGCGAGCTCTGGGACGCGTTTCTCAGCGGTCAACGAGGAGGGAGATGAGATGAGCACCACCCCGATCCCGGGCTACACCCTGGGCAGCGACGAGGTACCGGCCTCGCCCGCCACGCTCGAGGAGCTCGAGCTCCTCAAGGCCTCGGTCCTCCTGGGCGACGAGGACACACGCTTCTTGCGGATGGCGCGAGACGTTCTCGCCGACCAGGTCGAGGACGTCCTCGACGTCTGGTACGGGTTCGTCGCCTCCAACCCGCACCTCGTGCACTACTTCACGAGGAGGGCCGACGGCCAGCCGGACGAGGACTACCTCGCCC
>JBOHAB010000132.1:0-7972 GCA_050697655.1 Gaiellaceae bacterium
ACGCCTTCGGCGGTGACCTCGCCGCCGGGGACGCCCACGTCGAGAAGCTCGGCCGCCGCGACGTCGACCTCCTCGCGCAGGCGATCGACCTGGTTCGGCCGCGCGCCGAGCACAGCGTCGAACTCCCCCAGCGCCACCGGAACGAGGTCCGGGTGGGCCACCCACGTGCCGTCGAAGCCGTCGCCGGCCTCCCGCTGCTTGTCCTCCTGCACCTTGGTGAGCGCGACTTCGTTCACCTGCGGATCGCGCCGGCTGGGGACGAACGCCGCCATGCCGCCCATGGCGTGGGCGCCGCGGCGGTGGCACGTCTTCACGAGGAGCTCCGTGTAGGCGCGCATGAAAGGCACCGTCATGGTCACCTGCGCGCGATCCGGGAGCACGAACTCGGGTCTCTCCCTGAACTTCTTGATGATGCTGAAGATGTAGTCCCAGCGGCCGGCGTTGAGCCCTGCCGCGTGGTCGCGCAGCTCGAAGAGGATTTCCTCCATCTCGAACGCGGCCAGGATCGTCTCGATCAGGACGGTCGCCTTGATCGAGCCCGGCGGGAGGTCGAGCTCCGCCTCCGTGAGGTCGAAGACGTCGTTCCACAGCCGAGCCTCGAGGTGGCTCTCGAGCTTCGGCAGGTAGAGGAACGGCCCGCTGCCCTTGTCGAGCAGGCGCCGGCCGTTGTGGAAGAGGTAGAGACCGAAGTCGAAGAGGCTCCCGCTCACCGTCTCGCCGTCGACGAGCACGTGCCGCTCGGGCAGGTGCCAGCCGCGCGGGCGCACGAGCAGGACTGCGGGGTCGTCGCCCAGGCGATAGGTCTTTTCGCCGGTGTCGAGCTCGATCGTCCCCTCGATTGCGTCGATCAGGTTCGCCTGGCCGTCGAGGTTGTTCCGCCAGGTAGGCGTGTTCGCGTCCTCGAAGTCGGCCATGAAGCAGCGCGCCCCCGAGTTGAGCGCGTTGATGACCATCTTTCGGTCGACCGGCCCCGTGATCTCCACGCGGCGGTCCTGGAGGTCGGCGGGAACGGGCGCGACGCGCCAGTCGCCCTCTCGGATCTCACGGGTCTCCTCGAGGAAGTCCGGCAGCTCGCCGGCGTCGAGGCGGGCCTGCCGCTCGGCCCGGGCGGTCAGGAGCTCGCGGCGCGTGCCGTCGAAGCGGCGGTGCAGCTCGGCGACGAAGGCGAGCGCCTCCGCACTGAGGAGCTCCTCGTCCCGCCCCTCGGCGGGCGCGCGAAGCTCAACCCCGTCGGCGACCTCCGCTCGGCCCACGAGAGCCCTAGTCGCGGTCGTGGTCGCGGTCGCAGGCCTCCGGGCAGGTGCACTCGACCAACTCGGCCGAGCTCAGCACGGTCACGGTCGCCTCCTTGCGCGGAATCTCACGAACCGCGCGTCCAATCCTCGTGGTATCGACCGTGGCTGCCTCCATAACCCGTGTATCCATGGTAGATCGGTCTTCGATATTCACCAAATTGTTTTTTTCGATCATTGATATAGAATCTGTCTATGCTGGTAGCGCAGATCGAGGCGTTCGTCGAGGTGGCGCGGACGAACACGGTCAGCCGCGCCGCCGACGCCCTCTTCGTCACCCAGCCGGCGCTGAGCGCCCGCTTGCAGCGCCTCGAGGAGGAGCTCGACACGAAGCTCTTCGTTCGCACGCCGCGGGGAATGAAGCTGACCGAGGCCGGGGAGGCGTTTCTCCCGCACGCGGTCAAGGCCCTCGACAGCCTCGCGGACGGGCGGCGGATCGTGAACGCGTTCGAGCGCGGGGGCGCGGGGCGTCTGACGCTCGGTGCGGCGCCGGCGGTTTCCACCTACGTCCTCCCGCGGATCCTCAAGCGCTTCTCGATCAGCCATCCGCGGGTAGGGGTCAGCGTCCGCACGGGTCACTCCGAGGAGGTGCTCGAGCTCGTCTTGCGCGAGCAGGTCGATCTCGGTCTCGTGCGCGAGCTCCGCCACCCCGACATCGTCAGCACGCCCCTCTACGAAGACCGCGTGATCCTGGTGGTCGAAGCCGGTCACCGCTTCGCAGAGCGCGAGAGCATCCGCCTCGACGAGATCTCGAACGAGCAGCTCGTGCTCTTCGACCGCACCTCCAGCTACTCCGAGCTGACGAACGCCGTCTTCCGGGGTGCAGGCGTCCGGCCCGAGGGCGTCATGGAGCTCGACAACATCGACGCTGCCAAGAAGATGGTCCAGGAAGGCTTCGGCGTGGCCCTCATCCCGCTCACGGCGGTCGCCGACGAGCTCGAGGCCGGCCTCCTCTGCCGCGTTCAGATCGAGGACGCAGAGCCGCTCCGCCGGCAGATCGTCGCCGTACGGCGGCGCGACCGGAGCGCCGCGGGAGGCGCAGCCGAATCGTTCCTCGCCACGCTCCGGGAGATGCAGCCGGAGCTCAGCCGGTCCTAGTCAGCGCGTCCTCGCGCGGCAGGGCGACGAGGACGGCCCAGAGCTCGGGGCCGCGCTCGGCGCCGGTGAGCGCGAGCCGGAGTGCCCGCAGGTCGCCTCCGACCGCCTTGAGCTCGCGGACGATCGCCTTGGCTGCTTCCTTGTCGAGGTCCTCGGGCGTCGCCGAGCGGAGCTCGCGGAAGCGCTCGAGCGTCCCCGGGGAGCCCGTCTCGTGCGGCGGCGGGGCGCTCGTCAGCTGCGCAGCTAGCGCTCGCGCCTCGACCAGGTCGCGCGCTCCCCGAAGCGCCGGGCCGAGCCGCGGCTCCACGCCGACCCGGCCGGCGAGCTCCTCGTCCGAGAGCGCGCCGAGCGCCTCGACGGCGAGGCGGCGGAGCCGGGTCTCATCGAAGTGGACGTCGCCGCGTGGGAGGTCGAGCTCCTCGAGGTAGGCGCGCACGGCCTCCGCCGGGATACCCAGCTCGCGCAGACCGCCGAGGGAGGCCGCCCGCTCGCGCTTCGAGAGCTTCCGGCCGTCGTCGCCGACGAGCAGGCCGTGGTGGATGTACTCCGGCGGCTCGGCCCCGAGCGCCCGCGCGACCGCCTGCTGGAGCGGCGTGCTCGGGAGCAGGTCCTTCCCGCGGATGACGTGCGTGATCCCCAGATCGAGGTCGTCGACGACCGAGGCGAGCTGGTACGTGGGCCTGCCGTCCGCGCGCACGAGCGTGGTGCGCTGGAAGCGCAAGGCGCCTTCGGAGTCGGACGTCGCTATCTCGCGCGCGGCCTCCCGGTGGCGGTCGGCCCGCTCGCTCTGCCGCACGGGGCCCTCGTCCCACGAGATTCCGAGCCACTCGAGCTCGCGGACGAGCTCCTCCTCGGAGCCCGGCACCGCCCGGGCGACGTCGGTGTCGTCGATCCGCAGGACGAACGTGCCGCCGCGCTCGTCGGCGAAGCGTTGGTTGGCGACTGCCGTCAGCGCGCCGCCGAGGTGCAGCGACCCCGTGGGGCTCGGCGCGAAGCGCACCTTGACCACGTGGGCGAAGACTCCTAGATCGCTTTGCCGGCTTTCAGGTCCCAGCCGGCTTTGATCGGCGGTTGGGGCGTGCCGGTCTTGTCGGCCGGCGTGTAGTGCGTCTCGAGTCTCCCGTACGAGAACGAAACCTGGTCGAGCGGCGGCTCGTCCTCGGAGCCGTCGACCTCGTACGAGGCGACGAGAACGTCCGAGAGGGTGATCGTCAGGTACTCCTGCGCCGGCTTGCCGGCTTTCCGTGCGGTGAGGACGGCAGTCTTGATGTGCTTCCCGCTCGCGCACGCAAGCCAAAGGAGCGGCGAGGCCTTGCTCGTGCGAGCGACGACGAGGAGGTCGTCGAACACCGCCTTGCCGGTGCCCGCACCGCCGCCGGCCGAAGCACTGCCGGCGTTGCCCACTCCCCAGCTGAAGGCGAGGACGTCGATCTCGTCCTTGTGCTTGGCATCCTTGCTCTCGCCCGGGATCCCGTCGACCTTGAGGAAGTAGTCCGCCGTCACGCCGGGCTACTGTACAGACCGATGAGCGTTACCGCCCTGCCAGATTCGCGCATGGCCGTGCCCCTCGTCGCCCCGCACGTCCACCGCACGCCGCTGCTCAAGTCGCGGACGCTGAGCGAGGAAACGGGCTTCGACGTTCGCTTGAAGGCGGAGCTCTTCCAGCGCACGGGCTCCTACAAGATCCGCGGGCCACTGGTGAAGCTCGCCAGGCTCTCGCAGGCGGAGCGCGACCGAGGGGTCGTCTGCTCCTCCGCTGGAAATCACGCGCAGGGGGTCGCTCTCGCAGCCGCGAGGCTCGGCGTGCGGGCCGTCGTCTGCATGGCCGCGAACGCGACGCCCTCGAAGGTCGACGCTACCCGTGCCTACGGCGCCGAGGTCGTCCTCCACGGGTCGATCTGGGACGAAGCCGACGAGAAGGCACGGGAGCTCGTCGCCTCCGAGGGGCTGACCTACGTCCACCCTTTCGACGACCTGGGCCTCATCTCCGGCCAGGGGACGGTCGGGCTCGAGATCTACGAGGACTGGCCCGAGGTCGAGCTGGTCGTCGTCCCGATCGGCGGGGGCGGGCTGATCTCGGGCATCGCCACGGCGCTCAAGCGCGAGCGCCCCGAGATCCGAATCGTCGGCGTCGAGTCCTTCGACGGCGCCGCCATGAAGGAGAGCGTCGAAGCCGGCGAGCTCGTCACGCTCGAGCGGTGCGAGACGATCATCGACGGGCTCAGGGTCAAGCGCGTCGGCGAGCACACCCTCGACCTGGTCGGGCGCTTCGTGGACGAGATCGTCACGGTTCCCGACGAGGTGATCTTCGAGAACGTCCTCTGGACGATGACGCGCACGAAGCTGGTCGCCGAGGGCGCCGCAGCCGCGACGGTTGCGGCGTTACGCCAAGGGCTCGTCGAGGCCGCGCCGGGGACCAAGGTCGTCTGCGTCCTCTCGGGCGGGAACCTCGACCTCTCGCAGCTCCGCGGTCTTCGCTGGAACTAACGCTCGGCGCGCTGCTTGATCCCGCGGAGCATCTTCCGCTCCATGCAGAAAGTGGGCGTTCAGAGCGCCGACGCCGGCCAGTCCGAGCACGGTGAGGGACAGGAGGGACCGCACTTCACAACCACTTTCACCCCCTCTAGGATCCGAAACCGCACGTGTCTATGGACGGTCTCCTTCTCGCCTGGTTCGAGGAATCCGCCCGCGACCTGCCCTGGCGCCACACTCGCGACCCGTACGCGATTCTCGTCTCCGAGGTGATGCTCCAGCAGACGCAGGTCGAGCGGGTAGTGCCGCACTACCTCGCCTGGCTCGGACGCTGGCCGATGGTCGAGGCGCTTGCCGCGGCTCGGCGCGCGGACGTCATCCGCGCGTGGCAAGGGCTCGGGTACAACCGACGCGCGCTCTCCCTCCATCAGGCGGCGCAGCGGGTCGCCGAGCACGGCTGGCCCGACGACCTGACCGAGCTTCCCGGCGTCGGGCGCTACACCGCCGACGCCGTCGCGGCCTTCGCGTTTGGCGCGCCGGTGTTGCCCGAGGACACCAACGTTGGCCGCGTGCAGGAGCGGACCGGACACACCTTCGCGCCGGAGTGCGCGCAGGCGCTGATGGATCTCGGCGCGACGGTGTGCCTCCCGGGTGCCCCGCTGCGAAGCCTGCCCGTTGGGAGCAGTCTGCCCTTCGCGCGGCAAACGCTACGAGCCGACGCGCCGACAAGGGCCGTTCGAAGGCTCGTTCCGGGAGCGGCGGGCGCGTGTGCTGCGGGCGGTCGCAGCCGAGCCGCGCGCCGCCGCCGAGCTCGACGCCGAGGCAGTGGCCGCACTCGAGCGCGACGGGCTGGTTGCCGTCGTCGGTGGATCCGTTCGCCTACCGGCTACCGCTTAAGCCTCTTGTAAGAACTCGGTAACAGCGGCGCAACTCGGCCGTTCTACGCTCCCCGGATGGGAAGAGTCGCCGCCGTTTCCGCGCCGGAGAGGTTCAATACGGCAATGGCCACCGTGCTGGTCGTCGACGACGAGCCCATCGTGCGCGAGGTCGTCGTCAGCTACCTGCGTCACGAGGGGTTCGACACGCTGGAGGCTGGGGACGGGGACACGGCCCGCGAGCTCGTCGAGCGGGAGGGCCCCAGCCTCGTCGTCCTCGACCTGATGCTGCCGGGGACCGACGGGCTCGAGCTCTGCCGCTGGATCCGGGCGCGCTCGGACGTGCCGGTGATCATGCTTACCGCGCGGGGCGAGGAGGCCGACCGCATCGTCGGGCTCGAGCTCGGCGCCGACGACTACGTGACGAAGCCGTTCTCCCCCCGCGAGCTCGCGACCCGGGTGCGCACCGTGCTCCGCAGGAGCGAGCCGAGCGTCTCCCGCGCGGAGAGCCTGACCTTCGACGGCGGGTTGGAGGTCAGCGCCCGCACCCGCGAGGTGACCAAGGCGGGCGAGCTGCTTCGTCTGACGGCGAAGGAGTTCGACCTGCTCTGGTTCCTCGCCAACCACCCGCGCCAGGTCTTCTCCCGCGACCAGCTGATGGACCGGGTCTGGGGCTACGAAGCGGCGCTCGACACGGGAACCGTGACGGTGCACGTTCGCCGTCTGCGCGAGAAGATCGAGGACGACGCCTCGCGGCCGCGTTTCCTGCAGACGGTCTGGGGCGTCGGCTACAGGTTCGTGCCGTGATCGCCTTCGCCGTCGTCGTGGCCGCGGCGACGCTCGGCGCTGGCTTGGTCACGGCGCTCCTTCTGCGGCGACTTCCTAGTCTCCGGCTCCAGCTCGCCGGGCTCGGGCTGCTCGCCGTGCTGCTCCCGCTCGCCGCGGTGCTGCTCTCCGGGGTCGTCATGTTCAACTCGGAGCACGACCTCACGATCCTGGCGGTCGCAACCGCCTCCTCGACCGCCGCGCTCACTGCCGCGTTCCTCCTCGGCGGCTCGATCCTGCAGTCGATCGAGCGCGTGCGGCGCGCGTCCTCGGCGCTCGCCCGCGGCGACCTCGCGGCGCGGGCGCCCGAGGGCGGGCCGGCCGAGCTGGCCGAGCTGTCGGCGTCGTTCAACGAGATGGCGGACAACCTCGAAGGCCTGTTCGATGCACGGCGTCAGCTGGTCGCTTGGGCAAGCCACGACCTCCGCACGCCGCTGGCCTCGATGCAGGCGATGCTCGAGGCGCTCGAGGACGGCCTCGCCGAGCCCGAGCGCTACCTCCCGGCGATGCGCGAGCAGGTGCGGACGCTCGGGCTTCTCGTCGACGACCTCTTCGAGCTCGCCCGCATCGACGCCGGCGCGATCACGCTCGAGCTCCACGAGCTCACGCTCGGCCCGCTCGTCGACTCGTGCCTCCGCGGCCTCGAGGCGGAGGCGGCGGCCCGCCACGTCACACTGCGATCGAGCATCGAGGCCTCGGAGGCCCTCGTGCGCGCCGCGCCCGACAAGGTCGAGCGCGTCCTCTACAACCTGATCACGAACGCGCTCCGCCACACGCCGTCGGATGGGTCGGTCGCGGTGGTCGTCGAAGGTGACGGCGACGTCGTCCGGGTGACCGTCGAAGACACCGGCGAAGGGCTGTCCGCCGACGCGGTCCGGAGCATGTTCGACCGCTTCTGGCGCGGTGATCGCGCGCGCTCCCGGGAGCGCGGGGGCGCCGGGCTCGGCCTCGCGATCGCGCGCGGCCTCGTCGAGGCCCACGGCGGCCGCATCTGGGCCGAGAGCAACCCGGGGGGCGGCGCGCGCGTCTCCTTCACCTTGCCACGGGCCGCGTAGGCGCTAGCCTGCGGACATGGCCCGGATCGAGGGCTACCGTTTCGGTCGCGTCGTCGTCGACGGGCACGAGGAGACGGCCGATGTGATCGTGCTTCCCGGCCGCGTCGTCCCGAATTGGCGGCGGCGAGAGGGCCACAGCCTTGTCCTCGAGGACCTGGAAGGCGTCCTGGACGAGCTCCCCGGCCGTCTGGTGATCGGCACGGGCGCGGACGGACGCCTCGATCCGGACCCTGTCACGCTCGAGCTCCTTCGCCAACGTGGAATCGAGGTCGAGGCGTTGCCCACGGAGGAGGCCGTGCGCCGCTACGGCGAGCTCAACCCCGCGGCCACCGCCGCCGCGCTCCACCTCACGTGC
>JBOHAB010000133.1:0-7918 GCA_050697655.1 Gaiellaceae bacterium
GCGTAGACGTTCTGCATGCACCCGACGTACGTCCTGCCCCACTCCCGGTAGGCGTAGAGGAACGGGCAGGCGCGCTCGAGACACGCCGCGGGGTACACGACCTTGTCGCAGTGCACCTGGCAGCGCCGACACTCGGTCTCCTCCTGAGGTCGGAGCGGTAGCTCGGTCCCGGTGAAGATCTGTGGCTGCACGAACGTGTTCCTAGGATTGTTGACCGCTTCCAGCCTCCTCGCAAGACTTGACAGGGCGTGTCTCGGGGTGTAGTCGGCGGCCGGTTCAGACCTCGCCCGTGAGGCGCCGGACCACGTTCAGCACGTCCATAGCCGTGAACGCCTCGTAGTCGGGGTCGAGGCCGCGCTTGTCGTCGTCGGCACGGAACCAGAACGCCTGCACGGTGGTCATACCGAGCTCCTTCGCCCCGCGTATGTCCTCGTAGCGGCGGTCGCCGACGAAGAGGGCGTCCTTCGGCTCGAGCTCGAGCGCCGAGAGCGTCGCCTCGAAGATCGCGGGGTGCGGCTTCCGCAGGCCCACCTCGGAGGAGAAGACGGCGGCGTCGAGACGGTCTGCCAGCCCCATGTCCGCGAGATCGCGGTGCAGGAGCCAGCCTGGGTCGAAGGCGTTCGAGACGAGCCCGGTGAGGAGCCCCCGCTCACGGAGCGAATCGAGCAGCGCGTGGGTATGCCCACCGAGCACCCGAGCCGGCGCCCACGCGGCGTGCTCCGCCGCGAGGAAGCGGTCGAGCTCGTCGTCGCCGAGCTCGACGCCGAAGCCTCCGAGCAGCTCGCGGATCATCCCCGGATACTCGACCTCCTCGACGGAGCCCGGCACGAAGAGCAGCGGCAGGTAGCGCTCGCGGAAGACGGCCGCGGTTTCCTCGTGGCCGGGCAGCCCGTCGCGCTCGAGCGTCGCGAGGCCGGCCTCCCAGCCCGCGGCGAGCAGGTCCTCGTCGTAGGCGAAGTGGAAGAGCGTGTCCCCCCAGTCGAAGAGCACGGCGCGCAGCACGTGGCAGAGGATAGGGTGGCGCCGCCGTGATCCGCCGCATCCTCTTCGCGTTGCTCGCCCTCGGCCCGCTCGTAGTGGTGTTGGCGGAGTTCACGGAGGTCGGCGACATCGCGCTCTTCGTGTTGGCAGCGCTGGCGCTCGTCCCTCTCGCATGGCTGATCGGGGAGGCGACCGAGCACGCGGCGCACCACACGGGGCCCGGGATCGGCGGGTTCCTGAACGCGACCTTCGGGAACGCGCCGGAGCTGATCATCGCGCTGATCGCCGTCAATTCCGGGCTTACCGAAGTCGTGCGGGGCTCCCTGACGGGGAGCGTGATCGGGAACCTTCTGCTCGTGCTGGGGTTCTCTCTCCTCTTCGGGGGCACCGGGCAGCTCGACCGCGAGTCCAGCCTCACCTCGTTCGCGCTCGTCGCCTTCGCCGTCGTCCTCTTTCTGATCCCGTCCATCCCGGGCTGGGACGGCGATCCCGACCGGCGCTCGCTGGCGGTCGTCTCCGTCCCCGTGTCGATCGTGCTGCTGCTCGTCTATGTCGTCGTGACGTGGTACTCGCTTCGCCGGCACCGCTCGCTGCACATCTCCGACGAGGGGGCGGCGACGAGGGGCTGGTCGCTGCGCGTCTCGCTGGCGGTGCTCGCTGCCGCGACCGTCGTCACGGCGTTCGTCGCCGAAACGCTCGTCCACACGCTCGAGGCGTTCGCCGACGAGGTAGGGCTGACCGAGTTCTTCGTCGCCGCGGTGATCGTCGCCATCGTCGGGAACGCCGCCGAGCACGGCGGGGCGGTCGTGGTCGCCTACCGCGGGAACATCAAGCTCGCCGCCGAGATCGCGCTCGCCTCGAGCGCGCAGGTAGCCGTCTTCCTGATCCCGGCGGTCGCGCTCGTCTCCTGGCTGATCGAGCCGCTCGCGCTTTCCTTCCGAGAGGTCGAGATCATCGCGGTGGCCGGCTCGGTCGTCTTCACCGCGCTCCTCCTCTTCAACGGCCACTCGACCCGCTGGCGCGGCGCCCTGCTGATCGCCGCGTATGTGGGAGTGGCGATCGGCTTCTACGCCGTCGGCGACCGCTAGGTTCGGTTAACCCGACCTCGGCTGTCGCGCTCCCCCCCTTGTCGGGCCCGGTCGCCCTTGGAAGCATGCGGGGCGCATCCACAGGCCTGAGGAGGTCCTTAGAGTGGCGACCATGGCTACCGAACAGCAGCAACCCCAGAGCAGCACCAACGGCGCCGTCGTCACGGCGCGCGGCGTCACTCGCGTCTACGGCAAGGGAGACACGGCCGTGAACGCCCTCTGCGGCGTCTCGCTCGATGTCGAACGCGGGAAGCTCACAGCCGTCATGGGCCCCTCCGGCTCCGGCAAGTCCACGTTGATGCACATCCTCGCCGGCCTGGACAAGCCGACCGAGGGGGACGTGGCGATCGACGGGACGAGCGTCGGCGACCTCAGCGACACGGAGCTGACGAAGCTCCGCCGCAAGCACATCGGCTTCGTCTTCCAGTTCTTCAACCTCCTGCCGATGCTGACCGCCGAGGAGAACATCCTCCTCCCGCTCGAGCTCGGCGGCGGCAAGACGGACAAGGACTGGAACGACTCGATCATCGAACGGGTCGGGCTGTCCGACCGGCGCAAGCACCGACCCGCAGAGCTCTCGGGCGGGCAGCAACAGCGTGTGGCAATCGCGCGCGCGCTCATCAGCAAGCCGACCGTCGTGTTCGCCGACGAGCCGACGGGCAACCTCGACTCGTCGACGAGCCACGAGATCTTGGAGCTCCTGCGCGAGTCCGTCGAGACCCTCGGCCAGACGTTCGTGATGGTCTCCCATGACCCCCAGGCCACTGCGATCGCCGACCGGACGCTGTTCCTCGCCGACGGCCTGATCGTCAAGGAGCTCGGGAAGTCGACCGCCCACGAGGTCCTCGAGACCATGGAGCAGGTCAGCCATAAGTGATCCGCGTCGCGCTCAGAGGCCTGCTCGGCCGCAAGCTCAGGGCGACCCTCACCGCGCTCGCCATCATCCTCGGGGTCGCGATGATGAGCGGCACCTACGTCCTCACGGACACGATCGACAAGGCGTTCTCGACCATCTTCGACGAGTCCTATGCCGGGACTGACGTAGTCGTCTCCGGAAAGGGCGCCGACATCAGCTTCCAAGGCCTCGAGGCGGAGGCCCCGCCCGTGGACGAGTCCCTCGTGGACGAGGTCGCCGCGCTCCCTGACGTCGAGGCCGCGTCCGGCTCGGTCGCGGACGAGACCAACACGAAGATCATCGGCTCGGACGGCAAGGCGATCAACACCCAGGGCGCCCCCAGCCTCGGCTTCGGCATCGAGACCGGCCCCGAGGTCGACCGCTTCAACCCGCTCAACCTCGTCGAGGGCACGTGGGCCCAGGGAGACGGCGAGGTCGTGATCGACGCCGGCACAGCCGATCGGGAGGACTACCAGGTCGGAGACACGATCCAGATCTCGACCCTCCAGCCCAAGCAGGACTTCGAGGTCACCGGGATCGCCAAGTTCGGCGACGTCAACTCTCTCGGGACGGCGACCTTCGCCATCTTCGACCTCCCCACCGCGCAGCAGCTGCTCGATCGGGAAGGCCGGGTCGACACCATCTCCGTCGCCGGCGTCGAGGGGACCAGCCCGCAGCAGCTGATCGAGGAGATCCAGCCGATCCTCCCGGCCGACGCGCAGGTGCGCTCGGCTGAGGTCGAGGCGCAGGAGGACAAGGACGAGATCAGCGAGTTCACGAACTTCATCCAGTACTTCCTACTTGCCTTTGCAGGAATCGCGCTCTTCGTCGGCGCCTTCGTCATCTTCAACACACTTTCGATCACCGTCGCGCAGCGCACCCGCGAGTTCGCGACCATGCGGACGGTCGGCGCCTCGCGCCGCCAGATCCTCTGGTCGGTGATCGTCGAGGCGCTGACGATCGGGATCATCTCCTCGATCATCGGCCTCTTCGCCGGCTTCGGCCTGGCGATCGGGCTGAACGAGCTCTTCGAGGCGCTCGAGCTCGACCTGCCCACCGCCGACACCGTGTTCGCCACGCGGACGATCGTGGTCTCCCTGCTCGTCGGGACGATCATCACGCTCGTCGCGGGCCTCTTCCCCGCCATCCGCGCGACGCGCGTGCCGCCGATCGCAGCGGTGCGCGAGGGCTTCACCCTTCCCCCCGGCCGTTTCCACCGATTCACCCCGTTCATCGCGGTCGGCGTCCTGGTTCTCGCGCTTTTCCTGCTCGGCTACTCCATGTTCCGCGACGACCTGGACACTGCTACCCGTCTGCTCGCGATCGCCGGTGGCGTCCTGCTGCTCTTCACCGGCGTGGCCATGATCTCGTCGCACCTCGTCAGGCCGCTCGCGTGGCTCGTGGGCTGGCCGGCGCGAGCGATGGGCGGCTCCGCAGGCAGGCTCGCCAGCGGCAACTCCACGCGGAATCCGGGCCGCACCGCCGCCACGGCCGCCGCCCTCATGATCGGCATCGCGCTCGTCACGTTCGTGGCCGTGCTCGCCAACGGCATGAAGGCCTCGAACCGCGATGCGATCGAGGAGCAGGTCAGCGCCGACTACGTCGTCACCGCCCAGGACGGCTTCACGCCGTTCGTCGCCGCAGCCGGCGACGAGATCGCTACTTCCGACGACGCGGAGGTCGTGGCGAACGTGCGCTCGGACCTCGGCAAGGTGGGCGACGCCTCCACCTACGTGACCGGGATCAACCCCAACACGATCCTCGAGACGTACACGTTCGACTGGAAGGAAGGCGACGACTCTGTCGCCCGGAACCTGGGGCCGAACGACGCCATCGTCGACGCCAACTTCGCCGAGGACCACGACATCGCCGTCGGCGACACGATCTCCGTCCTGACGCCCTCGGGGGAGACCCTCGAGCAGCGCGTGCGCGGCCTCTACGAGCCGCCGCCCTTCTACCCCCTCCTGGGCGGCGTCTCGGTAACGACCGAGAGATTCGACTCTGTCTACGAGCGGCAGCGGAACCAGTTCACCTTCGTCAACGTCCCCGGCGAGCCCACGGACGCGACCACGGAAGCGCTCACCACCGCGGTCGCCGACTTCCCCGATGCCAAGGTGCAGACCCGAGAGGCCTGGATCGACCAGCAGGACGAGGACTTCAACCAGTTCCTGACCATGCTGTACGTCCTGCTCGCCCTCTCCGTGATCGTGAGCATCTTCGGCATGGTCAACACGCTCGTCCTCTCGGTCTTCGAGCGGACGCGTGAGCTCGGAATGCTCCGTGCGGTCGGCATGACGCGGCGCCAGGCACGCAGCATGGTTCGGCACGAGAGCGTGATCACCGCCCTGATCGGCGCCGCGCTCGGGCTCCCCCTCGGCGTCTTCCTCGCCGCCCTCGTGACCCGGGCGCTCCAGGAGTTCGACGTCCGCTTCTCCATCCCCTGGGGCCAGCTCGTCTTCTTCGCGATCGTGGCCGTGATCGTCGGGGTGATCGCGGCGATCATGCCGGCCCGTCGCGCGGCCAAGCTGAACGTCCTGCGGGCGCTCCAGTACGAGTAGCCGAGGAGGGGGCGCCGGCCGATGCCGGCGCCCCCTCCGTCCGGTCTACGGCCGGTGGATCTCGTAGATCGCGCCCGCCTGGTTCGAGAGCAGGAAGAGGTTGCCGTTCGGGCCGGTCAGGATCTCCGTGACGATCCCGAAGTTGCGGCCGAAGAGCAGGCTCTCGCTCTCGACGAGGTTCCACTTGTGGATGTTGTCGGCGACGAGGTCTTCGAGCCTCGGGTCGCCGACCTTGATGCCCTTCCGGTTCGCCGTGAGGTCGAAGCGGAAGAGGTGACCGCCCTCGAGGAAGTTCCGAGAGCCGCCCATGAAGAGGCTGTTCTTGTACTCGTTCCCGAGACCCTTGCCCTCGAGGAAGCCGATTGCCGCCGGGCCTACCTCGTAGACCCACGAGAGCTCGGGGTCGCTGTAATGGGCGCCCGGGAACATCTGCAGCCGGGAGAGCGCCTCCGCCGGCGTGTCCGCGAGATTCGTCGGCGGCCAGCGGTTCTGCTGGAGGCCGAAGTACGAGTTGGCGAACGGATCCGGCGGCGTCGGGGTGACCGTCGTCTCGATCGTCTTGAACTGCGAGAGGCGCGAGACCGGCCCCATCAGCTGGATCCACCCGGAGTTGAGCCCGGGCTCGACGAGCTCCAGCTCGCTGAAGCTGTCGTCGCCGTTGGCCGCTTCCCAGAGCCGGCGACTCACCGGGTCGAAGGCCATGCCGTAGCCGTTGCGGAAGCCGTAGGCATAGATCTTCTGAATGTTCTCCCCTACCTCGCCGCCGACCTGGGCGCCGTAGTCGTAGAACGGGTTCCACCGCGGTGTCGTCCCGTCCGGGTTGAGCCGGAGGATGACGCCGGTCAGGTGGGCGTCGTCCGGAAGCGGCCCTCCG
Source organism: Gaiellaceae bacterium (assembly GCA_050697655.1). Lineage (GTDB taxonomy): Bacteria > Actinomycetota > Thermoleophilia > Gaiellales > Gaiellaceae > JAIBJN01. The sequence continues at coordinate 6,397 of JBOHAB010000133.1, forward strand.
AAGATGTCGTCCATGACCGGCGAGCCCGGCGGGCAGTCGTAGAAGGTCGCCGGGCCGCACCGCAGATTCTGCGTCCAGCCGCGGCGGCCGGTGTCGCCGATGAAGATGTAGAGCTTGCCGTCGCGACCGACTCGGAGCACGCCGCCGTCGTGGTTCCCTGCGGCGTTCTGCGCCGGTCCCGGAACCGCCGGCACCGCCGGCTGGGCCGCACGCAGCATGATCACGTTCTGGTCGAACGTCAGCGTCGAGCCGTTCCAGACGAAGCGGTCGACCCGGTTGCCGAGCAACGGCACCTCGGCGTTCACGTTCGTGTCCGCGCCCGTCGAGCTCTCGGTCCAGTACAGGTAGACGTAGCCGTTGACGTGGAACCTGCGGTCGAGCGCCATCCCGAGGAGGCCTCGTTCGGATTGGAAGTTGACCGCCAGGTCGAGGACTGGATCGGGCTGGAGCACGCCGTTCATCACACGACGGACCTGCCCGTTCGCCTTCTGGTTGACGAGGATGTCGTTGTCGCCGATGAACGCCATGCCCGTCGGCTGGGTCAAGCCGGAAGCCGCCACGCGGACGGCGAGCTCGGGATCCAGCACCTCGGGCGTCTGGGCTTGCACGGCCTGAGGCAGTGCAAGGGCGCCGAGGACGGCCAGCAAGACGAGGCGCCTGCCTCTCACTAGCTTTCTCATCGCACTCCTCTCCAAGGGTTGACTGATGGCTGCGAGCCATGCGATGCGGGTGGTGTGAACGCGTTGAGCTCGGCCTGCCTCCCTTCCCCACCCCCACCCCGTCTACGCGGGCTGCGGGAAAGCGGATTGCCCTCCGAGAAGGTCTGCTAGGGTCCCGCGCTCGCGCGGAGAAGCGCGACGGAGAGCCCTCTGCCGACCGCCGCACGCCTCACGACGCTCGTTCTCGTCCTCGTCGCGACACTCGCCCTCGCCGGGGCGGTGGGGGCGGATCCCGACGCGATCGACCAGAAACGCGCCCAGTCCGAGCAGGTGCTCGCGCAGATCCACGAGCTGGACGTGGAGCTCGAGCTCGCGATCGAGGCATGGAACGGCGCCAACGTCCGCCTGGAACAGCTGGAGGGCCAGCTCGCCGTCAACAAGGAACGCCTCGAGATCGCCCGGGCAAGCCTGCGCCGGGCGCAGACGACGGTCGAGGAGCGCCTGATCTCGCTCTACCAGGGCGGCGAGGTCGACGTCGTCGAGGTCGTGCTCGGCGCGACCAGCTTCGACGACCTGCTCGACGGCCTCGATACGGCCGGCCGCGTGGCCGAAGACGACGCCCGCATCCTCGAGGACGTCCGTAGCTCGAAGGCCGAGGTCGAACGGCAGCGCCGGGCGATCGAGCGCGCCCTGGCGCGGCAGCATGAGATCGTCGCCGAGCGCGCCGCCCGGCGCGACGAGATCGAGCAGGGGCTGGCCGAGCGGCAGGCGCTGTACGACTCGGTCCGCGAGGAGATCGCCGTGCTCGAGGAGCAAGAGCGGCAGCGGCAGGCGCGGCGCGCCGCCCAGGCTCGCCGCCAGGC
>JBOHAB010000134.1:0-7897 GCA_050697655.1 Gaiellaceae bacterium
ATCCAGAGCAACATCCTCGCGGTCGTCGCGCTCGCGCTGGCAGCGGTCGTGCGCCCGCACGAGCGGTCCTTCGCCTTCGAGGCGTTTCGCGGCGCGGTCGTGCTCTACATGGGGATCACCGGCGTCGTCTTCGCGCTCCTTCTCTCAGGGCTGCAGGAAGAGCTCCAGACGGCGACCCCGTGGGTGGACTTCGTCGTCCACAAGCTGCTTCCGGCCGTAGTGGTCGCCGACTGGCTCCTCGACCCGCCGCGACACCGCCTGTCCATGCGCCTGGGGCTGGCTTGGCTCGCGTTCCCGCTCGCGTATGTGATCTACACGCTGATCCGCGGATCGTTCGTCGACTGGTACCCCTACCCCTTCCTCGACGTCTCCGAGCTTGGCTACGGCGGCGTCCTCGCCAGGTGCGCCTTCCTGGCCGCGGCGATGGCCGCGGGGGCGGTGGTGGTCGTCGTGCTCGGGAACGGCCTGCGCGCGTTGCGACGCCGGCCCCCACCTCTTGCTACCCGCTCTCGGCTCGGGTGAACTCCATCACCCAGTTGAGCTCCCAGCTCTGGCCGCCGTCGCGGGAGAACGACTGCTCCCAAAGCGGCGACGGCGTCTTCACGCGAGACCAGTCGAAGCGGACGAGGATCGGCTCCCCACCCAGCGTGTCGGCGCCCTCGAACCTGCCGATGTCGTCGGTGAAGGAGCCGTGCACGGGCGGGTCGAGCGTCCCGGGGCGGCGGCTGTCGGCCCAGTAGATCGCCCACGTCCTCGTCTCCGGGTCGAAGAAGCGGAACGACATGCCGATGAAGCCGCCGTCGTAGTCCGTCCGGAACTCGTCCTCGTTGCCGAGGCCGTCCAGGAGCGGGCGGGCGACGCTGGTCGCCTCGAACTCGACCCAGTCGTCCGAGCCCTTGAGCCGCTCGTGCAGGTAACGGCTGTGCACCTTCCAGCTCCCCATCCAGAAGTCGAAGTCGTGCCGCCCGTCGTTGAAGTCGCGTTGTCCGTCGTCGTGCATCGAGCCTCCTCGAGTCGTGAGGGTACGAGGCTAGCGAACAAATAGGGCGCTTTCAGCCCTCTATTTGTGCTTGACTGGGGCCATGGGCTCGCCGACGTCCCGGCTCCTGGCGCTCCTCGAGAGCCTGCAGGCGCAGCCGGTGGCGACCGGCCGCGAGCTCGCCGACCGGCTCGGCATCGACGTGCGCACGCTCCGTCGCTACATCGCTGCGCTCCAGGAGTTGGGCATCCCCGTGGAGGGGCAGCGCGGCGTCGGCGGCGGCTACCGCCTGCGGCCGGGGTACCGGCTGCCGCCGCTGATGCTGAGCGACGACGAGACCGTAGTCGTGGTGCTGGGGCTGCTCGCCGCGCGGCGACTCGGGCTCGACACCGAGAGCGCCTCGGCCGAGGGCGCGCTGACGAAGATCCACCGCGTCCTTCCGGATCGCCTCCGCAGCCGGGCCGAGGCCCTCGAGGCGACGCTCGGCTTTACCGAGGCTGTAGGAGGCGGTGTCCCGGTGCCGGGGGAGACCGTCCTCCTCGTGGCCGAAGTCATTCGCAGGCGGAAGCGACTCCGCACCCGGTATCGCTCCTTCGAAGGCGACCTCTCCGACCGAAAGCTGAGCCCGCTCGGCCTCGTCGTCCACGCGGGCCGCTGGTACCTGGCAGCGCACGACCACGACCGCGGCGAGCTCCGCACCTTCCGGGTCGACCGCATGCGCGAGCCCACCCTCGAGGACGCTCCCGCACTCGTGGCGCCGGACGGCTTCGATCCCGTCGCCTACGTCAGCAGGTCGCTGGCGAGCGTGCCGTGGACGTGGGAGGTCGAGGTGGAGCTCGAGCTCGCGTTGGAGCAAGCCTCGGAGCGCATCCCCGCCACGCTCGGAGAGCTGGTCGAGCAGGATGGGACGACCGTCCTGCGTATGCGCGTCGAGTCGCTCGACTGGATGGCGGCGCTTCTCGCCGGCCTCGGCTGCGACTTCACCATCCACCACCCGGACGAGCTGCGCGCGAGCGTGCGCAAGCTCGCGGCCCGTCTCGCGACCGTCTGAAGCGGAGGCGCAGGCCCGCCGGCCGACGCCGACGGGCCCCTCGCCTCAAGCTCATTGACAGTCGCCGCTGCTTCCCGAGAGCACCCGCGTTACCGAGTTGCTCGGAGCCGAGACGTTGCCCGCGCTGTCGATGGCATGGAGAACCCAGGTGTTGGTCCCCTCGAAGCCGTAGGTGTTGTTGTAGTCGTTCCCGATCACGATGCCGAACTCCGCGTTCGGCCTGTCGACGTCGACGAGCCTGTAGCGGATCGCGGCCTGGGGGTCCTGGTCGTCGGTCGACTGCGTCCACCTGGCGGTGATCTCGCAGCTGTGTGAACGCCCGACCCTCAGGTTCGTGGGCGCCGTGGGCGGGGTCGTGTCCGTGCTCGCCGCGGTCGTCGCCGTGACGGCGTCGGAGAACGCGGAGAAGTTCCAGCCGGCGTCGCGCGCCCTGACCGTGAAGGTGTACGTCGTTGCAGGCGCCAGGCCCGCGACCGTCGCCGACGTGGGGCCGGTGACAAGGACGGTTCCGCCGAACGGGCTCACGTTTACGTCGTACAGGTCGATGATGCCCGAGTCGTCTGTCGAGGCGTCCCAGGAAAGCGAGACCTGAGAGGCCGTGACGTTCTCGACGCGGGGGGTCCCCGGCACGGTCGGCGCCGTCACGTCGCGCACCGTCACGACGGTGAGCGTGTCGCTAATCGCTCTGTTGCCGCTTCCGTCGACCGCGTCGACCATAAAGTAGTACTGGACGCCGGGGCGCAAGCCGGTCCACGTGTAGGAAGTCTGCGTCTTGGGCAGGGTGACCACGTTCGGGTCGCCCCACAGGCGGACTTGGTAGCTGACGTTCCCGGAGTTGTCGGTCGACGCGTTCCAGGCCAGGGAGACGCTCGTCATCGTCTTGGCCGTGACGCGCAGGTTGGTCGGCTTCGTGGGCGGCTTCGTGTCCGGCGCCGCGGTTGCCGACGTCGCCAGCAAGGCGAGGGCGCCCAGGACGAGCAGGCCGGCGATCACCCGCCGGGTAGGTAGGACTGACATGGCGATGTGTTCCCCCTCTCGAGTCGATGCGAGCGGTTGCCTCCGCTCCGGGAAGTGATACGCGCGAGGGCGGTAGGTTGGATTGTCAAGATGTACCAACCCGAGAGGCGAGAGGAGGCCGCATGCTGGATCACGTCGGGATCAACGTCTCCGATTACGAGCGCAGCCGCGACTTCTACGCACGGGCACTGGCCCCGCTGGGGTTCAAGCTGCTGATGGAGCCGAGACCGCGGACGGGCGGATTCGGCGTGGGCGTCAAGCCGACCTTCTGGATCACCGACCAGCGCGAGCCCACCACCGAGAACGTCCACGTCGCCTTCCCGGCCGCCGATCGGGCGACCGTGGACGCCTTTCACGCCGCCGCGCTCGCGGCGGGCGGCACCGACAACGGCGTCCCCGGCCTGCGCGAGATCTATCACCCCACGTACTACGGAGCGTTCGTCTTGGATCCCGACGGCAACAACGTCGAGGCGGTCTGCCACGGCTCGCCGTAACCGCCGCCAGTCATCTCATCGACCCTCGACTGGCTGCCAGGTCAACCGAACCTGACCCGACCCGAGCGGCTTCGCGTCGAGGAGCTGCAGTGGGCGCCGCTCCTTCACACCGCCGAAGAGCGCCTTTCCCCCACCGAGGACGACCGGATGCACGTCGAGCCTGAGCTCGTCCACGAGGCCCCGATTCATCAGGCTCGAGACGAGCGTTGGCCCCCCGACGGCGTAGATGTCCTTCCCGGGCTGCTCTTTCAGCGCCCGGATCTGCTCGACGTCACGAACGACCCGAGTCGTCTTCCACGAGACGGTGTCGAGCGTCGTGGAGACGACGACATGCGGAGTGGCGTGGGCGAAGCGCGCGTACTCGCTCTCGCCGGCGGAGGCGACCTTTCCGGTGAAAGGCAACGCACCCTTTGGGTCTGCATGCACCGCGCTCCAGTACTGCTCGTAGCCCGGATACATGCCGCCGCCGAGAACCATGGTGTCGATCTGCGGCATCAGATCGAAGGTGTCCTCCCACGTGTCGACCCAGTCGTTCTCTCCGTTCGGGCCCTCGACGAACCCGTCCAAAGACACCCGGAATGCAGCGATGAGCTTTCTCACGTCAACTCGTTTCCAGTGCGGCGTGCGTCTCGCCGGTTTCGAGCAGCGTCTTGAGCTCGGAGAGGACGCGCGGCCAGCCTCCGCTGATCAGCCCTAGGACGGTGCTCCCCGGTTCGAAGCCGTCGTGGACGACCGTCAGCTTGCAGAGCTCGTCGAGCGGCTCGATCTCGAACGTGACCTTCGATCGGCCTTCGCCGGCCGCCTTGGCGAGCACCTCGTCGCTGAGGTGGTCGTGGACTTCGGCCAACTCCGGCGTGAACGTGTGCCAGGTGTAGGAAAGCCGGCGATAGGGCTCGGATTCGAGGACGACCTGCTCGGGGTCGACGATCGTGACCCCGTGGTGGTGCCAGGTGATCTCCGAGCCGACCTGCCAGTCCGTCTCGAACGTCGTCCTCCAGTAACGCTCCGTGAAGGCGGGCTCGGTCAACGCCTGCCAAAGCCGCTCCGGAGTCGTCCTGATGTACGTGGTGTAGGTGAACGAGGGCTTCTGCATGGGGGTCTCCTCCAGTGCTCGTTTCAGGTCTGCCAGCGCCAGCACGCGCTCCCGGTCGTAGCGGTTGATCCAGCGTTCGGACAGCTCGTTGATGGGCGCGGGGTTGAGGTAATGGAGCTTCTCCCGGCCCCGCCGGACCGTCGTCAGGAGATTGGCCGCCTCGAGCACCGCCAGGTGCTTGCTGACCGACTGCCGGGCCAGATCCAGCCCGGCGCACAGCTCGCGCAGCGTCTGTCCGTTGCGGTCGTTCAGCCTGTCCAGCAGGAGGCGGCGGCTCGGGTCGGCCAGCGCCCGAAAGACGTCATCGATCTCGGCCAGCTCGGAATAGGCAGCCATTTGGATGCCTATAATATGCAGCCTTACGGCTGCATGTCAAGGTCCGACAGCGATGAGTTACCCGCCGTGGAGCCGTCATAGCATTGGTGGGTACGCAGACCTCGCCTCCCAGCTCCGTGGTCGCCGCGGCAACCGCCGGCGACGAGGCCGCGTTCGCTTCGCTCACGGATCGCTATCGGCGAGAGTTGCACGTGCACTGCTACCGGATGCTCGGGTCGCTCGAGGACTCGGAGGACGCCGTCCAGGAGACGTTCCTGCGCGCCTGGCGGAAGCGCGCGAGCTTTCAGGGCCGCGCGACGTTTCGGGCTTGGCTCTACGGGATCGCGACGAGGGCCTGCCTCGATGCGCTCGAGCGCCGTAAGCGTGCCGTTGCACGCCATCCGGCGCAGCCGCTGGCGGAGATCCCCTGGTTGCAGCCGTTCCCGGACCGGTTGCTGGATGCCGTGGCGCCCTCCGACGACGAGCCCGAGGCGGAGCTCATCCGCAGGGAGACGATCGAGCTCGCCTTCATCGCCGCAATCCAGCTCCTGCCGCCGCGGCAGCGGGCGATCCTGATCGCCCGTGACGTGCTCGGCTGGTCGGCGGCGGAGAGCGCGGCGCTTCTCGACGTCAGCGTCGCCGCCGCCAACAGCGCGCTCCAGCGCGCGCGGGCGACCATGAAGGAGCATCTTCCCCGGCGCCGCCAGGAGTGGGCGCCCGGCACCGATCCGACCCGAGCCGAGCGCGAGTTGCTCCAGCGGTACGTCGAAGCGAACGACCGGGGAGACCCAGACGCGATGGTCGCCTTGCTGCGCGAGGACGCGCTCTTCGCGATGCCTCCGCAACCCGAGTGGTGGGTCGGCCGGGAGGCGATCGTGGCCGGCTGGGTGTCGGGCGGATTCGGCTCCGAGTCCTTCGGAGAGTTCCGCTCCGTGCCGACCCGGGTGAACAGGCAACCGGCGGCTGCCTGCTACTTCCGCCGACCCGGCGAGGCCGTGCACCGGGCCTTCGCGCTTGACGTGCTGCGGATCGAGGAAGGTCTCGTCGCCGAGGTCATCGCCTTCCCGCTCGAGCCGCTGCTCGAGCACCTCGGCCTTCCTTCGACGATGTGATGAACGGCTTCGAAGTGCGCCTGGCCGTGATCGCGCCCGGCGATCCGCGTGCCTTCGACGAGGCGGGCTGGGAGGACGCACTCGTCATCGTCGAGCGAGGCCGGATCGAGCTCGAGTGCGCGCACGGCGCTCGCCGCAGCTTCGGCCGCGGCTCCATGCTCTGGCTGACGGGCCTCTCCCTCTGCGCGGTTCGCAGCTACGACGAGCCGTCGGTGCTGCTCGTCGTCTCGCGACGCACCGGAAGCTCGTAGTAGCGACGGACGCTCGAGCCGATCCGCGACACGTCGGTTCCATAGACGTGAATCGAGATCGCGGTGACGTCGCCCACGTTGCGGACGCGATGGATGTCACCCGGCGGCGCGAAGCCGCTCACCTCACCCGTCTCGTTCAGGTTGGTGCCGGCGGGAACGAGACATGCGTGCTCCTCGTCGAGGCTGAAGCGCTCTTCGTCCTCGACGCCTTGAAGCACCCCGAACACGCACCAGGTCACGTGGTCGTGGATCGGCGTCACCTGTCCGGGCCGCCAGACGAGGGCGACGATAGAGAAGGCGCCGTCGGGCGCGATGTAGAGCGGGTGGCTTCGGTGCCCGTCCGGGTCGCCGTCGCGCTCGTCGAGGGGGAGCACCTCGGGTGAAGGCGGATGGCGCCGCAGCTCGTCGGCCACGAGCCGGGCGGTCTCTCCCCAGCCGGCGCGCCTGCTCACGATCGCTCGCGTTGCGTTGACCAGCTCGTCCAGCCCTGAGGCGGGGGGCCGAGCCCTTCTGAACGCGACGGCGGCTCTCATCAGCTCCTGGTGCGGTAGAGGTGCGTCGTCAGCGGCGCGAACACCGCCGTCAGAGCGGCCGCCGTCGCCAGGACGATGGCGATGTCCGTTCCCGACGCGTTCCCTTCCATGAGGCCGCGCGAGGCGTCCGCGAGGATCGAGATCGGGTTGACGTTGACGAAGGCCTCCAGCCCGCTCGGAAGGGTCTCCGGCTCGACGAAGACGTTCGAGAGGAAGGTGACGGGGAAGATGCCCATGAAGCCGGCGTTCATGACGGCGCTGGGCGAGCGCATGAGGAGCCCGAGCGTGGTGAAGATCCAGGAGAGGCCGAAGGCAAAGACGATCACCAGGGCCATCGCCGCCACGACGCCCGGAAGCCCGGCTCCCGGTCGGTAGCCGAGGGCGACGCCCAGGCCGACGATCACCGATCCGGCGACCAGGTAGCGAACGCTGTCGCCGAGGAGAGCGCCGACCAGAGGTGACGGTCGCCAGATCGGCAGCGAGCGGAACCTGTCGACCACGCCCTTGGTCAGGTCGGTGTTGAGCGCGACCCCCGAGTAGACCGTCGTGAACAGAACGGACATGACCAGGATCCCGGGGAGGATGTAGTCGAGGTACTCGCCCGTCGAACCGGCGATCGCGCCGCCGAAGAGATACGTGAACATGACGACGAACATCACGGGCGTGATCGTCACGTCGAGGAGCTGCTCGGGGACGTGCTTCACCTTGAGCATCCCGCGCCAGCCGAAGGTCAGCGCTGCCGAGAGCGCGCTCGCGCGCGGCGGGCGCGGGGTGGAGGCGAGCGCCTTGCGAAGCGCCTCCTCCTCGGCCAGCGGCATGGGCACCGCTCGGGTCGTGGGCGTAGTGCTCATGCGGCCTGCTCCTCCCGCTCGCCGTCCTCGAGCTCCGGCTCTTCCGCCGGATGACCGGTCAGCGCGAGGAACACCTCGTCCAGGCTCGGCTGGCCGAGCGAGAAGTCGGCGATCCTGATCCCCGCTCGCGACAGCTCGGCGACGGCCTCGGCGCCCCGGTCGGCATCCGCGCACGAAGACGAGAGCGCCGCCGGGTCCGGC
>JBOHAB010000135.1:0-7861 GCA_050697655.1 Gaiellaceae bacterium
GCGCCTGCTCGAGGCTCGGAGAACTGGGCGGCGGATCGACCACCGGGGCCTGGCGCTGGGCGTGGTCATAATCGTAGCGATTGCCACATGGCGATACGGGCTCGACTGGATCGGAGCCGTCGGCCCGTTGGCGCGCAACCTGGCGGAGGACCGGGCCTCGTATGCGATTCCGACACGGATCGCCTCCCTCGGGTTTCCCGAGGGCGGGGTGGCGTTCGCCTTCGCCGCCGCCTTCGTGCTCGCCTACGCATGGCTCCTGCGCGAGGCGTGGCGCGGGCGCGCTCGGCTCGCGCTCACCGCCGGCCTGCTCCTCGTCTGTACCGCCTGGCTCGTCCCCTGGTATGCGGTCTGGGCCGTGCCGCTCGCGGCCGTGGAGGAAGACCGAACCGCGCGGGTGCTCGCGCTCGCGCTCTCCGCCTACCTCCTCCGCGACGCGGTGCCCCTCTAGGCGTACGGTACGGAGGTCATGGCGCCGCTGATCTCCGTGTCGGAAGCACAGCGCCTCGTCCTGGAGCGGGTGAAGCCGCTCGAGGCCGAGCGTGTGCCGATCGAGCGCGCCGCGGGCCGGGTGCTGGCCGAGGCGGCCGCCGCCGCCGTCGACCTGCCGCCGTTTCCGAGCTCGGCGATGGACGGCTACGCCCTGCGCTCCGCGGACACGGAGGAGGCGCCCCTGACGTTGCCCGTCGTCGCCCGGATCGCCGCCGGCAGCCCGGCTCCGCGGCCGCTCGAGCCGGGCGAAGCGATGGCGATCGCCACCGGTGGGGCCGTCCCCGAAGGAGCGGATGCCGTCGTCCCGATCGAGCTGGTCGAGGAGAGCGACGGCCGCCTGGCGGTGCACGAGCCGGTGTCGGGTGGGGCGAACGTCCGCGACCGAGGCGGCGATGTCCGCTCGGGCGAGACCGTGCTCGAGCCGGGAGTCGTCCTGGGGCCCGGTCGCGTCGGGGCGCTGGCGGCCGCCGGGGTCGCCGAGGTGCGCTGCACGAAGCGCCCGCGCGTCGGCATCCTCGTCACGGGATCCGAGCTGCGCCAACCCGGCGAGGCGCTGGCCCCGGGCCAGATCTACGAGTCGAACGGCCTCCTGCTCGGGACGGCGCTCCAGCTGGCCGGCGCCGTTCCCGCGCAGCTCGGAGTCGTCGCCGACACCGAGGACGAGCACCGGCGGACGATGGAGCGCGCGCTGCTCGGCTTCGACATGCTCGTGACGACCGGAGGCGCGTCGGTGGGGCCGCACGATCTCGTGCGAAAGGTGCAAGCCGACCTCAGGGTGGAGGAGGTCTTCTGGGGAGTGGCGATGAAGCCCGGGAAGCCCGTCGCCTTCGGCGTCCGGCGCGACCACCTCGTCTTCAACCTGCCCGGGAACCCGGTCTCGGTGCTTGCCACGTTCGAGCTTCTTGTCCGGCCCGCAGTCAACGCCCTGCTCGGCCTGCCACAGCCACTGCCGGCGTTTCGTTCCGGGAAGCTCGCGACGGCCGTCGCTCGAACTGCCGGGCGGGACGAGCTCGTCAGGGCGACGTTGGCCGAAGAGGATGGCGAGCCCGTGCTGAACCCCGTGCGGGGCCAGGAGTCGCACATGATCGTCAGAGCGGGTCGCGCGGCCGCGCTCGTCTGGATCCCCGCCGGCGAGGGCGAGCTCGCGGCCGGCGTGCCGGTGCGCTATCTGGCGCTTTAGGAGCTCTCGGCGCGGTCGTCTTCCGACTCGACGACGACCAGGTGGCGGCCGCGGGCTCTCCGCCTGGCGAGGACGGCCTGGCGAGCGGTCTCCCGGATCGGCCCGCGTGTCCGCTCGGAGACGTCGGGATACGGGGCGTACATCCCGAGGGTGACCGCGCCTACTTGCGCGGCGGCCGCGCCCCAGGCGAGGAATGCGACTACGAGCGGGACCGGCACGTAGCCGACGGAGGTGAGCGCGAGCAGGTACCAGATCGCGTCGAGCCCCATCTCGAAGCGGAACGCGAACGACGCGAGCAGGAGCAGGGGGCCCGTGAAGCCCAGCACGTACACGCCGAGCTGCGCGGCGCGCCGGCGGTCACGCAGCTGGGGCAGCCAGAGCCACGCGTGGAGCGAGGGGAGCAGGAAAAGGAGAGAGTAGGGGTTGACTGCGGTGACAACAAGCGCGACGATCGCGAGGACGAGCATCGCCGCGAGATGGCCGCCGAGCTCCTCCTGGCGGGCGATCGAGCGCTTCGGGGTCAGGCGCGGCCGGACGAGGAGCCAAGCGAGAGCTGAGACGCCGAGCAGCGTGGTCAGCGCGGCGACCGGCCAGTCGCCCGCGGCAGCGGTGTCAGGCCCGATCGGTCGATCCTCACCGCTCGGCAGGAGGCCGACGGCGGCGAAGAGGGCGAAGAAGAGCCCCAGCCAGAGCCACACGGACAGGCGGCTGAGGTAGCTGCGAAGCGCCGGCCGAAGAGCGATGTGCCGGCGGCGGCAGCGGGCGAAGAGGTCGATGGTCGCGGCCAGGAAGGGAATGAGCGCGGCGACGAGCACGAGCTGGAGGGTCCACCCGTAGAGCAGCCGCGTGCCGAAGTACAGGTAGGACTGCCTGCCGCTGGCGACCTCGGCGGACTCGTCGAGCGAGGCGACGAGCATCTGGGCGGCGCGGCCGAGCTCGCCGATCCTGCCTTCGTCGAGCTTGGCCAGAGTGTCCCCCTCGGGCGACCGTGGGCGGCTGTCGCTCGTCGTCACGGTGATCGCGGGCACGCCGCGGGAGACGAACGGCGCCTGCTCGTAGAAGCTGAACGGGAAGGCGAGGTCGACGAGCTGCGCGAGCGAGTCCGGCCGGCGCGGCTCCAGCCCGCTCTGAGCTTCGATCGACTCGCCGGCCGTGGCGAGCAGGGTGGGACTGGGCAGCCGGGGCATATCGCCGGCGAACTCGATCCTGGGTGCGCCTCCCGACCCGATCGAATCGAGGTTGATGAGCGCCGTGATTCGCCCGGTGTACCGCCGGCTTTCGGCAAAGTGGGCCGCCCCGAGGGCTCCGTATGCACCTCCGTCGGTAGAGACCAGGAGGATCGGGTGCGCGAGCGAGGCGCTGCCGAGGTCGCGGGCGAGCTCGAGCAACGCGCCCGTCCCGGAGGCGTTGTCGTCGGCGCCGGGCGAGCTCCCGACGTTGTCGCGATGCGCGAGCACGACGATGGCGCGCCGGCCCTGTGCGGCAGCCGGCCCCGTCCGGGGCGCGGTCGCGACGATGTTGACCAACTCCTCCGTTCCCAGCCCCGGGATCTCGGCCGAGAACGTCTGCCGCTCGATCGTGAATCCGTAGCTCTGCAGCACCTCCTCGACCCAGTCGGCGGCCTCGCGCTGACCCTCGCTGCCCGGCGAGCGGTCTGAGGCGACCGTGACGAGCTCGCTCGTGAACTGGAGCGCGGTCTCCCCGTCGAAGAACGGCTGCGCGCGGGGTGGGGGCAGCGCGTCGGGCCTGCCGACGCTGAAGGCGGCCACGAGCACGGGAATGGCGACGACGAGCCAGGCGGCGCGGTAGATGCGGGTCGAGACCGGCCGCTCCAGGGACCCGCGCCGTGGCCGGCGGCGTGGCGCTTCTGCGGCCATCAGCCCGCCAAGTCTAGATGCGCGGCCCGAAGCCGCCGAAGGAACCCTTCCGACCTGCTCCGCGCCATCCCTATTCTTATTCCAGCGATGGAAGCGCGGCCCACGGTGCTCCTGGTGGACGACGAGGAGTCGGTGCAGAAGGTGCTTACGTATCCCCTCCAGCGAGAGGGCTATCGCGTCGTGCAGGCGCGCGACGGCGAACAGGCGCTCGAGCGCTACCGGGCGGAGCCGGTCGACCTCGTCATCCTCGACCTCATGCTGCCTCGACTCGACGGGCTCGCCGTCTGCCGGCGCCTGCGCGAGGAGCGGAGCGCCGTTCCCATCATCATGCTGACGGCGCGCGGCGACGAGGGGGACAAGGTGCTGGGCCTCGAGCTCGGCGCCGACGACTACATCACGAAGCCGTTCTCCATTCGCGAGTTCATGAGCCGCGTTCGCGCGCTCCTTCGCCGTGCCCAGCTCCCGGCTTCCAGCGGGCGCGAAGAGGTGCTCGAGGTCGACGACCTCCGGATCGACACCGCGCGCCGCACGGTGGAGGCCCACGGCTTGCCGGTCCAGCTCACCTACCTCGAGTTCGAGCTCCTGCGCATGCTCGCGACGAACCCCGGCCGCGTTTTCACGCGAAAAGCCCTCCTCGACGAGCTCTGGGGCGGCTCGGAGTACCGCGATCCGCGGACGATCGACGTTCACGTCAGGCACCTGCGCGAGAAGCTCGAGCGCGACCCGAGCGAGCCCGAGCTGATCTTCACGGTGCGCGGAGCGGGGTATAGGTTCCGCGACCTGCGATGAGAGCGCCGCCGCTCATCAGCCTGAGCGTCAAGGCAGGGCTCGTCCTCTTCGCCGTCGTCGCCGGCGCGCTCGCGATCGTCTACATCGCCGTCGTCCCGCAGCTCGAGAACCGGCTCGTCGACGCGAAGATCGACGAGCTCAGCCAGGCGGCGCCCAGGGTCGCCGAGGACGTGCGCGACCTGGACTTCTTCTCCATGCAGCAGGTGGTACGGGCCCAGGGAGAGAGCCTCGGCTCACGCGTCATTGTGCTCGAGCGGTTCACGGACGAGCAGCTGCGAAAGGTCGCCGACTCGCGCGACAGCCCGCTCGGAGACTTCTCCACCGATCCGCTCGCGCTCGAGGCGCTCGCTACCCAGAGGACCGTCTGGGGCCGAAGCGAGCACGAGGAGGAGCCGTACGCCGAGGTCGCTCGGCCCGAGGACGAGCTCGTCGTCGTCCTGGCCTCCCCGCTCGACGACGTGCTCGCCAACGTCAGGCTCGTCCGCCGGAGCCTGCTCATCGCCGGCGCTGCCTCGCTTATCATCTCCTGGCTTGCCGGCTATCTCCTGGCGTGGAGCTTCACGCGCCGGATCCGGCGGCTGGAGTCGGCCGCAGAGCGCCTCGCCGACGGCGATTTCGACACGGCGGTCGTGGACGGTGGGCGGGACGAGGTAGGGCAGCTGGCGGACGCCTTTGACGGCATGCGGGTGCGGCTCGCGGTGCTCGACCGCGCGCGGAGAGAGTTCATCGCCAACGCCTCCCACGAGCTGAGGACGCCGCTCTTCTCGCTGGGGGCGTTCGTCGAGCTGCTCGACGACGAGCAGATGACGCCCGAGGTGCGCGGGGAGTTCCTGGCCGAGATGCGGGATCAGATCGACCGGCTTGCGCGGCTGGCCACCGACCTGCTCGACCTCTCCCGCCTGGATGCCGGCCAGCTCGAGGTCGAGATCGGGCAGTTCGACCTAGCGGCTTCCGCCCGCCTCGTCGCGGACGATTTCCGGGCTGCCGCCGAGTCCACGGGCCACGAGCTGCTCGTCGAGGCGAGCTCACCGGTGGCGGCCCTTGGTGACGAGCTTCGGGTGCAGCAGATCGTCAGGGCGCTCGTCGAGAACGCGATCCGTCACACTCCGGACGGCACGACCGTGACCGTGCGCGTGCTCCAGCGCGGCCACGGCGCGGTGCTCGAGGTGCGCGACGACGGGCCCGGCATACCGGCCGAGGATCAGAAGCACCTCTTCCAGCGGTTCTACCGAGCCGCCGGGGGCAAGGCGTCTGGGAGCGGCCTGGGGCTGGCGATCGCCTCGGAGCTGGCGATGCGTCTCGGCGGGTCGATCGAGCTCTCCTCGCGGCCGGGCACCACCGTTTTCACGTTGAATCTGCCTCTGGCGCAACCGGGTCGGCCAGACGCAGAACTCGTGGCAGATGTAGCAAGCTAGGCTCCGTTCTGACCGCCGCATCGTCACTACGATGAGTCGAACGTGACTCGCCCCGGCGCCGTCGCCCTCCTCGCTGTGGTCTCCGCCGTCCTCGGGGGGACGCTTGCGCTTCTGCTCGGCAGGGCCGTCGGGTGGGTAGACGCGGACGACGGTCGCGTTCAGACCGTGCTCGTCCCCACGCCGGAGAATGCGACTCCGGCGGCCGAAAGGGTCGACGGTGCCGCCGCGAAGCCCCTCACCGGGAACGGCTTCGACGCCGCCGAGCTCTACCGCAAGCGGGCGGCCGGCGTGGTCACCATCTTCGCCCTGTTCGGCGACGGCGGCATCGACGACCCCGACGTGACGGCCTCACAGGGGTCGGGGTTCGTCGCCTCCGACGAGGGCTACATCCTCACCAACTCCCACGTCGTGACGACCGCGGGCGAGTCGGATTCGGGAGCGAGCCCGGCCGCGGCCGACACCGTCTATGTCCAGTTCCGGGACGGAGAGCGCGTCCCGGCGACGATCGTCGGCTGGGACCTGTTCGACGACGTCGGTCTCCTCAAGGTCGATCTCGCCGACCACGCGGTGAGCCCGGTGCCCCTCGGCGACTCGAGCGCCGTGGTCGTCGGGGAGCCGGTCGCCGCGATCGGCAGCCCGTTCGGCCAGGAGAGCTCGTTGAGCGTCGGCGTCGTCTCCGCGACCGAGCGCTCGATCGACTCGCTCACCTCGGGCTTCAACCTCGTCGACGCGATCCAGACGGACGCGCCGATCAACCGGGGGAACTCCGGCGGCCCGATGTTCAACGCCTCGGGCGAGGTGATCGGCATCAACGCTCAGATTCGAAGCGAGTCGGGAACGGCCGAGGGAGTCGGCTTCGCCATTCCCATCAACGCGGCTAGGCGCTCGATGGAGCAGCTGATTCAGGCAGGCGAGGTTCGCTACGCCTGGCTCGGCATAACCACGCAGACGGTCACTCCCAGGCTCGCCGAGCGGTTCGGCTTCGGGGAGGAGCGAGGGGCAGCGGTCCAGTCCGTCGCCGATGGGAGCCCGGCCGACCGGGCCGGCTTGGTCGGCGGGGGCGCGGAGGAGGAGTTCGAGGGGGTCCCGTTCTGCCCGGGCGGCGACCTGATCGTCGCGGTCGACGGCGAGCCCGTTCGCTCGGCCGAGGACGTTGTCAGAGCGGTCAACCAGGAGCGGCTTCCGGGCGACGAGATTCTTCTGACGGTCGTGCGAGGGACGGAGAGGGTCGACCTGACTGTGCTCCTCGGCGATCGGCCGGCGGACCCGCCTGCGCTTCGCTGCTGACGTCGCTCTCGAACCTCCTGCACGCTCTCTAGACTCGGCGCGTGCAGCCCAGCGAGGACCTGATCCTCCTCGGGGACAACCTCGACGTGCTTCCCGGCTTCGACGACGGCTGCTTCCAGCTCGTCTACGCGGATCCGCCCTTCAACACCGGTCGGCGGCAGCGGCGCCTGACGATCTCCGCCGAGGCGAGACCGGACGGCGAGCGGACGGGCTTCGGGGGCAGGCGCTACGTCACCCGCGTCCTCGGTACATCATCGTTCGCCGACGCCTTCGACGACTACCTCGGCTTCCTCGAGCCGCGCGTGCGGGAGCTCCACCGTCTGCTCGCTCCGAGCGGGACGCTCTACCTCCACCTCGACTACCGCGAGGCGCACTACGCGAAGGTGCTCCTGGACGGGCTCTTCGGGCGGGAGTGCTTTCTCAACGAGATCGTCTGGGCCTACGACTACGGCGGTCGTGCGCGGCGCCGGTGGCCCGCCAAGCACGACACGATCCTCGTCTACGTCAAGGATCCCGGGCGCTACTGGTTCGACGCCGAGGCGGTCGAGCGAGAGCCGTACATGGCCCCGGGCCTGGTCACGGCCAAGAAGGCGGCGCGTGGAAAGCTTCCCACCGACGTCTGGTGGCACACGATCGTCTCGCCGACCGGCAAGGAGAAGACCGGCTACCCGACGCAGAAGCCCGAGGCGATCCTCCGGCGGATTGTCCAGGCCTCCTCACGGCCCGGCGACTGGTGTCTCGACCCCTTCGCCGGCTCGGGGACGCTCGCGGCCGTTTGCGTGCAGCTCGAGCGACGCTTCGTCCTCGTCGACTCGAGCCCGGAG
>JBOHAB010000136.1:0-7848 GCA_050697655.1 Gaiellaceae bacterium
GGTCCCGGTAGCGCTGGTTCAGGTTGACGTGCGTGACGGCGTTGTGACGGCTCGTGTACGCGCTCGTGACGGCCAGGCCGGCCACGTCCGCGCGCGTCACGCCGAGCTCGGCGGCGTTCTTCCCGATGTAGGCGAGCGCGGTGTCGATCGCGTCGTCGCCCTGCGCGTCCTGCGCCGGAGCGGCGCCCGAAACGAGTGCGAGCGCGAGCACGACGGCAAGGACCGAGATCGGTCCGAACGGCTTGGCCCCCATCACTTCCTACCCCCTCCTCTGGGCCCCAGCAGGGCCCCGACTGACTTTGGCGGCCCGACCCTCTCACCAGGGCCGGGGCCTGTCAAGACCGCCGGCAGAAGCGGGCGATCTCGTCGGCGAGGAGCTCGGGCGCGGTCAAGTGGGCCATGTGGGCCTGGCCAGCCAGGATGCGGATCCGCGCGTTGGGAAGGGCTGCTCGGGTCTGCTCGCTTCCCTCGCTCGCCCAGGCGGGGCTCTGATCGCCGAGGAGTAGGAGCGTCGGAGTGGTCACCGCCGCGAGCCGCTCGGGGTCGAGACGCCATGCCTCCTCGGCTCTGGCCTCGCGGGCGACCGTCTGCGCGGCCGCTACCCGCTTCGGCCAGGACGGGGCGGACCGGAGCTGCTCGAGCTCCTCCGGAGTAAAGCCGAACGACCGGAGCGCGTGAACGAGCGCCTCCTCGCGCTCGCCGGCGGCGAGGAGCTCGTCGACCCGGTCGAGATCCTCGGGCGGAGCAGCGGTGACGCCGGGAGAGCCCTCGTAGAGAACGAGCTTGTCTAGGTTGCCCGCGACGAGGGCCGCGCCCAGGGCGACGGTCGCCCCGTAGGAGTGGCCGAAGAGACTCGCCGGCTCGTCGATCGAGTCGACGATCGCGGCCGCGTCCTCGAACTCGCGCTCGATCGCATACTCGCCTCGGTCGCCGCTCTCACCGCGGCCCCGGCGATCGACCGCGAAGACCGCGAAGCGATCGACGAGGGCCGGAACCAACAGATCGAAGCTCCAGTGCGCGCTCGTCGCCCCGTGGAGGAGCACGAGGGGCGGACCTTCGCCGCTCCGCCGGTAGGCGATCGGCGTTCCGTCCCTCGACTCGACGTGCTCGACGCCGGCCACTGCCTTCGACACCCGGCGGATTCTATGAGCTACGGAACGGCGACCCCTAAAGGAAACAGCTCGGCCGGCCGATACAGGAGCGATAACGAAGAAGTTCAGCGCGCGCCTGCGTGATCACTCCCAACCGGGAATGGATCATCGACGCTGCGAGCTGTGGTCTTGCCGGCCGGCCCCGATGCGGCGGGGGCTTTGGTAGGCAAAAGTGGGGGCGGAGCTCCTTGCGGCGAGCTTCGCCCCTTCCACCTTCCCGGCCGCGGCGCACGAGCTACACGATGGGCGGCTCGTACGCGGCCGGGGCCGCCTGCGCTTCGAACACCGTCTCGACCTCGTGCGGCTGGATTGCGCCGGCCTTGATCTCCTCCGCCCAGTGGCACGAGACCCAGTGGTTGCCCTCAAGCTTTCGAAGCACGGGCTCCTCGTGGCGGCAGCGCGTCTCCTGAACGAAGGGGCAGCGTGTGTGGAACCGGCAGGCCGGGGGCGGGTTGGCGGGGCTGGGGAGATCGCCGGCGAGCAGGATCGTCTCCCGCTCCCGCTCGACCTCGGGGTCGGGGATCGGCACCGCCGAGAGGAGCGAGATCGTGTACGGGTGCAGCGGGTCGTCGTAGAGATCCTGGGCGGGCGAGACCTCGACGATCTTGCCGAGGTACATGACGGCGATCCGGTCCGAGATGTGACGGACGACGGCGAGGTCGTGCGCGATGAAGAGGTACGTCAGGTCGAAGTCGCGCTGGAGGCTCTCCATCAGGTTCACGATCTGGGCCTGGATGGAGACGTCGAGCGCCGAGACCGGCTCGTCGCAGACGATGAAGTCCGGGTTGAGGCCGAGCGCCCGGGCCAGACCGATGCGCTGGCGCTGGCCGCCCGAGAACTCGTGCGGATACCGGGAGGCGGCGTCGGCCGGAAGCCCGACGACCTCGAGGAGCTCGCGTACGCGCCTGCCCGACTCGCGGCGGCGCGCGATGCCGTGCACGCGCAGCGGCTCGCTGACGATCCGCCCCACGCTGTGCCGGGGGTTCAGAGAGGAGTACGGATCCTGGAAGATCATCTGCATCCGCCGGCGAAGCGGGCGCAGGCCGCCCTCGCCGAGATGGGTGATGTCCTGGCCGTCGAAGAGGACGCGGCCGCCGGTCGGCTCGTAGAGACGAAGGATCGCCCGGCCGAGCGTGGACTTGCCGCAGCCCGACTCGCCGACGAGGCCCAGCGTCTCCCCGCGCTCGATCGTAAGCGAGACCTCGTCCACCGCCTTCACGTCGCCGACGTGCCGGTCGAGGAGGATCCCGCTCTTGATCGGAAACCAGACCTTCAGCTGCTCGAGGGCGACGAGCGGCGCGTTCCCGTTCGCCGCGGTGGCATCAGCCAACTGCGGCCGCCTTCGCCTTCTCCCACTCCTCCGCCGGCACCGGGTTGAAGCAGGCCACCGAGTGGCCGGGCTCGATCTCGCGAAGCTGCGGCACCGAGCGGCCGGACTCCTCCACCGCGAAGCTGCAGCGGGGCTGGAACGGGCACGCGCTCGGCGGCTGGAGCATGTCGCGGGGCGCTCCCTTGATCGGTCTCAACGCCTCCCTACGGCGGGCGTCGAGGCGCGGAATCGACTGGAGGAGACCGAACGTGTACGGATGGCGCGGACGCGAGAAGAGCTGGTGCGCCGAGCCGGCCTCCACGATCGTCCCCGCGTACATGACGTCGACGCGCTCGCAGGTGCCCGCGACAACGCCGAGGTCGTGCGTGATGAGGACGAGCGCGGTGTCACGCTCGTCGACGAGCTTGCGGAGGAGCTCGAGGATCTGCGCCTGGATGGTGACGTCGAGTGCGGTCGTCGGCTCGTCGGCGATCAGGAGCTTCGGCTCGCACGCCAGCGCCATGGCGATCATGGCGCGCTGCCGCATCCCGCCCGAGAACTGGTGCGGATAGTCCTTGAGCCTGAGCTTCGGGCTCGGGATCCCCACCTGGTCGAGCAGGTCGGCGACGCGCTCGTCGGCCTCCTTCCGCTCCAGGTCGAAGTGGGTCTCGAGCGCCTCGCGGATCTGCCGGCCGACCCTCTGGACCGGGTTCATGCTCGTCATCGGATCCTGGAAGATCATCGCGATGTCCCGGCCGCGGATCTGGCGCAGGCGACTGCCTTTCATCTGTAGGAGGTCTTGCCCGTCGAACATCGCCGTGCCGCCGGCGACGCGGCCGTTGCCCGCGAGGAGCCCGAGAACGGCGAGCGCCGTGACACTCTTGCCGCAGCCCGACTCGCCCACGATCCCGAGCGTCTCCCCTGGCACTACCTCGAACGAGATGCCGTTGACCGCGTAGACGGTCCCCCGGCTCGTCTGGAACTGGACGTGGAGATCGTCGACGGCGAGCAGCGGCTCTCTAGCCACGGCCACGCAGCTTCGGGTCGAGAGCCTCCCTCAGGCCGTCGCCGATCAGGTTGAACCCGAGCACGCTGAGGACGATCGCCACGCCCGGAATGATCGCAAGATACGGCGCTGTCTGGAGGTACCGAACCGTTCCCGTCAGCATCGTCCCCCACTCAGGGGTCGCCGGATCCTGAGGGCCGAGACCTAGGAACCCGAGACCGGCGACGTCGATGATCGCCGTGGCCATCGCAAGCGTGCCCTGCACGATCACCGGCGAGATCGCGTTCGGGATGATGTGCGAACCGAGGATCTGGCGCCTCGGCACGCCAACGGAGCGGGCCGCCAGCACGAAGTCGCTCTCGCGCTGGGCGAGGATCGACCCCCGCAACAGGCGCGCGAAGATGGGTATCTGCGTGACGCCTACCGCGATCATGATCTGGACGATGCCGGGGCCGAGCATCGCGACGATCCCGATCGCGAGCAGGAGGCCGGGGATCGAGAGCATGACGTCCATCAGGCGCATGATCACCGAGTCGATCTTGCCGCCGAAGTAGCCGGCAGTGGCGCCCAGGAGCAGTCCGAACGTCAGGCCGACCGTCACCGCGACGATGCCGATCATGAGCGAGTAGCGGGCCCCGTAGACGATGCGCGAGAACTCGTCGCGCCCCAGCTCGTCGAGGCCGAAGAGGTGCTCCCTCGACGGCCCGGGGCAGCAAACCCCCTCGAGCGCCGAGATGTTCTGCTCCCGCGGGTCGAACGGCGCGATCAGCGGGGCGAAGATGGCGACGAAGACGAAGCCGAAGACCAGTCCGAAGCCCACGAGCGCGCCCCGGTTGCGGCGAAGCCGGGACCAGGCTTCCTTCCACAGGCCGCTCGGCGCCTCGAGCTGGAGCTCCCTGGCTTCGAGCTCGGCGACGGACATCAGGAGTAGCGGATCCGCGGGTTGATGATCGCGTAGGAGATGTCCACCGCGAGGTTCACGAGTACGAAGACGATCGACACGAAGAGGATGCCGCCCTGGAGCGCCGGATAGTCTCGAGCCTCGATCGCACCCACGAGCCAGGTTCCGAGCCCAGGCCAGGCAAAGACGGTCTCCGTGAGGACCGCGCCCGAGAGCAGCAGGCCGGTCTGGAGCCCGATGATCGTGGCGATCGGCAGGAGCGCGTTTCGCAGGATGTGACGGCGATCGACCGCCCACGGCGACACTCCTTTGGCGCGTGCGGTACGGACGTAGTCTTCGTTTTGGACGTCGAGCACGGACGCCCGCGTGATGCGGGCCACGATCGCGAGGGGGATCGAAGCGAGCGCGACCGCGGGAAGGATCAGATGCTTGATCGAGTCCACGAACGCGTCCCAGTTGAGCGTAATGATGGCGTCGAGGATGTAGAAGTTCGTGGGGTGCTCGGCCGGGACCGTGGGCGACGACCGTCCCACGGTCGGGAGCCAACCCAGCTTCACGGCGAAGATGTACTTGAGGATGATGGCGAGGAAGAAGACGGGGATGGAGATTCCGATCAGCGACGCCACGAGGCTCGCGTGGTCGATGAAGGTCCCGTGGCGCTTCGCCGCCACGAATCCGAGCGGAATGCCGGCGAGCACCGAGAGCAGCATGGCGGCGACCGCGAGCTCGATGGTCGCGGGGAAGCGCTGCCTGATCTCCTCAGTGATGGCCCGCCGGCTCGTGACGCTCGTTCCGAAGTCGCCCTCGCCGACCCTCTGGAGGTAGCGCCAGTACTGGACGTAGACGGGCTCGTCCAGGCCGAAGTCGCGCTCGATCTGCTCGACCTGCTCCGCAGTCGCCCGCTCGCCGAGGAGCGCCTGGGCCGGCCCGCCCGGCAGGGCTCTGATCCAGAGAAAGACGAGGATCGAGAGCCCGAGGAGAATCGGGATGAGGAGCGTGAGCCGGCGAACGACGAAGCGAAGCATCGAGTTCGTCGTCCGCCGGCTGACCGCTCCTAGCCCTTGCCTCTATCCCTGCCTACTGCCCACCGGCGTCGAGCGTGACCGTCGAGAACTGCTCGAGCGAGACCGGGCTCGGGTGATAGCCGCTGACTGCGGCAGTGAAGCCGAGCGCAGGCTCGCTGTGCGCGTACGGCACACCGGGGACGAAATCCGAGATGAGCTGGTTCGCCTCCTGGTACATGCTGATGCGAGTCTCCTCGTCCGTCTCCGCCTCGGCGGCGCTGAGCAGGTCGAAGAGCTCCTGGTTCTCGAAGCCCCATGCCTCCTGCGGGGTCTGGAAGAACGTGCCGACGAAGTTGTCGGGATCGGCGTAGTCGCCTGTCCAGCCGAGCAGGTACAGGGGGCAGCGGCCCTCGTTCACGAGACCGAGGTAGTCCGGGCTCCACGGAGCGCTCCGCGGCTCGATCTCGAAACCGGCCTCGTTCAGGTCGGCCGCGAAGGCCTCGAAGTTCCGCGTGGGATCCGGCATGTACGGCCGCGAGACGTCGGTCGGATAGCAGAACGTGAGCTTCACCGGCAGCTCGAGGCCTGCATCCTGGAGAAGCTGACGCGACAGCTCGGGGTCGTACTCGAACTCGGTGACCGAGTCCGCGTACCCGAAGAGGTCCGGCGGCATGAACTGGTGCGCGACCACGCCGCGGCCCGCGTAGAAGTTATCGATCAGTTCCTGGCGGTTGAGGGCGTGTGCGATCGCCTGCCTGACCTCGAGCTGATCGAGCGGCGCATGGCTCTGCGTGATCCCGACGTAGGCCACGTTGAAGGGCGGCCGGTCGAGGATCTGCAGGTTCTCGTCGCCCTCGATCGTCGGGACGTCCTGCGGCTCGACCAGGTCGTACCCCTGGATGTCTCCGGCCTGGAGCGCCTGGAGGCGCGCGGCGTTGTCCGGAATCGGCCGGAAGATGAGCTGCTCGAGGTGCGCCGGCTCGCCCCAGTAGTCGTCGTTGCGGACGAGCACGAGGCGATCGCCGCGCGTCCACGACTCGAACTTGAAGGGGCCGGTGCCGATTGGATGCTCGGTTCCGAAGGTGCCTGTCGGGTGGAAGATGCCCTCTTCGTCCACCTCGCCCTCGTCGGCGCCGTAATCCGTCAGCGCCTTCGGGCTCGCGATCGTGAAGTTCGTGAGCGCGAGCGCGCCGAGGAACGACGCGGAAGGCTGCGTCAGGGTCAGCACCACCGTGCTCTCGTCGACGGCCTCGCAGCTCTGGTAGAGGCTCGTCTCGGGGCTGCCCTCCTCGGGCTCCGCGAACCCTCCGAAGACCGTCTGCCAGTAGTACGACGCGCTCGGGTTCTGGAACGAGCCGGTGAAGTTGTACCAGCGGTCGAAGTTGAAGCAGACGGCTTCGGCGTTGAACGGCTCGCCGTCGTGGAACGTGATGCCGTCGCGAAGATGGAACGTCCACTCGAGGCCGTCCTCGCTGGCCTCCCAGGACTCAGCCAGGCCGGGCACGATATCCGTGCCGCCCTCGCTCAGCGTCACGAGACCCTCGAAGATCTGGTCGATGACGCGCAGCGTCTCGCCGTCGGAGACGAGCGCCCCGTCGAGCGCGACGGGGTCAGCAGCGCCCGCAAAGACGAGCGTCCCCCCTTCCGCCGCCTCGCCGGTATCGGTTTCGGCCCCCGTTTGCTCACCGCCGGCATCGTCGTCGTCGCCGCCGCACGCCGTGAGCCCGAGTGCGAACAGCAACGTGACGAGCAGCAGGAGGAGCCTGAACGACTTTCCCCTCACATCCTCTCCTTTGCTCAGTGTTGCCCTGCCCTGACCATGCGGCAGGAGTATCCAGGAGCTTGGACGAGGATGCCAGGCCCTAGTTAGAAGGACGACCGGTCCGGCGGAAGGCGGCGGTGAGCGACGAGCCGTTACGCGGCGACGGAGGCGAGCTCGCGGAGGGCCGCGAGACGCTGGAGCGCCTGGCCCTCGAGCTGGCGCACGCGCTCGCGCGTGAGCCCGAGCTCGGCGCCGATCGCCTCGAGCGTCCACGGATCGCCCTCGAAGCCGAAGCGGAGCTCGAGGATGCGCCGCTCGCGCTCGGGAAGCGCGTTGAGCGCCTTGCGGACGCCTTGCTTGCGCAGCGACTCCTCGGCCTCGTCGAAGGGGTCGGCCGCCTCGCGGTCGGCGAAGAGGTCGCCGAGCTCGCCCTCGTCGTCGGAGCCGACGCTCTGGTTGAGCGACACTGACGCCTGCGCGGCCGAGAGAGCCTCGTCGACGTGCTGGACCGGGAGGCCCGTGGCCTCGGCCAGCTCCTCGCGCGTGGCGTCGCGCCCCAGCTCGACCTCGAGCCGGCGCGCGGCGCGCCCGAGCTTCTGCTGCCGCTCGACGACATGCACGGGGACGCGGATGGTGCGCGCGTTGTTGGCGACCGCGCGCTGCACCGACTGGCGGATCCACCAGGTCGCGTACGTGGAGAACTTGAAGCCGCGGC
>JBOHAB010000137.1:0-7830 GCA_050697655.1 Gaiellaceae bacterium
CAGCCGCGCGGCTGGCCACCTGCGGGACCGGCGCGGCATGATTGCGGACCAACGTGATCGTGGCCGCGCCCAATCTCGTCGGCAGGGACGAGGAGCTGAACGCCCTCGTAGCGTTCCTGCGGTCGAGGGAGTCGCTCCCGGGAGCGCTCCTGCTCGAAGGCGAGGCGGGGATCGGCAAGACGACGCTCCTGCACGCGACCGTCGCCGCAGCGTCCGAGGCGGGTTTCCGGGTTCTCTCGGCGCGCCCCGTGGAGGCGGAGTCGAGCCTCTCCTTCGTTGCGCTCGGGGACCTCCTCGAGGAGCGCCTGGACGAGGTTCGCCACGCCCTGCCCGCCCCGCAGGAGCAGGCGCTCGAGGTCGCCCTCCTCCTTCGCGAGCCGGAACACCGACCCCCCGATCGACGGGCCCTCGGTACCGCGGTCCTCGGGGCGCTCCGGCTACTTGCTGAGGCCGGCCCGTTGCTCGTCGCCGTCGACGATCTCCACTGGCTCGACCGCGGGACGTCGAGCGTGCTGCAGTTCGCGCTGCGACGACTCGGGAACGAGCCGATCGCTGTGCTGGCTGCGTGCCGGGAGGGCCACGGGTTCACTCTCGAGCCGGCATCGGCTTTTCCAGGGGAGCGACTGCAGCGCGTTTATGTTGGCCCCCTGAGCCTCGGGGCGCTCGGCCGGCTCATCCGCGACCGACTCGAGACCTCTCTCGCCAGGCCGACGCTTCGGCTCATCCACGAGAGTTCGGGCGGCAATCCCTTCTTCGCGCTCGAGCTCGCCCGCGCGCTCGACCTCCGCGGGCGACTGGAGCCAGGCGAACGCCTGCCGGTGCCGGCCGAGCTGCACGAGCTCGCCGGAGGCCGGCTCGCCTCCCTGCCTTCGGAGACCGTCGCCGCGCTCGAGGCTGCCGCGGCCCTTTCCCAGCCGACACTCGCGCTCGTCTCGGCTGCAACGGGGGCGGGCCCGAACGTCCTTGAACCAGCCGTCGAGGCACAGGTGGTAGAGCTCGACGGCGACCATGTGCGCTTCACCCATCCGCTCCTCGCCGCGGCCGCCTGCGGCCGTCCGGAGAAGAGCCGCGACCTCCATGGCCGCCTGGCGGAGATCGTTGCCGATCGGGAGCAGCGCGCGCGTCATCTTGCGCTTGCTGCCCGCGGCCCCGATCCGTCCGCGGCCGGCGCGCTCGAGGAGGCGGCGCGAGGAGCCGCTGCGCGCGGCTCCCCCGCGTCTGCGGCCGAGCTCGCCGAGCAGGCGGCCCGCTTGACCCCGACCGAGTGCCCGCAAGATGCTCGGCGCCGAACTGCAGATGCCGCCTCCTACCACTTCGAGTCGGGAGACAGCAGGCGCGCGCGGACGATGCTCACACGCCTCGCCTCGGAGGTTCCGCCCGGTCCCGAGCACGCAGACGTCCTCGTCCGGCTTGCGCTCACGCGCGCCTACGACGACGATGTGCGGGCGGCGACCGAGCTCAACCGACGAGCGGCGGAGGAGGCCGAGCCCGGCTCGCTCACGCGGGTGCAGGCTCTGACCGGCGTCTCGGCGACGCTCTTCCGGCGGCGCGAGCAGCTTGCGGAGGCGGTCGAGTGCGCGAAGGAAGCCGTTGCCCTCGCGAGCCCCCTCGGCGACGCCGCGCTCGTGGGCGACGCGCTCGGCGTGCAGCTCATGGCCGAGGCGGCTTCCGGCCGTGCAGAGGCGGCTGCCACGCTCGAGCGGCTGCTTCGGGTTGAACCGGCCGGCGGGCACGTTCGGCTTCAAGCCGAGCCCAGATGGCACGCCGCCATCGCGTTGATGTGGTGGGAGGAGCGGGAGCGGGCGGAAGAGGTCTTCGCCGAGCTCATCCAGCGCGGGTACGAGAGCGGCGACGAATCGTTCCTTCCGTACGCCTACGTGCTTCGTGCGCAGAACGACTGCCTGCGGGGCGAATTCGACCGCGCGGCATCGCATGCCGACGAGGGCCGCGAGATCGCCGAGCAAGTGGGACAAGAGGCGCTCGCCGGCTATGCGTTGGCGGTGCATGCGCTTGTGGACGCGCACCGTGGCCGCGTCGACGAGACCAGGAGGGACGGCGAGCGCTCGCTCGCGCTCGCTCTGCGGACGCGGAGCACTCCCACCTTGCACTTCGCGACCTCGGCTCTCGGCCTCCTCGAGCTGTCCCTCGCGATTCCCGCCGCGGCGGCCGACCGGCTTGCCCCCCTCGTCGCGTCCGCGCGCGCCGAGGAGATGTGCGAGCCCTCCCTCGCGCGATTCACGCTCGACTACGTCCAGGCGTCGATCGAAGTCGGAAGGCTCGACGAAGCCGAGGCGGCCTGCGACTGGTACGAGTCTCACGCGGTCAGGCTGGGCCGACTGGGCGCGCTCGCCTCGTCGTGGCGGTGCCGCGGGCAACTCGTCGCCGCGCGAGGCGACCTCGAGCGCGCGGGAGTCACGCTCGAGCGGGCGCTCGCCGAGCACGACCGCGCGCCGATGCCGTTCGAGCGCGCGCGAACGCTGCTTGCGCTCGGCTCGGTGCTGCGCCGGACGAGGCAGAGACGAGCCGCGCGGGAGGCGCTCCGGCAAGCGCATGGGGTCTTCACGGAGCTAGGTGCCGCGCTCTGGGCGGAGCGGGCGGGCTCGGAGCTGGCACGGATCGGCGGGCGCACCGCCAGTCCGGGCGAGCTGACCCCGGCCGAGCGGCGAACCGCCGAGCTCGTCGGCAAGGGCCTCTCGAACAAGGAGGTCGCCGCCGAGCTCGTCGTGACCGTGCGCACCGTCGAATCGAACTTGACCCGGGTCTACCGCAAGCTCGACGTGCGCTCGCGCGCCGAGCTGGTGCGCCGTCTCAGTGCGCGACACCCGGACGAGCCGACGTAGCGCTCGGGCAAACAGTGTGGGTTTCCACGTTTCCGTGCGGCGCCTGCGCGCGTAGCTTCGAGCCATGGAAGCCCGCAGCAAGCCCACGCCTCGCTCGGCCGGGGGCCGTCAAGGATGCGGGCCGGAAAGGGAGGAACGATGACCAAGAGGAGAATGACGGTCGTGTGCCTGCTCGCGTGCGCCGTCGCTGCCTTCTCGATCGTGCCGCTGGCAGCCTCAGGCGACCGTGGCCGGGAGCTGGTCGCGGGCGTCCGGCTCGACTTCACGAGCTCGACGCATGCCGAGGGGACCTTCGCAGCCTGCTGCGCCATCACCGACAGCGGTACCGCGCAAGCCGACGTCACCTCGTTCACGCCGCAGCCGAACAACCGGGCGAGCTTCGAGGCGACCGAGACGCTCTCGGGCTCGAAAGGCACAATCATCCTCGCCCTCCGGGGAACGACCGGGCCGCTGGACAGCGCCGTCCACGCCGCGCGAGGTCGATGGAAGGTCGTCGGCGGCACTGGGGAGTACGAGGCCCTGCGGGGGCACGGGACCTTTACTGCCGCGACCGACCAGACGACGGGCGCCCTCACGGCCATCAACGAGGGCAGCGTGCGCGGCTAAGCGCCGGCAGCGGGGACTCGGCGCCCGCTCCACGCGCCGAGTCCCCGTCCGCTCGTGCTTGTTGTCCCGCCTGCTTCCGATGCCCGGCTACCTCGTCGAGGTGTACGCGTCGAGGCTCCACCGCGACACGCCGGGCGAGGCTTCCGTTCGGCTGCGGCAAGCGACCGAGGTGCTGGCGCGGGCTGGCACGCAAGTCGCCTACGTCCGCTCTGTGTTCCTGCCCGAGGACGAGATGTGCTTCCACTTCTTCGAGGCGGCGTCGCTCGACGTGATCAAGGAGAGCTGCCGCCGTCTCGGCCTGGCGGGCGGGCGAATCACCATGGCGACCGAAAACGCGCATAAAACCTCGCAGGTAGTCGACGTCAACGATCAAGGGACGCCTCGAACCGCCAACCTCTTCCCGAACCGTTTTGACAACGGGTCAGGCATATGCGCGCAAGGCATGTCCGGCCAGCGCGACGGGAGCGGTAACTCTCCTCGTGACCAGGCGCGGAGAGGTGAATCCGACTAGATCGGGCGACCTCTCCGCGCCTGCGAACTCTGCGGCTACGCCGCGGCCTGGTCCGCGAGCGTGAACGCGACCCTGTTCTGCTCCACGGTGGCGTCGAGAACCTTGTCGTCGAGGAGGGAGGCCGCCTCGGGTTCGAGGAAGACCCGGGCGTCCTGCTCCTCGATCACCTCGTCGTCCTCAGCGGGCAGCGGAACGACGCTGAGTTGGAAGTTCGTTTGCGTTCCTACCTGCTCGGCCACCAGACGCAGACCTCCCGTCTCGGAAGCCTCCTCCGAGGACGAGACGATGTGCTTCACGGCCTCAACCGCGCTGTCGGTGAGTGCTAGCAGCGCGCTCACCTCCTTCCTGGTTGTTCCGGTCGGAGCAGGCCAGGCTAGCAGTCGGTGTGCAGCGCCCAGACTCGGGTGGGGCGGCCGGGGCGGGAGCCACCAGAACCTTGCGAAAGCCTGCTACGAGGGCGGCCCCCCTCGACAAGCGAGCGGCCCGGCTCGTCAAGCTCGGAATCGCTCTCGGCGCACGGGCGGGGAGCTGTCCGCTGCGGGGCTGCGGGCAGCACCTCGACAAGCTGGGGTGCTGTTCGGCGAGTAGCCGCTGCAGCTTGTGACGGTCGATCGGCGTCGGCATCAGGTGTCTGTGAGCACGTCGCCGAAGACGGCTCGCCCGGCCGCGGCCGCCTCGCGCATCGAGATCACGTTGCCCCGTATGTCCGGGTGCTCGCTGAGCCAGCGCTCGGCGTTCGCCGGCGAGGCGAAGAAGTTCAGCACCGCGCAGCAGCCGCAGCATGCGTCGCCTTGGTTGCGGATCGCGCCGGCGACGACGACCGCCGACTCGGGCCACCACTCGGTCGCCCCGTCGGGGGCGACCCGCGCCACAATCTCCTCGCGGGTCATGGGGTCGCGTGACTCGATCTCGATCGGCTTGCCGAACATGGGCGCGATCCCGAGCGCGTCGATCGCGCACAACGCGTCGATCTCGTGCCCGCTGGGGAAGCGAACGCGGTGCGCCGTCGGTCGGCCCGAGAAGGGATAGGCGACCGCAATCGTGCCCTCGGCTCCGCGGTGCACGAGGTCCTCGCGCGAGAGCGTCGCGAGCGCGTCTTCGGCGTCGAGCCCGAGTTGCTCGGCGGCTGCGCGCACCTCGCTGCTGCTGGGTCGGCCCTCGCTTGCGAACCCGCGCAGGATCCAGAAGTAGAGCTCGCGCTGCGCCTCGGTGAGACGGGCGCGACGGGCAGGGCCGAGCTTGGAAGGCGAGATTTCCGCCGCCGCGAGCGTTGCCGCCACGGTTGGCGCCGCCCGTCTGGCTCGGCGCCTGTGCCGGCGACGCTCACCTCGTGGCCTCCGCAAGCGCCTCGCGAACCCACCTCTCGTCCGGTCGCCCGGCGACGCCGCTCTCGTTGCGGTAGATACGACAGGAGAACGCGAAGTCGCGGCGGTCTTGCACGCGAGGCTCAACGTCCACGCCGTCGACCCGCACCGTCGGAGAGCCGAGAAAGCGAAGCTCGACCGCGGCGTTGGGGTCGGCGACCTCGACGAGTCGGATCTCGGGCTCGATTCGAAGCTGCATGGCGAGCCGCTCGACGAGCGCCCGGGCTGGCTCGTGGTTTGGGCAGCCCTCGAAGTAGAGGATCTCGACGCGCGGTCGTCTCATCGCCCCGGCTCCTCGATGCGGCAGCAGGCGGCGACGTGCTCGGCGTTGTCGGCGAGCAGCGACTGCGCCAGCTCCAGCATCGCCTCGACGCGCGCGTCTGCGATCCGGTTGAAGACCGTGCGGCCTTCGCGCCGGGCCTCGACGAACCCGCACCAGCGCAGGCAGGCGAGATGGTTGGACACCTGCGGCTGCGGGAGCCCGAGCCGCTCTACGAGCGTGCCGACCGACAGCTCGCCTTCGCTCTGCAACAGCTCGAGGATCCGGAGCCGGATCGGATCGCCCAGCCCGCGGAAGTACTTCGCCACCAGGTCCGTCTCGAGCGGCGCGGCCGGAAGCCGGAACGGCGAAGCGATCAGTGCGCTGCTCATGAACAGAATCATATATCATAACTTTCTGATGTATTGCGCGAGTCTGTGGAGGGGCGGATGCGAGGGGAGCTGATGACGGTGGGCGAGCTCGCCTGTCGAACTGGCATGTCGCCGAAGGCGATCCGCGAGTTCGAAGGGCTGGGCCTCATCTACAGCGTGGGCCGCAGCGAGGCCAACTACCGTCTCTTCGACGAGTCGGCGATCTGGTGCGTGCAGGTGATCGAGAACCTTCGTGCGCTCGGGCTGACGATCAAGCAGATCCAGCAGCTGGCCGCTGTCTATCTCGACCGGCCGGACGAGCCGATCGGCCCGCGATTGGCAGACCTACTGAATCAGACGGAACAGCGGATCGAACACCGTCGCGAGCAGCTGGACGTAATCCAGCGCCGGATCGGCGCCTTCCGCGCAGCGAACAAGGCGGCGCTCGCCGGTCACTCCGACGCTGATCTGGCCAGCGGCGATCTGCGCCGCACACGGGCCGCTTGACCTTCCCCCCAGGGGCAAGCCCTAGCCTTCGAAGAGCTGCTGAAGGGAGGACACACGATGCAACTCAAAAGCCGGAGGATCGGCCCGATCGGAACGACGACCCGCTTCGTCGTGGCCGCGGGGCTTCTCTACCTCGCGTTCTTCGACGGAACTAGCTGGGGGCTCGAGTGGTACGACGCCGCGCTCGGGCTCGCGGTCTTGCCCACAGCCGTAATCGCGTTCGGCCTCGTCGCCCGCCTCTACGCGTGCGGCCCCGTGCGCTTCACCGGCTCGGCCGGCACGACCGCCAACTGCTTGCTCCTCGTGGCGCTCGCCGTCAACCCGTACACGGCAGGTGGTGCCGCGCTCTTTTACGGGGCGACGCTGCTCTTTGCCGCCTGGCGCGGTCAGCCCGGTTGCGAAGCGACGGTGGTCTCGAACGCGATCTTCAGGCGGGACGACCAGATCGGCTGCCCGCTCTTCCCCCGATCGACGAGGCTGAGGCGCGGCTCGCGGCGCGGAACGTGGGCCGCAGCCAAAAGCCGCAAGCTGTTAGGGGTCGGGTCGAAGCATGAGCGCGGACACCATCCGGACCGCCTTCGAAGCTCTCGGCGCCCGCGACGTCGAGCCACTCGTCGCATTGATGCATCCGGAGCTGGAGTGGCGGGGTCGGCGGACGTGGCGGTTCTGGAAACCCGTCCCTTCCTGACACGGCCCGAACGAGGCCCGTGAGGTACTCAGATCGACGATTGAGTGGCGCAGCCGGGAAGGCGACCACGACCTGCGCGTCGATCGCGTCGAACAGCGGGACGGCGGCGTTGCGGTCGTCATCTCCGGGGCGGAGCGCGACGGCACGCGGCACGAATGGGCGCATCTCTTGCGCCTGCGTGACGGGATGATCATCGACATCCAGGACTACGCAAACGGGGAACGCGCTGTCCGCGCGCTGCGGCGCCGACGCGCGTAGCTGCCCGGCGCCGCCGGTGCGTCTTCCGAGTCGCGCCGGTCGCGTCGCTCGGCGGTGCTCTGGCGATCCTTCGCGATGCGATCGTGGCTTCAGCTCGACGTCTCAAGCCCGGCGGCGATCTCGTCGTAGGTCAGAAACCCCTTCTCAAGACCATCCGTGACGAGCAGCTGTAGTTCCTCGGTGTCGAAACCACCCTCTCCCGCCCCGAGCTCAGCGCCGAGAATCGGCGAGCGGATCCTCTGCACCTACTTCGTCAACAATCGCGGCGACGAGGCGATGGGTAGCACCTGGTGCTACCTCGATCTCACGGCGCTCGGGCGCCAGGAGGAGTGGGAGGGCTCGCCCGAGGGCTATCCGCAGTCTCCGCCCTACCAGTGGTGGAACCTGCACGACGAGTACAGCGTGGCCGCGTGATCTTCGCCCGCC
>JBOHAB010000138.1:0-7823 GCA_050697655.1 Gaiellaceae bacterium
GCCAGGAGCGACGCTTCGTTGACGATCGCCGTCAGGGGCGTGCGCAGCTCGTGCGCGACGTCGGCGGTGAAGCGCCGCTCGCGCGCCTGTGCCTCCGAGAGCGCCGTGATCTTCGCCTCGAGAGCGCCGGCCATCTCGTTGAACGAGGCGGCCCACAACCCGAACTCGTCCGAGCTCTCGACGGGGAGGCGGGTGTCGAGCAGGCCTTCCGCGAGGGAGTGTGCAGCGGTGCTGGCGCGGGCCACCGGGGCGAGGGTGCGCCGGGCCACGAGCGCTCCCGCGAGGCCGGCGAGGAGGACGACGGCGCCCAGGCCGGCAAGCAGGATGTTGCGCAGCTCGGAGAGGTCGTCCCAGAGATCCTCTTCCGAGAAGAAGAAGTAGGCCTGGGCGTCCTCCCCGGAGACGCGACCGCCGGTGGCGAGATAGCGCGCGTCTGCCACCTCGGTGCGCTCGTACGCGAGCTGGCCCTCGGCGACGAGCTCCTGGAGCTCCTCGGGAACCTGGCCCTCGCCGATCGAGAGGCTCGAGGGGTAGCTCGTCCCGTCGACGAGGAGCACCGTCTCGAAGCGCCCGCGCCGCTCGTAGGCCTCGATCAGTGCCTCCGGCCCTTCGGCGGGCAGCACCTCGGCCGCGAGCACGAGGTTGAAACGGGACTGCTCGAGCGCGCGGTCGCGCGAGTCGGTCAGGCGCGCTTCGCGGACGAGGAAGTACGAGCCGGCCGCGAGCAGAGCGGCCGCGAGCCCCGCTGTGAGCGCAAACGCGAGCGTCAGGCGCCGGCGCAGGCGCCCGGGGTAGATCGCCTGTGGGCGTTCTGTCACGTCTTCTCGAAGCGGTAGCCGACGCCTCGCACGGTGACGATCAACTTGGGCTGCCGGGGCTCGTCCTCGACCTTCGCGCGCAGCCGCTGGACGGCGACGTCCACGAGCCGCGAGTCGCCGAGATACTCGTAGTTCCAGACGAGCTCGAGCAGGAGCTCGCGGGTGAAGACCTGGCCCGGCCGCCGCGCGAGCTCGAGCAGGAGGCGGAACTCGGTGGCCGTCAGGTCGAGCTCGACCCCCGCCTTGCGCGCGCGAAAGCCGTCGGGGTCGATCTCGAGGTCGCCGGCGAGGATTCGCTCGCCGGGTGTGTCGGTGGCGGCGCGCCGCAAGGCGGCCCGAACCCGCGCCACGAGCTCCGGCAGCTCGAAGGGCTTCGTCACGTAGTCGTCGGCGCCGAGCTCGAGGCCGACGACGACGTCGACCGTGTCGCTGCGCGCGGAAAGCATGACGATCGGAACGCTGCTCGCCCGGCGAATCTCGCGGCAAACCTCGTATCCGTCCAACACGGGAAGCATCAGGTCGAGAACGACGAGGTCGAACGGCTCCCGCCGAAACCGGTCGAGCCCCTCCCTCCCGTCGGCCGCTCCGGTCACGCGGAAGCCCGCTCCCTGCAGGCCGATCGCCGTGGTTTCTCGGATGGAGGGGTCGTCCTCGACCAGGAGGATGCGTTCATCCATCGACAGTCCTCACCGGAGCCGCGGTTGCACCCAGTTGATGCGCGCCCGCAGGAATTTCGAGGAGACGGCGCCGCTTCTCCCGAGGCCGAGGCGCAGGATTCCCGTGCGATTCGTGCCAGGCGAGTTCCACGCGAAGACGAAGTTGCCGAGGCTCCACGCGACGAACCGCCTGCCGCGGCGGTCACGAGGCTGGAGCACGTGCGGATGCGCGCCGAGCACGACGGTCGCCCCGGCGCGAAGCGCGACCCGGGCGAGCGCCCTCTGCCTGGCGCTCGGAGTCCGGTCGAGCTCGATGCCCCAGTGGAAGTAGACGACGACGATGTCGGCGTCTCGCGAAGCCGAGCGAACGTCGGCGCGGACGTAGCGCGCGAACGCCGGCGTTGCGCCCGAGCGGCGCCGGCCGGCGTCGAAGCCGGGCGGGCGCACGTCGGAGAAGCCGAGGAAGGCGAGGCGCAAGCCGCCCCTTCTCAGGATCGCCGGCCGCCGGGCCCTGGCGAGGTTGGTGCCGCCGCCAATCGTGCGGATGCCGTGGCGCTTCGCGGTGGCGAGCGTGTCGGCGAAGGCGCGCCTGCCGTAGTCGAGCGAGTGGTTGTTGGCGAGCGAGCCGACGTCGATCCCGGCGAAGTTCGCTGCGGTGCGAAGCCATCGCGGCCTGCCTCGGAAGGTGAACTCCTTGCCGGGCCAGGGGCGGCCGCGTCTCGACACGCAGGTCTCGAGATTGACGACGGCCACGTCGGCTGCTCGCAGCACCGGCGCGACCGAGCGCCACGGCCAGCGGGGGCCGTAGCGCCGGATGGCGGTCGCGACGCCGTCTCCAAGAGTGACGTCACCCCCGGCCGCGAGCCGGACCGGGCGCACGCGGAGCGGGCCAGCGTCGGTGCGCTCGCCGCCGGAGGCGACGGCGACGGCGTACCTCCGTGGCGTCGCCGGGGCGCGGACCCTGAAGACGAAGTCGCCGCCCGGCTGCGCGGCGACGGTCGCCCTCCTCGTTCCGCCGAGCCAGAGTCCGACCGAGGCTCCGGGAGCGGCTGTGCCCCGCACCACGAACGCGGCGCCGGGCGCACGCCAAGAAGGCAGCGCGGACGTCACGGTAGGTGCCGTCTGCGCCCAGGCGGCCTCGGTCGCGAAGCCGAGCGCTGCGACCGTCGCAACGAGGAAGACCCCGGCGCGCATGCCCCAATCTTGCACGGTCGCGCTGCTAGCCTAGGTTCATGGCCGCGCGAGAGGAGATCCTGAGCGCCCTCGAAGGCGTCTACGACCCGGAGCTGGGGCGCTCCGTGATCGAGCTGGACATGGTGCGCGACGTCACGCTCGACGGCGGCCGTGTCACGGTAGTGATCGCCCTCACCGTCCCGGGTTGCCCACTCCGCGCCAGCTTCCAGGAGCAGGTCGAGCAGGCGCTCCTGCCGCTCGAGGGCGTAGAGGACGTCGAGCTCGGCTTCGACGTGATGACGCCGGAGGAGAAGGCGGCGCTGACCTCCCGGCTGCGCGGCGGCGTCAGCGAGCGGACTCCCGGGATCTCGGTCGACACGAGCACCCGTGTGCTTGCCGTGGCGAGCGGCAAGGGCGGCGTCGGCAAGTCGTCCCTCGCCGCAAACCTCGCCGCCTCGTTCTCCCGCCTGGGCCATCGGGCCGGCGTGCTCGACGCCGACGTCTACGGCTACTCGATCCCGCACATGCTGGGCATTCACCAGCGCCCGGTCGCGGTCGACGGAGGCGAGCGGGCGATGATCGTGCCGCCCGTGCGCGACGACCTCAAGGTGATGTCGATCGGCTTCTTCCTCGACGAGAACACGCCTGTGATGTGGCGCGGCCCCATGCTCCACCGCGCGCTCGAGCAGTTCCTCTCGGACGTTCACTGGGGCGAGCTGGACACGCTCGTCGTGGACATGCCTCCGGGAACCGGGGACGTGGCCATCTCGCTCGGGCAGCTGCTCCCGCGCGCCGAGGCGGTCGTGGTGACGACGCCCCACCGGGCTTCCCAACAGGTGGCGGTGCGCGCCGCACAGATGGCGCGGAAGACGAACATGCGGCTGCTGGGCGTCGTCGAGAACATGGCCTATCTCCAGCGCGAGGACGGTAGCCGCGAGGAGCTCTTCGGCTCGGGCGGCGGCGAGGCGCTGGCGGCGGAGGTGGAAGCGCCGCTCCTCGGCAGGATTCCCTTCGACCCGCGCCTGGGCGCGCTCGCCGACGAAGGCGAGCCGATCGTGTGGGCCGAGCCCGAGGCGGACGTCTCCCGCGCGATCGTCGAGCTGGCCGAAGCGATCGTGGCGACGAAGCGCGAGCAGGGCGTCGGCATCGTCAAGCCGCTCCCGCTCGTCGCCAGCTGACGTTTCGTAGACTCGGCTCGCAATGAGGCGCAAGGCGATGCTGCGACGGTTCGAGCAGGCCGGACTCTCCGAGCTGGTGACGCCGCTCGAGGCCACGACGGGCGAGCTGCTCGTGACCTGGCTGACGCCGTCCTCCGCGACCACGAGACGATCGAGCAGCTGAAGGCGGCCGGGGCGGAGTGGGCGGCGCGGTGCACTGGCCGGTCTGCGGCCCGCACGCGCAGGAGTAGTGGCTAGGCGCCGTAGGTGATCCGGCGGAGGTCGAGCTCGAGGAGCTCGCGGCGCTTCGCCGGGACCAGGACACAGGCGACCTCCGGGCGCTCCAGGGCGCGCGTTACCGACTCCGCGTCGGCTGCGCGGACGACGACCGGCGTCCCGGCCGCGTGCGCCTCCTGCAGGCGCCCTTCATCGGCCACGTCGTCCATGACGAGCGCGTCGTCGAGCTCGACCTCGCCCTCGACCGCGATCTCCGGAACCCGCCGACCCGTCGCTCCGAACCAGCGTTCCCGCATCAGTGCCCCTCCGAGTGATGCTGCCTCGCTCCTGCGGGGCAGGAGCAGGCGTGTATTGCTCGGAGGGGCACTTAGACGGTGACGGACTCGCCGGGCTCGGGCGCGATGATCTCGCAATCCGTCGTCAGCTCCGCCTGGAGCGCCTCGGGCGTTCCCTTGAGCAACGGAAAGGTGCCGAAGTGGCCGACGATGCAGCGGTCGACGCCGAGCAGCTCCACGGCGACTGCGGCCTCCTTGGGGCCCATCGTGTAGTGGTCGCCGATGGGGAGGATGGCGACGTCGGGCTCGTAGATCTGACCGATCAGCGCCATGTCGCCGAAGACGCACGTGTCGCCGGCCACGTACACCTTCGTGCCGTTCTCGACCTCGATCACGAGCCCGGCCGGCTCGCCCAGGTAGAGGAAGCTGCCGTCCCTGAAGACGCTGCTCGAGTGCTTCGCGTCCGTGAGGGTGATCTTGACGCCCTCCTTCTCGATCGTGCCGCCCTTGTTTCCGGCCTGCGTAGCGTCCTCCGGGAGACCCTGGGTCGAGAGCCACCCGCGCAGCTCGACGATCCCGATCACAGGGCAGTCGAAGCGCTGGGCAAGCTCCACCGTGTCGCCCAGATGGTCGTCGTGGCCGTGCGTGAGCGCGATCAGGTCGACGCGCTCGGGCTCGCGCTCGCTCTCCGGGCACATGGGGTTGTCGAGAAACGGATCGACGTAGACGCGCTTGCCGCCCGGAGTGTCGATCCGGTAGGCGGAGTGTCCGAGCCAGGTGATAGCAGTATCCGGCATTCAGCCTCCTCGTGGTCATCGGCAGCGTAACGGGAGGACAACTGGCGCGGGAGTCAAACCAGGCGCCATGGGACAGACGCGCAGCGGCGCCGGTGCGATGGCCGTCGAGATCGCGGGAGCGCTCCTCCTCGCCGTCGCCGTAGCGGACGCGCTGGGCCACGCGGCGGCCTCCTTCTACCTCCTCGTTGTGGGCGTGCCGCTGACCGCGGCCACCGGACTGACCTGCTTCGCCCGGGTCGTCGATGCCTCGAGCGGAGGAAACACCGATCCGCTCGGGCGACTCCAGGCTCTCCTCGGGGCTCTGCTCGTCTTCACGATCGTGATCGGCGCGGCCATCCGCGCTCCGGTCGTGCTCGAAGGGGTAGTGCCCGGGCTGGCGACCGGTGTGCTAGCGGTCTCGTTCGGGGTTCTCGTGGTTCAGGCGCTCGTCGCCCTCGCTCCCGTACGGCGCCAGCGCGCGTAGGACGTAGGCCTGCACGAGGCGTTCCTTGCCCTTGACCGGCAGCTCGCCGAGATCCTCGACTACCGCGTCGTCTCCGAGCGCCGAGCGGGTCCTGCCCGAGATCACGA
Source organism: Gaiellaceae bacterium (assembly GCA_050697655.1). Lineage (GTDB taxonomy): Bacteria > Actinomycetota > Thermoleophilia > Gaiellales > Gaiellaceae > JAIBJN01. Next base: position 5,684 of record JBOHAB010000138.1, read on the forward strand.
CCTCGCCCACGCGAGCCTGCGCCTCGAGCCGTGAGCCCGTGTTGACGACGTCGCCGGTCGGCGAGAAGTAGCGGGCGCCGGGCGCCTTGACGAGACCGATGTGTGCCTCCCCCGAGTTGACTCCGACGCGGAAGCGGGGCCAGTCCGCGTGGCGGGAGGCGAGGGCGCCGGTCGCGCTCTGAAGCCCGAGCCCGGCCCGCGCGGCCCGCCGCTCGTGGCCCGCTTCCTTGAAGACGGCGAAGATCTGGTCTCCGACGGTCTGCACGAGCTCGCCGCGCTCCGCCTCGATCACCGGGACGATGGTGCCGAAGTACTCGTTCATCATCGCGCGCACTTCGTCGGGGGCGTTGTTCTCGGCGTACGTCGTGTAGCCCTGGAGATCGGCGAAGAGAACGCTGACCTCTGCGCGATGGCCGAGCGTGCGCTCCTCGTACAGGTCGGCGAAGATCTCGGCGCTCGACCCCTCCTGCTGCCACTCGACCCAGACCCTGCGCGCGACGAACGCGAACGCGATCAGCATGAGGAGGTGCCACTCCCACCACGAGAGCTGCCAGTTGCGGGAGAGCGCGACGGCCAGCATCGCCTCGGCGAGGAGCACCCAGGCGGCGACCACCGCCACGGCGACCGGAGCCTTGCGCACCGTGCACAGGCGCCCGTACCGGTAAGCCGCGTAGCCGTAAAGGAGAACGCCGAGCCCCCAGAGGAAGAGCAGTGGGTTCCGGGCCGCCTCGGGGGTGATCTCCTCGTCGAGGGGCGGGAACTGGCCCAGCGCGAAGACTGCCCAGAGGACGAGAGCAGCAAGGAGTCCCCCCAGGAGTACTCGGCGTCCTCGAACGACGGCCATCGCGCCGCGGGCACCGAGCGGCAGGGCCGAGGCGGCGGCGAAGCCCGCTCCCACGAACAGCCCGATCGGCGATGCGATCTGGAAGCCCGCGTTCCTTCCGTCGAGCAGCACGCCCGGAGTCGCGAGTGCGTGCAGGCCCAAGAACCCCGAGGCGGAGAGGAAGGCGAGCGAGACGAGCAGGACGCGGGCGTCACCTCGCCGTCCTGCCGCCTCTGCCATGAGGAGACCTACCAGGAAGCTGAGCGCTGCCGAGGTCAGCACGAGCCAGAAGTGCGCGGGATGATGCTCCCACCTGACGTCCAGGCGAGGAACGCCGAGGAGAAGGAAGAGGCCCGCCAGCGGGACGGCGAGAATGACCGCTGTGACGGCGGCTCGTCTCACAACGCCGCGCGGAGCTCCCGTCCGTAGTCGGGCCCGCGGAAGTCGTTCAACAGGTCTGGCGGGAGCAGGCGCTCGCGGATCTCACCGTTCCGCCTGACGTAGACGGCCGGGTAGGTGCTGCCCGCCGCGTCCATCTCGACGGCGACCGCGACGGCGTCCGGCCCGGGCTCGTCGAGGAAGTGGGCGAGCGGCACGATCTCGGTCTCGCCCTCTTGGGTCGCCGAGCGGGCGAGGTAGGACTTCTGCGCCCAGAGCTCGGGAGCCGTCGTCAGCTCCTCGAGCAGGTAGGGAACCAGCGCCCCGGGCTCGATGCGCTCCCGCGGAAGCTCCAGCCCCAGGTTCGTCGCAGCCAGCCTGCGTGCCATTACCCGAGCGTTGTAGCGGAAGCCGTGCACGGCTGCCGAGCCGCTGGCAACGCCGTGCTTCCGCAAGCCTGGAGCGCCCTGGGTGGCGTTCCCGGCGAAGAAGATCCCGGCGCCCGGCTCGCTCTCCCAGAACGAGGTCAGCGCCGGGATGCGGCCTTGTGCGACCGTTCGTACGCCGAGGTCACCGAGGTCGAGGAGCGGCGTGGAAAAGCCGGTTGCGGCGATCACGTCGTCCACCTCGAGGTCGATGGAGCCAGGCTGGGTTGTGCCGCTTCCGACGATGCGCCAGGCGCCCTCCCGCTTCTCGATGCGCTCGACGGCGAGATCGAGCGCGATGGTGCCGCCGCCGAGCGTCGCGTCCTCGTACGGCTGCAGGTAACGGACGCGGATCGATGACTGGGCGACCACAGCGGTCTGCACGGGCCTCGGCGAGCCGAGGATCACCTGGCGCGCCCACGGAAGCAGGCCGTCCGCGATCTCGAAGCCCGAGTTCCGCTTGCCGATCACGAACACGCGCCGCCCGCGGTACTCCTGGGGCTGCCGCGTGGCA
>JBOHAB010000139.1:0-7774 GCA_050697655.1 Gaiellaceae bacterium
CAGACGCTTCGCGTCTACGAGACGAAGGGGCTCGTACGGCCGCGGCGCACGCCCGGGAACACCCGGCTCTACTCCGAGGCCGACCTCGAGCGCCTGCGCCTCATCCAGCGCCTCACGACCGAGGTCAGGCTCAACCTCGCCGGCGTCGAGACCGTGCTCCGCCTCGAGGACGAGCTGAGCCGCCTGCGGGCGCGCCTCGAGCGGCTCGAGCGCGAGACGCGCGAGGAGGTTCAGCGCGTCCACCGGCAGTACCGTCGCGAGGTCGTCCTGTACAGCGACCCCGAGCAGACACTCCCACAATCCACCCGGAGGAAATGGACTTCGACCGGCTGACAATCAAGTCGCAGGAGGCCGTCGGCGCCGCCCAGGAGCTGGCGCGACGAAGCGGCAACCCCGAGATCTATCCGGAGCACCTCGTGCTCGCGCTCCTCGACCAGGAGCTGCCGCGGACGCTGGTCGAGGGCGCCGGCGCCACGGTCGCGGATACCCGCGCCCGCGCCGAGGCGGTGCTCTCGGCGAAGCCGTCCGTCCAGGGCGTGGCCGCGCAGCAGCCGCGGGTCTCGACCGCCTTCTCCGAGGTGCTCGACCACGCGGAGGAGGAGATGCGGAAGCTCGAGGACGAGTACGTGTCCACCGAGCATCTCCTCCTCGCCCTGGACGTCGTCCCGCGTGACGGGCTCCTCGCCGCGCTCAAGGACGTGCGCGGCTCGCAGCGGGTGACCTCCCAGGATCCCGAGGGCTCCTACCAGGCCCTGGAGAAGTTCGGGCGCGATCTCACCGAGCTGGCCGAGCAGGGGAAGCTCGACCCGGTGATCGGGCGCGACGAGGAGGTCCGCCGGGTCATCCAGGTGCTCTCGCGCCGGAGGAAGAACAACCCGGTTCTGATCGGCGACCCGGGAGTGGGGAAGACCGCGATCGCGGAGGGCCTCGCGCAGCGGATCGTGGCCGGCGATGTTCCCGAGGGGCTGAAGGGCAAGCGAGTCTGGGCGCTCGACATCGGCGCTCTCCTCGCCGGCTCGAAGTACCGGGGCGAGTTCGAGGAGCGGCTCAAGGCGGTGCTCACCGAGATCAAGGAGTCGGAGGGCGAGATCGTCCTCTTCATCGACGAGCTGCACACGATCGTCGGCGCGGGCGCGGCCGAGGGCGCCGTCGACGCCGCCAACATGCTGAAGCCGATGCTCGCGCGCGGCGAGCTCCGCGCGGTCGGCGCGACCACGCTCGACGAGTATCGAAAGCACATCGAGAAGGACGCCGCGCTCGAGCGCCGCTTCCAGCCGATCTTCGTGGGCGAGCCCTCCGTCGCCGACACGATCGCCATCCTCCGCGGGCTCAAGGAGCGGTACGAGGCCCACCACGGCGTCCGCATCCGCGACGCCGCACTGGTCGCGGCGGCCGTCCTCTCCGACCGCTACATCTCCGACCGCTACCTGCCTGACAAGGCCATCGATCTCGTGGACGAGGCCGCCTCGCGCCTGCGCATGGAGATCGACTCCTCGCCGCTGGAGCTGGACGAGGCCGAGCGGCGCGTGCGCCAGCTCGAGATCGAGCTCGCTGCGATGGGGAAGGAGTCGAGGGAGGTGCGCGAGCCGGTCGAGCGCGAGCTCGCCGACGCGAAGGCGAGCCGGGACGAGCTGGCCGCGCGCTGGGCGAAGGAGAAGGAGCAGCTCGACCGTGTCAAGGAGATCACCCAGCAAATCGACGACCTGCGCATGGAGGCAGAGCGCGCCGAGCGTGCCGGCGACCTCCAGCGGGTCGCCGAGATCCGCTACGGCGACCTGCCCGCCCTCGAGAGTGAGCTGGCCGAGCGGGAAGAGCAGGAGTTCGAGCCGATGGTGAAGGAGGAGGTCGACGAGGACGACGTCGCCGCCGTGGTCGCCCGCTGGACGGGCATCCCCGTCACGCGCCTGCTCGAAGGCGAGACCGAGAAGCTCATCCATATGGAGGAGCGTCTTCACCAACGGGTCGTGGGGCAGGAGGAGGCCGTCGAGGCGGTCGCGAACGCGTTGCGCCGGGCGCGCACGGGGCTACAGGACCCGAATCGCCCGATCGGCTCGTTCGTCTTCCTCGGCCCGACCGGCGTCGGCAAGACCGAGCTGGCCCGCGCCCTCGCCGAGTTCATGTTCGACGACGAGCGCGCTCTTGTCCGGCTCGACATGTCCGAGTACCAGGAGCGGCACACGGTCTCCCGCCTCGTCGGCGCTCCGCCCGGCTACGTCGGCTACGAGGAAGGCGGGCAGCTGACCGAGGCCGTTCGCCGCCGCCCCTACTCGGTAGTCCTGCTCGACGAGATCGAGAAGGCCCACGCCGAGGTCTTCGACGTCCTGCTGCAGATCCTCGACGATGGCCGCCTGACCGACGGCCAGGGCCGCACCGTCGACTTCCGCAACACGGTGGTGATCATGACCTCGAACCTCCGCTCGGCCGAGGCGATGCGGGAGTTCTTCCGACCCGAGTTCCTCAACCGGATCGACGAGATCGTCGAGTTCGAGCCGCTCTCCCGCGAACAGCTCGGCGAGATCGTGGAGCTCCAGCTCGAGCGCCTACAGGCGCGGCTGGGGGAGCGCGGGCTCGGCCTCGAGCTCACGGATGCGGCCAAGGAGCACCTGGCCGACGCGGGCTGGGACCCGACGTACGGCGCGAGGCCGCTCAAGCGCGCCCTGCAGCGGCTGGTCGAGAACCCGCTCGCGCTCAGGCTCTTGGAGGGCGAGTTCGCCGAGGGCGACACCGTTCGCGTGGACGTGGCCGACGGCGAGCTCGTCTTCGCGAGGGCGCCGTCCGCGGAACCGGCGCCGGCGTAGGTTCGGCGAGATCGCGCGCGCTCGGGGCGGGCGCTGTGTCTCTCCCGGGGCACCCCATCCCACCACCCGCTTTCAAGCGTACAGCGGAAACCCGCACTCGTGGCGCGCAGCTTCGTGTCGAAAGTGTGACGTCGCCGAGCTACGGAACCGGGTCGAAGAACTTGGACTTGCCGGCCTCCGGCGGGGCCCCGTAGACGAAGAGCACTACCTCCTCGTCGCCTGCGTTCCGAAGCTGGAGGATCGTCCCGCGCTCGACCACGACGACGCCGCCGCGCGGGATCTCGTGGCGCTCGGGCGGGTCGCCGAGGTCGACGGTCAGCGTGCCCGCGAGCACGACGAAGGTCTCCTCCTGGCCGAGGTCACGGTGGCGCCTCCCCTGCGCGCCGGGTGGGTAGCGCCAGACGTTAGCGCGGGACGCGGAGAGCGCGTCCGAGAGGGACGCGAGCGAGCGGGGGTCATTCTCCGCCCTGGGGACGAACTCGAGCTCTCCAGCCTGGAAGATCGTGTAGCCCACGGCCGGGACACTATCCGAGCCTCTTCTCGAAGCAGACGCTCTTGGGGTCGTCCACGAACGGCCCGTAGCGCGGGATCCGCCGGAAACCGGCGGAGACGTACAGGCCGATCGCCTCGACCTGGAGCCTTCCGGTCTCCAGGCACACGAAGGAATAGCCCAGCGCCCGGGCCTCGTCCTCCAAGGTGGCCAGCACCCGGCGTGAGAGCCCGCGGCCTCGCGCGGCCGGTGTCACGTACATCCGCCGGATCTCGGCCGTCGACTCGTCGTAGCGGGCGATGCCGCCGCAGGCCACCGCCTCGCCGTCGACCAGGCCGACGAAGAAGGCGCCGTCGGGCGGCTCGAAGATCGACGCGGACGGCAGGCCGCCCGAGCCGGGAACTCCGTCGTACGTGTCGAGGAGCTCCGCCTCAAGCGCCTGCGCGAGCTCCTGGGCCGCCGCCGAGTCGAACTTCTCGCGGCGGATCTCCACGTGCGAACCCTAGAGTTCGCGCTCGTGACTCCGCCAGACCGTCCGCTTCCCCTCGGCGAGCTTCTTTCCGAGACGATCCGCATCTACACCCAGCGCCCGTGGGCTGCGATCGGCCTCGGGCTGGTCGAGGGCGGTGCCTACCTGCTCGCCGCGCTCACGCCCAACCTCCTCGATGTGCTCGTGATCGCGCTGGCCTTCACGGCCAGCTACGCGGCGGCCGCGCGGCTCGTCTCCGGGGACACCTTCGCCGAGTCGTGGGCGCAGGTCGGCCTCCGCGCGCCGGTGCTGCTCCTGCTCACCTTCGTCGTCGCCGTCCCTGCTGTGATCGCCCTGACGTACCTCTTTCTGCTTGTTGTCGGCGCGCTCTGGATCGCGCTGATGGGGTTCTCGGTACCGGTCGCGATGCTCGAGCGGGACCCAAGCGTGAAGAACTCCCTCGACCGGATCGCCTCCTCCCTCCTGCGCTCGATCCACCTCGCCCGTGCCGAGTATCTCCACGCGCTGGGAGTGATCGCGGCGCTCGTGATCATCTACCTCCTGCTCGGCGTCATCCTCGGAATCGCGCTCGTCGGCTTCGCCGACAACGGCAGGGTGATCGCGGCTGCGCTCGTCCAGGTAGTCCTCGCGCCTTTCTTCTTCCTCGGGCTCTCCGTCCTCTACTACGAGCAACGTGCCCGGGCCGCTGTATCCTCGCCTCCCGAAGCCGCTTAGGAGCTCTCTAGGGAGGGACGATGCCCAAGTACCTGATGCTGTCGACGCTGAGCGAGCAGGGCCTGCAGACGCTCCGTGCGAACCCCGATCGCCTGCGGGAGGTGAACAAGGACGTCGAGGAGCTGGGTGCGAAGGTGCTCCACCAGTGGTTCGTGCTCGGCCCGCACGACTTCGTGAACATCGTCGAGGCTGAGAGCTCGGCGGTGATCGCCGAGGTCTCGATCTCACTGGGCGCCCGCGGGAGCGTTCACACGCAGTCGTACGAGATGCTCGAGGTCGACGACCTCATCAAGCTGCTCGGCGGGTGACCGATCCTCCCCGCTTGCCCGACTGGCTTGCGGCCGAGGTGGCCGCCTGGCCGCAGGACGCGTGGGGCGCCCATCAGACGCGGCTCCTCCTCCGCGACGGCCGCGTGATCGAGCCGGTCGCGGTGCTCCCGAGCGGGGACGTGGTGGGTTGGGGCAAGGCGGGCTCCGTCGATTTCGCCGCCGAGGACATCGTCGCGATCGAGCGGATCGACGACTGACCTCAGTCCGTGAAGACGTAGTCCTTGTCGAGTGCGGCAGCGTGGCAGCTCCAGCAGACCCCGCCGCGCGCAATCTCCTGAAAGGGCTCGCCCCGCGCTTCCCGCGTGTACTCGACAAAGCGCCAGTCGTTGTGGGCCGGGTCGGCGCCGCGCTCCTTGCGCATGATCGCGATCAGGCCGATGAAGTCGCGGCCGGGGCGGCTTGCCTCCTTGACGACGACCGTCCCGAAGGGGAAGCTCCCGTTCGGCCGGCGGTCCTTCGACGCGAAGACGTTCTTCGTCCCCTCGTGCGGATCCGCGGGCCGCGGTGGGATGGGCTTGCCGTTCAGCTTCACCCAGTCGCGGTAGCCGGCGACGTAGGCGGGGACGCCGGGCGGCGCCTCCGGCGGCGGCGGCGGCTCGGCTTCGGTGGTGGTCGCCTCCGTGGTCGTCGCTTCCTCGGTCGTCGTCGCGGGGTCGGTCGTCGTAGACGGGGCCGTCTCCGACGTGGCCGGGTCGGCGACCGGCTCGGGCTCGCCGCCGCAGGCCGAGGCCGCGACCAGCAGGATCGAGGTTGCGAGGAGCAGGCGGCGCCTCACGACGACGACGATAACGCCCGTGCCTTACTGCGCCCTTAAATCACTCGAGCCGGGAGTAGGCCACGGCCACCTCGGCCGCGAGGGCGGCGTTCTCGACGATGAGCTTCTTGTTGACCTCGACCGTCGCGCCGCCGCTCGCCTCGTGCAGGTAGGCGAGCAAGAAGGGCGTCACGTCCTGTCCGCGGATCCCCTGGCGCTCGGCCTCGGCGATTCCCTCCTCGATCAGCGGCTCGACGTCGAGGCTCTTATCCGGAGGGCGTGCGAGCAGCACCGCCGAGTGCCTCCCGAGACGCCAGTGGAACTGCGCGATCTGGGAGACCTCCTCGACGGTGAGGACGCGGGCCGAGACCGGCGGCCCGCCGTCGCGGGCGTAGAAGAGGGGCAGCGTGTCCGTGCGCCAGCCGAGCACGGGTACCCCGATCGTCTCGAGCAGCTCGGCCGTCGCCTGCACGTCGAGGATCGACTTCGCTCCCGAGGCGACGACGAGCGCCTCGGTTCGAGCCAGCTCCCCGAGATCGGCCGAGATGTCGGGTCGCCCGGCCCAGCCGCGGTGGACGCCGCCCAGCCCGCCCGTCCCCAGGAAGCCGATGCCCACGGCTCGGCAAACTGCAAGCGTGCCTCCCGCGGTCGTGGCCCCGAGGGCTCGCTGCGCTGCGCAGACGGCCAGGTCGCGCGGCCCCACCTTGCGCGCGTCCGGCGAGCTCCCGAAGCGCTCGAGCTGCTCCTCGGTCAGGCCTACTTGGATGACGCCGTCGACCACGCCGATCGTTGCCGGCACTGCCCAGGCGGCACGAACGCGTCGCTCTGCCTCGGCCGCCACGGCCGTGCCCTCGCCGCGCGGGAACCCGTGCGAGACGAGCGTCGTCTCGAGCGCGACGACCGGGCGGCGGGCTTCGAGTGCGGCTCGCACCTCGGGATGGATGCGGACCAGATCCATCTAGTGCCCCTCCAGGCAATACGAGCCCGCTTCTGCCCCGCGATCACACGGAGCCAGAGCCCACCCTCGCCCTTGCCAAGGCCGCGGGCCTTGGCTGCGCGCGAGTGCGGCCTCTGGCTTGGTGCTCGCGACGCAGAATCTGGGCTGGATCACCTGAATGGGCACTACGGCATCGCCCCCATCTTGGCGACACAGCGGGCGGCCGCGTCGAGGGCGAGGTCCGGCCCGGCGAAAAGGAATCCTGCCGCAAAAGCGTCGCCGGCACCGGTCGTGTCGACCACGGTGGTCTCTCTCGACGCGAGCTCGGTTAACCCCGCCGAGGTGACGACGACGCAGCCCCGGCCGCCGCGCTTGATCACGACGGTCGGCGCCTCGAGGTCGCCGACGAGCCCGGCCTCGGCCTCGTTCGCGAAGACGATCTGCGGGCGCAGAGCGTCCACCGTCTCGCGAAAGGCGACTACGCCGAACGCCTCGATCGCAGCCGTGGACGAGAGGTCGACGCTGACCTGCGGCGCCAGCGCCGCCGCGGCGAGAGCTGTCTCTCGAAGCGGCGAGCGCACCAGGCTGTACCCGGGAAGGTGCAGCCAGTCGCAGCCCTGGAGCCAGGCCGGGTCGAGCTCCTCCCGCGCGAGCTCGGTGGAGACGCCGCGGTCGCTCAGCATCGTCCTCGCGCCGTCCGGCATCGCCAGGGAGACGACGGCGCCGGTGCCGGCCTCGACCTCGGGCCCCGCCAGCTCGACGCCGCGCCCGCGGAGCTCCTCAGCAAGGATCCGTCCGGCGGGGTCGCGGGCGCGCTTGCCGAGGAAGCGCGCACACCCGCCCAGCTCCACCGTCCACGCGGCGACGTTCGCAGCCTGCCCCCCGGCGCCGACTCGCGTCCGGCCATAGGTGTCCGTATCTTCCGCGATCGGGCCGTCTAGGCGCACGCTGACGTCCAGGAGGAGGTCCCCGAGCGTGCAGATCACGCGTCGCACCTTAGAGCTCCTGACGCAATGAGGAGCGGTGCCGCCTGGCCGCGCTGGGCGGCCCGAGGCGGCGTCCTCAGTCGCGCCCATACCGGAGAGGGTATGGGCGGTCCCTGCGTCCTTGCCTCGAACCACCCATCACACCCAGTCGGCGGGTCATCACGTCAGGAGCTCTTACAATGGGCACGTGGACGGCGAGCGGCGCAAGAGGCTTCGCCCCTTTCTCCTCGGCGGGCTCCTCGGCAGCATCGCCGGGCTCGCCGCGGCCGGGCGGAT
>JBOHAB010000140.1:0-7765 GCA_050697655.1 Gaiellaceae bacterium
CGAGGGCGCGCTGGAGCGGCTGATCGGGGTCGCGCTCCTGGCCGTGGCCGTCGCGATCGCCGCCACCGCCGCGGTCGGCTAGAAATCGGGAGCTACCGGGCCTCCGCGTAGAATTCGGGCACATGGCCACTACCGAAGACCGGCCGGGTCTCGATGCCACGGAGGAGTGGCGCCGAGACCTCTACGAGGCGACGCCCGAGCGCGACGCGCTCTTCACGACCATGTCGGGGCTGCCGCTCGAGCCGCTCTACACGCCCGACAACGTGGACGTGGACTACGAGCGCGACCTCGGCTACCCCGGCGTCTATCCGTACACCCGCGGGGTCTATCCCTCTATGCACCGGGGGAAGCTCTGGACGATGCGGCAGTTCGCCGGCTTCGGCACCGCCGAGGAGACGAACGCGCGCTTCCGCTACCTGCTCGAGCACGGGCAGACCGGGCTCTCCACCGCCTTCGATATGCCGACGCTGATGGGCTACGACTCGGACCACCCGAAGTCGCTCGGCGAAGTCGGCCGCGAGGGCGTGGCGATCGACTCGCTCGCCGACATGGAGCAGCTTTTCGCCGGCATCCCGCTCGACCAGGTCTCGACGTCGATGACCATCAACGCGCCCGCCGCGATGCTGCTCGCCTTCTACATCTGCGTCGGGGAGAAGCAGGGGGTCGGGCAGGACAAGCTCCGCGGGACGATCCAGACGGACATCCTCAAGGAGTACATCGCCCAGAAGGAGTGGATCTTCCCACCCGAGCCCTCGATGCGGCTCTGCGTGGACATGATCGAGTTCTGCGCCCGCGAAGTGCCGCTCTGGCACCCGGTCTCCATCTCCGGGTATCACATCCGTGAGGCCGGCTCGACGGCGGCGCAGGAGCTCGCCTTCACGCTCGCCGACGGGTTCGCGTACGTCGAGGCCGCGACGGCGCGCGGGCTGGACGTCGACGACTTCGCGCCGCGGCTCTCCTTCTTCTTCAACGCGCACATCGACTTCTTCGAGGAGATCGCCAAGTACCGGGCGGCGCGGCGGATCTGGGCGCGCGAGCTTCGCGAGAGGTACGGGGCGAAGAGCCCACGCTCCTGGCTCATGCGCTTCCACGCGCAGACGGCCGGCGTCTCGCTGACGGCCCAGCAGCCCGAGGTCAACATCGTGCGCACGGCCGTGGAGGCGCTGGCCGCCGTGCTCGGAGGCTGCCAGTCGCTCCACACGAACTCCTTCGACGAGGCACTTGCCCTGCCGACCGAGCACGCGGTCAAGATTGCGCTCCGCACGCAGCAGGTGCTTGCGCACGAGACGGGCGTTGCATCGACCATCGACCCGCTCGGCGGCTCCTACGTCCTCGAGGACTTGACGAACCGCCTCGAGGCGGAGGCGTACGACTACTTCGACCGGATCCGCAGGCTGGGCGGCGTCATTCCGGCGATCAAGGAGAACTTCTTCCAGCGTGAGATCGCCGAGGCGTCGTTCCGCTTCCAGAGCGAGGTCGAAGCCGGGCAGCGCGTGATCGTGGGCGTCAACCGCTACGAGGAGCCGGAGGAGCGGCCGATCGAGATCCTCAAGATCGACCAGGCGCTCGAGGACAAGCAGGTCGGCAAGGTGATGGGGCTACGGGAGCGGCGCGACGAGGACGCGGCCGAAGCGGCCCTCGCCCGGCTCAAGGCCGACGCGGCGGTCGAGGACCGCAACCTCATGCCGGCGATCGTCGAGGCGTCGCGCGCGTACGTGACGATGGGCGAGATGTGCGACGCGCTCCGCGAGGTCTGGGGCACCTGGCGCGAGACGCCTGTCTTCTAGAGCCGAGTCTTCTAGTTTTCGCCAGCTTTCGTCACAGTAGTCTCGCCGAACGGCTAGTAGCTTCACTCCTGGTAGTTCAGTAGGCTCGTTTGCACCGGGCGCCGGTTGGCCGCAGCCGACGCTCTGCAGCGAGGGCGTCGTGAGCCTTCCCTCTGTACGGCCCTCGCACTGGGGTGAGCGGGCCCTCCCGGAGACCAAGCGGGATGGCCCGCTTTCCCCCTTCCGAGGGATAGACGCGCGCGCCCAGGTCGGCGAGATTGTCGGGCGCAAGCACGCGGCCGCCCCCGATTGGTCGGGGGGTGGCCGCTCTCCATTTCTGGGAGCTTCTAGGCGGCGGCGGTGCTCTGCGCCTGGAGCGGCAGCAGTCCGTGCACCTGCGCCCACCGGCTCGCCTCGGTTCGATTCGAGACGTTGAGCTTCCGGTAGATGTTGGAGAGGTGGAACTTGACGGTCTGCTCCGTCACCCACAGCATCCGCGCCAGCTGGGCGTTCGAGTGCCCTTCGGCAACGAGCGTGAGGATCTCGAGCTCGCGGCGCGTCAGGCCCCATGCCTCCTCGACTGACTCGCGGGAGCGCTGGCGCTTGCGGTTGTGCCCATGGGCGAGGTAGACCGAGTGCTCGAACGCCTGCCGGATGGCCGAGGCGAGGTCGTCCGCGTGCGCCGTCCTCAGCACGTAGGCCTCCGCGCCGGCGGCGAGCGCCGCGTCGACGTACTGGGGCTCGGCGTACGCCGAGAGGACGATCACCTTGAGCTCGGGAGCCCGCTGCTTCGCGAGCGAGAGACACTCGATGCCGTCGATCTCGCCGTCTTCCAGCTCGTTCCCGGTGACGAACAGGCTGGGCCGGTGCTCCTCGATCAGCGCGAGGGCGTGCTCGGGCGCGGTCGCCTTCCCGACGACCTCGATTCCGATCCGGGCGAGAACTTGCTCCACCCCTTCCAGCCAGAGAGGGTGCTCGTCAAGCAGTACTGCGGTGCGATGCTCGGAAGGAGTCATCGAAAGGGCCGCCTTTCGATCGGACTACACGAATGATCAGACCATAGCTGATCTCTGGTCGTGTGCAAACCCCCGTCGAACGGTTAGTGCGCGCGCGCGAGCTCGGCGACGAGGAGCGGCGGCGCGTGCAGGTACTCGGCAGCCCTCCGCTTGCGCTCGATGTCCTCGTACACGCGCTCAACGACCTCGACCTCGAGCCCCGTGGCGGCGGCCGCGGCCTCGGCCGGCAGCCCCTGGTTTCGCGCGTACAGGCAGAGGTCGAGCTTGTCGAACGGGACGGAGAAGTAGAACTCCTCCTGGCTCTGCTCGAGGGCATACGTGTCCGTTGTCGGCGGGCGCTCGCGGATCTCCGCGGGCACTCCGAGCTCCTCCGACAGCTGGTAGACCTGCGTCTTGTAGAGGTGGGCGATGGGCTTCACGTCGGCCGAGCCGTCGCCGTTCTTGACGAAGAAGCCCTGGTCGTATTCGAGGCGGTTCGGCGTGCCGACGACCGCGTAGTCCAGGCGGTCGGCGTGGTAGTACTCGAGCACCTTGCGAACGCGCTGCTTGAAGCTGGTGGCGGCGACGACCTCGCGGTAGGCGGTGGCGGTCAGCCGGGCCTCGTGTCGCTCTCCGTCCGGCGACTCGGCGACGACCTTGAAGAGGCTGTAGCGCGAGCCGCCGAGGAGGCTGGGGAGGACGATCTTCGCTTTCCAGCCCTCGCCGTACTCCGGCATCACCGTGCGGATGGCGGCGTCGCGGCGCTCGTAGCAGCCGGCGGCCTCCAGCAACCCGGTGATGTCCTCCAGCACGGTCTCGACGCCCGCCGCCTCTGCGGCGACATTGGAGAGGTCGAGCGTGTCGGTGGCGGACTCCCCCTCGGGCATGAGCACGCCGAGGACGCGCTCGGGGCCGAAGGCCCGCGCGCAGAGGAAGGCCACGAGGCTCGAGTCGACTCCGCCGGAGAGGCCGACGACCGCTCCGCGGCGGCGGAGGTCCCGGTGGACGACCTCGCGCAGGCGCTCGGCGATCTCGTCGACCGTCCGACCGGGGTCGGCGAGCCGCAGCGAGTCCGCAGTCAGCTCAGCCTGTGCCATTCGAGGCGGCGCCGGCCTTCTCGCCGACGAAACGGGTGATGTTCGCGATCGAGTCGAGGTTCTCGGGGAGGACCTCCTCGTCCGCGATCTCGACCTCGTAGCGCTCCTCGATGAAGCCGATCAGCTCGAGGACGCCGGTCGAGTCGATGACGCCGACCTCGATCAGGGAGTCGTCCCGGTCGAGTACGACCCCGTCGGCGCTCAGCGGGAAGTTGTCCCGCAGGAAATCCCTGACGTCCTGCTCGATGCTCTCGATGTTCGACATGCTTCGATCCTTCTCGGGCTTCGACGGGCAAAGAGAAGTCGCCACCGGGCGCTTCACGGGGCGACCGTCTGAGCATAGCACCGCATTCCGCAGGATCAACCGGGGCTTGCCGGAGGTCCGGGTCGCCCGTATGGTCAGGCAAGTGCCCTTCCAGGCGATACATGTCTGCTTCTGCCCCGCGATCACGCGGCGCCTGAGCCCACCCTCGCCCTTACCAAGGCTTTTAGCCTTGGCTGCGGACGAGTGCAGACTCAGGCTTGGCGCTCGCGACGCAGAAGCTAGACGGCATCACCCGGAGGGGCACTGATGTGCGGCATCGCCGGGATCTACGCGCGCTCAGGAGTCGAGGCTCCGGAAGAGCTTCTGCTGGCGATGGCCGGCGAGCTCCGGCACCGCGGGCCCGACGGCACGGGCCTCTACCGCGACGGCCGCTTCGGGATGACCAACAACCGCCTCGCCATTGTCGACCTGGAGGGCGGCGACCAGCCGCTTGCGAGCGAAGACGGGCGCTTCTGGGTGATGCAGAACGGCGAGATCTACAACTATGTCGAGCTCCGGGCCGAGCTCGAGACCCTCGGCCGGCGCTTCGCCACCACGAGCGACACCGAGGTGATCGCCCAGGCCTACGCGGAGTGGGGCCCCGCGTGCCTCGACCGCTTGAACGGCGACTTCGCCTTCGCCGTCTGGGACCGGCGCGAGCAGGAGCTCTTCCTCGCCCGCGACCGCTTCGGCGTCCGTCCGCTCTTCGTCGCCGAGCTCGGCGACGACCTCGTCTTCGCCTCGGAGCTGAAGGCGATCCTCCGGCATCCCTCCGCCGGGCGCGAGCTCGACCCGGCCGGGCTCGTCGAGAGCTTCACGACCTGGTGCATCTCGCCCGACGCATCCTCGTTCCCCGGCATCCGCGAGCTGGCGCCGGCTCACTACCTGCGCGCCGGCCCCGACGGCATCCGCGAGGAGCGGCGCTGGTGGGACCTCCGCTTCTCGGACGCCGGCGACGTCTCGCCGGCGCAGCGTGCGGCCCTCGCCGAGGAGCTCGATGCCCTGCTCGCCGACGCCACCCGCCTGCGTCTCCGCGCGGACGTGCCGGTGGCCGCCTACCTGAGCGGCGGCCTCGACTCGTCGGCGATCGTCGCGCACGCGCTCGAGCAGATGGACGAGACGCTCTACAGCTTCGGCATCGGCTTCGAGGATTCCCGCTTCGACGAGAGCGCCTACCAGGACCGGCTCACCGGCGACCGTGGTCTGAGCCTCAGCCGCGTGACGGTCGGCGCCCGCGTCATCGCCGAGCTCCTGCCGCAGACGGTCGAGCTGGCGGAGAAGCCGACGCTCAGGACGGCGCCGTCGCCGCTCCTGCGCCTCTCGGGCGCGGTGCAGGACGCCGGCCTCAAAGTTGTCACGACCGGGGAAGGCGCGGACGAGCTCTTCGGCGGCTACGACCTCTTTCGCGAGAACGCCGTCCGTCACTTCTGGGCCAGGGAGCCCGAGTCGGCGCTCCGCCCGCTCCTTCTCACCCGCCTGAACGCCTTCATCGGCAAGGACCTCAAGCGCTCCGGCGCCTTCCTCGTCGCCTTCTACCGCAAGGGGCTGACCGAGACCGACGATCCTCTCTACAGCCATCGCATCCGCTTCGCGAACACGTCGCGGCTGCTCGGGCTGCTCCAGCCGGACGTCGTCGCCCGGGCGGCGGAGCGCGGCGATCCTGCCGAGCGCCTGGAGGCGCGACTGCCCGCGTGGTTCGGGGAGATGACCCCGCTCGGCAAGGCGCAGTACCTCGAGATCACCACCTTCCTCGAGGGCTATCTGCTCCACTCGCAAGGCGACAGGATGCTGATGGGCCACTCGATCGAGGGCCGCTTTCCCTTCCTCGACTACCGGGTCGCCGAGCTCGCCGCAAGCCTTCCGGATCAGCTTCGGCTCCGCGGGCTGACGGAGAAATACCTGCTCCGCAAGGCGGTGGAGCACCGGCTGCCCGCCGAGATCGCCGCGCGGAAGAAGGTGCCGTACCGGGCCCCGATCGTGGGCGCCTTCGTCGGCCCCGACGCTCCCGAATACGTGCGCGAGCTCCTCGGCGAGCGCAGCCTGCACGATGCCGGGCTCCTGGCCCCGGAAGCGGTCTCGCGCCTCGTGCGCAAGTGCGAGGCGGGCGCGCCGCGCGGCGCCGTGAGCGAGACCGACGAGATGGGGCTCGTCGGCGCCCTCTCGGTGATGCTCCTGCACGACCGCTTCGTGGAGAATCCGCGCCTCGCTGAGCCGCTCGTCCCCGACCGCGTCGTCGTCGGCGACCAGGTGCGCGTTCCCCAGGCGCCTGTCCGGGCGCCGGCATGAACGTCCGCCTCCTCCACGAGACCCTTCTCGCCTCGGCCGAGCGGGTGCCCGAGCGAGAGGCCGTCGTCGCGGGCGCCGAGCGGCTCACGTACGCGGAGCTGCTCGACCGCTCGCTCCGGCTGGCGCGCGGGCTGCAGGAGCTGGGCGTCGGCCGCGGCGACCGTGTGGCCGTCTACATGGACAACTCGGCGGGCTGCGCGACCGCGCTTTACGCGGCGCTCCTGGCCGGCGGCGTCTTCGTCGTGGTCAACCCGCAGACGAAGGCGGACAAGCTGCACTACGTCCTCGACGATTGTGAGGCCGCCGTCCTCCTCACCGAGGGGAGCCTGACCCGGACCGCGCTCGCCGCCGCTTCCTCGGCGCCGAGCGTGAAGGCGCTCGTCGCCGACTCGGCGCCGGCCGGTGTCGAGGGAGCGCTCGAGCTCGAGGCCGTGATCGCTTCCTCGAGCGCCGTGCCGGGCTCCACGGGCACGATCCCGCTCGACCTGGCCGCGCTCATCTACACGTCGGGGAGCACCGGCTTCCCCAAGGGCGTGATGATGACCCACCAGAGCATGGTCTTCGCCGCAGGGAGCATCTCGCAGTACCTGCGGCTCGGGCCCGACGAGCGGATCCTGGGCCTGCTCCCGCTCGCCTTCGACTACGGCCTCTACCAGCTCCTCATGAACGTGCTCGTGGGCGGCACGCTCGTCCTCGAGCGCTCCTTCGCCTTCCCGGCGCAGATCGTCAAGCGGGTGCAGGAGGAGCAGGCCACGGTCTTTCCGGGCGTTCCGACCGTCTACGCGACGCTCCTCTCCATGCGCCGGAACATGGACTTCGAGCTGCCGAGCGTCCGCCGGGTGACCAACACGGCGGCCGCGCTGCCCGCGACCTTCCACGGCGAGCTCGCGCGGATCTTCCCGAACGCGCTCGTCTTCGCCATGTACGGGCTGACAGAGTGCAAGCGCGTCAGCTACCTCGAGCCGGAGCTCCTCGCCGAGAAGCCGACGTCGGTGGGGAAGGCGATCCCCGGGACCGAGACGATGGTGCTGCGGGAGGACGGCTCGCCCGTGGAGCCGGGGGAGACAGGCGTCCTCTACGTGCGCGGGCCGCACGTGATGGCCGGGTACTGGCGGAAGCCCGAGCAGACGGCGGAGATGATCGTCGACGGGCCCCTTCCAGGCGAGCGGATGCTCTGTGCCCAGGACCACTTCACGGTCGACGAGGAGGGCTTCCTCTATTTCGTCGGGCGGAGCGACGACATCATCAAGACGCGCGGCGAGAAGGTGAGCCCGATCGAGGTGGAGAACGCCATCTTCGACATCGAGGGCGTGAAGG
>JBOHAB010000141.1:0-7727 GCA_050697655.1 Gaiellaceae bacterium
CCTTCGGAGAGCCCGGCGGGCCTGGCATGCTCGGCAGCGGCGGCGTCGGCGGTGCGGGTCACGACCTCGGCGGAGGCGGCGGGGGCGGCGGCTACTTCGGGGGCGGAGGTGGCGGGGGATATGCCGACAACCCAGGCGCCGGAGGGGGCGGAGGTGGCTCGAGCTACGTCATCGGCACGGCCGAGAACGTGTCGGTGACCACAGACACGACCGGCGCCCCCGGGATCACGATCGTCCCCACGATCGCTCCGCCGGAGGTCACCACCGCCCACGCGAACTCGATCCGCCGCCGAGGGGCGCGGCTTCACGGCGTCGTCGACCCCGAGGGCTCGAGCACCACCTACCGCTTCGAGTACGGACGAACCAAGCGCTACGGGCACATGACCCGGCGGGCCGACGCCGGCGGGGGATTTCGGGGCGTGCCGGTGAGCGCGCTGGCTCGCCGGCTCAGGCCCGCCACCACTTACCACTTCCGGATCGTCGCGACCAACGCGGGCGGGACCGTGACCGGCTCCGACAGCCGGCTGCGAACCCGACCCCGCCCTGGCCGTCGGGGCTAGTCCCAGGCCCGCCCACCCCGTAGACCCATCGTGAACCTCGCTGCTGTTGACTTGTCAGAGAACGGCGCCACGACAGGTCCATGCGCACTTCTCGATGCACACCCCGGTAGCGCCTCCAGCCCCGGTGGCGAGCGACGCATCGAGCGAAGCGTCCGTGGCGCTCTCGCATCGAGGAACAGCAGGCTCGCGCTGCGCTGCTGCTCTCCGTCCAGTGCGAGAGCCAGATAGCAGCGGGCTTGGACGCTTGCCTCTTGCGCAGGAGCAGACCGGTGTCCCAGGGTCTCGCACTCAGCTTTCCCGAACAGGTCGAGGAGGATCCCGGTCAGGGCGCCGAAGGAGTGGTGGACGGGCGAGGCGTCGCGGTCGGAAGCGAAGCATGGCTCACGGATCGCGGCTACTCCGTGGACGCCGTCGCCATCGGCGGGCTCGACGCCGCCAACGGGGCCGGGAGGGCGAAAGTCCTGGTCGGCGTCGAAGGTCGTCTCAGTGCGGCGATCGTCATGGCGGATCACCTGCGGCCCGACGCACACGAGCTCGTCGCCGGGCTTCGGGATGCTGGGATCCGACACATCGCGCTGGCCACTGGCGACCGGCAGGCAGTCGCGGAGGAGATCGGACGAGCGATCGGCGTCGATCATGTCTATGCCGAACCGTCGCCCGAGGCAAAGCTCGACCTCGTCCGCTCCATCCGGTCGGATGCCGAGCTAGGTCCGGTTGTGATGGTCGGCGACGGGGTGAACGACGCCCGGCGCTCGCGCTCGCCGATGTCGGAGTCGCCATCGCCTCGACCGGCGCCACCATCGCAACCGAGACCGCAGACGCCGTCGTCCTGGTCGATCGGATCGGGCGAGTGGCCGATGTTATTCAGATCGGGCAAAGATCGCTGCGGATCGCGCGTGAGAGCGTCCTGGCCGAAATCGGCCTGAGCCTGGTGGCAATGGCCTTCGCCGCACTGGGGTTCATCCCGCCTGTCTACTGAGCGCTTCTCCAAGAGGGGATCGACGTCGCCGTGATCCTCAACGCGCTTCGGGCCCTGCGTGGGTAACGCTTAGGCGCTCGGCCCGCTGCTTGATCCCACGAAGCATCGTCCGCTCCATGAAAAGCGAGGCGGGCTCCATCGGGATCATGCCCAAACGTGCGGCGAGGGTAGGCAGGCGGAAGCGGTTGCGGCTGATCAGCCGCGTTCCACCGTCCCGCCCTTCGACGACGAATGTCCATACCCAGTTGCCGTCCTGCGACCGCCACGCGAGGACGTGCTCCGGCTCGACCCGCTCGATCCGCATCCGGTTCGCCCCGAAGCCGATGGTGTCGCCGACCTGTGGATGCTGGAAGTCGGGCAAGACCCGATCGACGCTGTGCATGTTCAGGCCTAGAAGGTTCTCGATCCAGTCGTAGGTGTAGGCACCACCGCGAGGAGAAGGGCCTATTTGCGCGATCCACGGCCACACTGCAGCCGGCGGCGCCTCGATCTGGATGGCGCGCGTCGCAACACCGTCGGCATCCTCGAGCAACTCGTCGCCCGGGAGCGTTGAAGCTGCTTCCTCGTCGGTCGCACCCCAAGTGAGGACGGGGCGTCGAAGGAGGCGAACGTATGCGGCACAGGCCATCGCCGCCCCCAGCCCGACGCGCGCTAGGAGCTGCGCTCCCACGAGAAGACCTGCTGCGCCTTACGCGGCTTGCCGGCCATCACCTCGTGCCAGGCGCGCGAAGCCGCATGCAGGGTCGGGTCCTCCGCCTGCAGCTCGATTGGAGGCTCGGTGCCCGGGGTTTCGAAGTCGAAGATGACCTCGTGTTCGGTGAGGAAGACCTCGTGCCGTACGAGATGCGTCTTGTCGATGTCGAGGGCGGCCCCTGGTCGAGAAGCTCTTCGGCGCGCTGCCTCGCACCAGCCTTGAGCGGAACTACGACAACGAGACGGCTCACGTCTGTGCCACCGGAGCGAGATGATCGTAGACCTCTCGTAAGCCTCACTTCTGTTGTCGCTCCAGTCAACCGCCGCCGGAACACTGGGTGTCATGCAACGCGGGTCCGGCCACGGCGACTCCCCGTCCGGGCTCGCAAGCACAATCAGGCTAGCCGCCCGGATCACGCAGCCAAAACTCGCGATGGCCGGCTGGCCTTGGCCCGTCGGGGATTTACGGTGCGGCGGTAGCACCGCCTCGGCGTGAAGCGCTCGGCGCGCTGGACCGCATCGTCGAAGTTGTCGATCTCGAACCAGAGCGCGACCCCGTTGCCGTACGGCGGCGACGACGGGTCGCCGATCCTGCCGTGGTGGTGAACGACGAAGCGGTACAGCCGCAGTACGAGCGTCCCGTCGGGGAGCAGCATTCATACTCATAGCCGCCATGCCCACTCTCCCACCCGAGCACTTCCGAGTACCAGCGGCTGCTCTGCGGAACGTCGGTGACCGAGATCAGACGCTGGGGCGCGGCGACCCGCGGCGCGCGGCGGCCGAATGGGCGGCCGCCTCGCGGCGGCCGCCCATTCCCCCTGAGCGGGCTTCGACCTACCCGGGGCCGCCGCCGCAGGGCTCGCCGTCGCCGAAGGGGATGTCCTCCCACCCCGTGCCGGGGTGCTCGTAGAGGCTCCCGTCGGCGGCTGCGTTCAGGACGGCCATGGTCGGCCGGACGAACAGCTGCTCGAGCATGCCGTTGCTCTTCTGCCCGACAGAGCGAACCTCGTAGAAGATCGCTCCCTGAGTCTCGAACCCGGGATCGCTCCCGTCCGGGCCCGGCCCGCCCAGGAGCATCCGGCTGATCACCGCGTTGGTGATGTCGATCAGCGGATAGCGGGCGACGTTGCCGGTGCCGAGGCGCGACACCGTGGCCGTCGAGATCAGGGCCATCTGGCGGTTGGTAAGCCATTGCTCCGCCGTCATCCGGCTCGGGTCGATCGAGCGCGCTCCGATCTGGAAGGTGTTCAGCTGGTTCGTTCCCTCCACGACCGGGCTCTGACCCATGTGGTGGAGGTCCATGGCCAGCCGCGGCCTCGTCTCCTCCCAGAGGTCGTAGAACGCACGCGACTCGGGCTGGCGGAAGAGCTCCCAGTCCCTGTTCAGGTCGATCCGGAAGGGCGTCGTGCTCTGCCGGATGTTCGCCGTCGCGCCGTCCGGGTTGTACATCGGGATCACGATCACGGTCAGCTGCTCGCGAATCCGCCTTGCCTCCGGGCTCCCGCTGCTGGCCAGGAACTTGAGGACCTGGAGCACCGCCTCCGTGCTGTGCAGCTCGTTCCCGTGAATCCTCGCCTGCAACCAGAAGACATCGGGGCCGTCACCGACGGTCGCGTAGAGAAGCTCCCGCCCCTCGCCGGAGAGGCCGGCGCTCCCGACCTCGACCCGGCCGTGGCTCGACGCCTCGATCGAGTCGAGGATGCGCACGACCTCCGCGTAGCTCGGCAGGCTCGAGAGCCTGACCTGCTGCTTGTCCTCAATACACGGACCGCCGGGGACGTGGCTGGGCGGATCCGCCGTCGCCGGCCCCGCGAACGCGACCGCGAGCGCGAGTCCAAGCGTCAAGATCGGTACGAACGATCGCCTCAGGTTCATGCGGTATTCCCCCTCGTGTCGAGAGTGCCGAGGACGGCCGCCGCGCGACGGCCGCCCTCGCTGTCACGGCGCAGGCGCTCGCCACCTAGTCGATGGTGAACTCCTGTGTCTGCGGGTTGGAGCGGCCGAGCTTCTTGGCTCCTGCGACCGCCTTGTCGCTGAGGTTCCAGATGATGAGTCCGCGCGAGATGTCGGACTCGTAGATACGGCCGTCGTACCAATACGTCGACCAGTCGCCGCCCAGCTCGATGCCGACCGGCGGGTTCGGGTCGACGAGCGGAGCCGGATCCGCATAGGCGATCTCCTTCGCGTTCGCGGGGTCGGTGAAGTCGACCACGGAGATCCCCGACTGGTAGTTGCCGGCGACGAGTACGTACCCCTTGCCCGTCGGCACGACGTTGAGGTTGTGCCACGTGCAGTTCTCGAGGTTCGTCTGCGGTCGCGGATGCAGGAACTCGCCGACGGTCTCGCCCGTCTCCCCGTCGATGAAGAACAGGGTGCGGTTCAGAACGCTGCTCGTTGCCTGGCACTGCGCCTGGCTGCCGCCACCCGGCTCGTGGCCGAAGATCACCACGTCGCCGTCCCAGCTCCACGTGGCCGTGTGGCCAATGCCGGTGCCGAGGTCGCGGTGGAACATGAACATGGGATTGTCAAGTGAGCCGCCGTCGGCGGGGTCGAGGCTCCAGACGGTGGGGCCGCTGCCCCCCGCGCAGGCCACCTTCATGGCGTCGCCGAGGATCACGCCCGAGTCGTGACAGGGGTGGAGCTCCTCCGGCGGGGTATCGGGATGGCCCGTGGGCACGAAGCGCACGTACGAAGCGTCCTCTGGGTTGTCCAGTGGCACCTCGACGATGTCGAACCCGCGGCAGTTGAAGGGCTCCTCAGCGGGGTTAGTCCCGCCCAGGAACGTGTTGGCAGATGGGTTGCTGTAGACGAGCAGCCGGTTGTTGGCCAGGTCGGGAACGAGCGTCTCGGTGTGTGATCCGCAGGGGATGTCGACGAAGCCGATCACGTCCGGATTCGTCGGGTCGCTGATGTCGATGATGTGGACGCCTTCCTGGCCCCGCTCCGGGGCGTTCCCCTGCGCGGGCGTCCGGAACATGGGCCAATCGCCGCAGAACGCGCCCGGGGTCGTGAAGCGGGCGGGATCGCTGGTCGGGATGGTCTGACCCGCCATCGGGTGCCCCTCCGGATAGCGTGGAGCAGGCGTCCCGGAGTTCCAGGAGCGGATGATCAGGTCGTCCCAGACGATCACGTCGCCCTGGTTTCCGGTCGTGGTCGTCGGGCTGGTGCACTCCGTCCAGTCGACGATCTCCTTCGGGTTCGCAGGCGCGGAGACGTCGACGAGCCGGAAGCCCGAATACGTGCCCTGGACCGCCGTCTTCCCCCAGAAGGCCAGATCGGAGTTGAACACACCCTGCCCCGGTACCGTGTTATCCAGCGGGACGGGGTTCGGTGAGAACCCCAGCGGGTGCATATTCTTCGTGTACTCGAACGTGGCCGTTGCCTGGGCCGCGCTGGGCGGCACACCCGAGGCCGTCAACGGCAGCACGGCGCCGACCAGCACGACCGAGCACGCGATCAGTAGTCGTAGTGTTCGCACGAAACCTCCTTTGCGTTCGTGGGAGCGTGGCGGAGGTGATCCCGTCGATCCCGGGTCACGACCCCCTGTCCCAGCTCCCGAATCCCTTTCCTCCACGTCGTTGTCGGACTGAACAGACCGACCGGGCGACCCGAAGCGGCTCTCCCGGCGTTGGAAACGAAGACCACCTCCCCGAGGTCGCGAAGCTTCCTGGAAAGCTCTCGAAGTCCATATCGCGCCAGACGGTCGTGGCGTTACGGGCGCGGGAAGAAGGGCGACCCGCTACTCTCGGTGGCCATGCCGATGGGGGAGCAGTTCGGGGGCGTGCTCGCGGCAGCGAAGACAGGGACTGAGTGGGCACTCACCGTCCTGTACCGCGAGTTCCAGCCCGGGCTCCTGCGGTACCTTCGCGCCCAGGCACCCGCCGACGGCGAGGACTTGGCGGCGGATGTATGGCTGGCGGCGGCGGCGGGCCTGGGTCGCTTCGAGGGTGAGGAACTGGGCTTCCGCAGTTGGCTGTTCACGATCGCACACCGGCGGCTTGTCGACCTGCGCCGAAACAAGGCAAGGCAGAAGGCCCTGATCGACTCGCTCGAGAGCTCGAATCGCCGGAATACTGCTAGCTGCGAGGACGAGGTGCTCGTGACGAGCAGCACCGAGGCGGCGCTGGCGCTTATCGCACAACTACCGGCCGACCAGGCCGAGATCGTTCTCCTCCGCGTCATCGGCGGTCTCGACGCGGCCGAAGTGGGGACGATGGTGGGTAAGACGCCGGGAGCGGTGCGAGTCTTACAACATCGCGCGCTGGAGCGGCTGGCCCGGCGGCTCGCCGAGGAACGTAGGAGGTCGGTAACGGGATGACCTCCTGGGGCGATATGGACTACGTGCCTCCCGTGGCGCTCGATATCGACACGGCAGACCGCCTCCTCGCGGGGGCGGTGGCTCCCAATGACGCGCCCCCCAGCTACGCCGACCTGGCCAGACTTCTCGACGCCGCCTCGGCCGAGCCGAGCGCCGACGAACTCGGGCGCGAGACGGAGGTCGTGGCGATGATGGCGGCCGAGGTGTGCATGTCTTCAGGCAATGACACGCCTTCGCCCGGGACACATCCGGCGTCCTCGTACTTTTCCCGAGCGAGGATCGCGGCCGCTCTGGTGGCGGTCGGGCTCGTCTGCGGCACCGGGCTCGCCTGGGCCGGCGCGCTCCCGGGCCCCGCCCAGGACATTGCCTCATCCGTGCTCGACAAGGTCAGCATCTCGGTCCCTGCTGACAAGGACGGCCTCGGGGCACGTCCGAACGGCCGTCGTGCTGGCACGGACATGCCCTTGAGCCCCGTGAAGAGCGGCGAGAGCTCCCGCCTCGCGAAGACGATCGCGGGCACCGGCGGCGCGCACGGTCCCGCTGCCTCCGCCGCGGCCCGCGACAAGAAGAGCCGCGCCGGGCAGCACAGCTCTGGTTCCAGCGCGTCCGGAACGGCCGCCGCCGGGAAGGGCAACAAGATCTCCGAGCTCGCAAAGACGAACAAGGGCACCGGCGGTAGCCACGGCGCAACGGTCTCCGCCGCGGCCAGCAAGGGCAAAAGCCGGGCTGGCCAGCACGGATCCGCCCCGTCCGGCGGCAGCGGCAAAGGAAAGGCCGATCCACCCGGCCGTGGCAAAGAAAAGGACGATCCGCCCGGGGGTCGCAACGGGAAGAGCGATCCGCCCGGGGGTGGCAAAGGGAAGGCCAAAAGCAGCCCGGGAACCGAAGCCCAAGGCTGAGCGGCGACTCAAGAGTCTCGGTGAAGCCGGAGCAGTGGGCGAGCGCGACGGCCTGGGCGCGGCTGTGGACGCTGGGTCTCGAGCGAACGTGCTGGATGTGCGTCGCGACCGTCATCTGGCTGTTCACGAGTGAGCCGGCGATCTCTCCCGGGGGAAGTTCGCCGAGTCACAGAAAGTCATCGATGGAGAGGGATGCGAGCACTCGGTTCGCTCGTCGAACATGCCCTCGCCGGCGGCTCGTGGGCCTACCGCTACCGCGACGAGCGCCGACGCCGACG
>JBOHAB010000142.1:0-7719 GCA_050697655.1 Gaiellaceae bacterium
GAGCTCACGCTTCGGCGAGAGGAAGACCTGAACGATGCTCGCTGCGACCGGGCCGAGCACGAAGAGAAGCGCTCGCTCCAGGAACCCGCCGATCCGGCTCGCCTCGACGAGCCAGTTGGCGATCAGCACGACCGGCGTCTGAAGGAGGGAGTCGCGATGGCGGGCGTGCGCCAGCTCGTGCGCGAGAACGCCCTCGAGCTCGGCGGGCGAAAGAAGGGTCACCAAGCCCTGCGTGAAGGCGATGCCCGAGGCGCCTGCGCCTCGCCCAACCGAGAGAGCACGCGGGTGTCCGTCAGCGATCAGATAGAGCTTCGGCCGCTCGACGCCGGCGACGAGGGCAAGCCGCTCGGCCGTCGAGTGCAGGGCCGGCGCCTCGGCCAGCTGGAGCTCGCGCGCCCCGAGCGAGGCGAGGATCACGCGCGGTCCGTACCAGAAGACCGTCGCCGCCATCAGCAGGCCGACGACGAGGAAGACGCTGCCCAGGCGAAGCCCACCCAGCCACCAGCCGAGCGCGAAGAGACCGCCGGCGAGCGCCCCGTAGAGGATGAACGCCTTGGCGATGTTGCGTGCCGCGAAGAGCCTGCTGCGCACCGCGCCGGACGAGCCTAGGGCTCGCCTTCGCTCTCGGCGAGGCCGCGCGGAGGCCAGTCCGGCTCGGGTGCGTCGCAGCGGCTCGCGCAGTGCAAGGACGCGATGTTCTGGAGCGGGATGAGGATGTGGCCGTTGAGCTCGAGGTGGGGGACGCCGGCGACGGCGCAATAAGCGGTCAGGGTGCCTTCCTGATAGTCGCCGCCGAAGAGCTCGACCTCTACCTGCTCGCCCGTGTACTTGTTCGTGTAGTCCTCCACGAGCTCAGTCTAGCCGGGAGATCAAGCCGTTCTCGACGGCCAGCCGGGACAGGTGGGCGTTCGGCTCGACCCGGTGAAGCCGGCGGTAGGCGTGGACGTCGAGCCCGGCCGCGGCCGCCTGAAGCGCCCTGATCGGGCCCCCGTGCGAGACCACGAGCACCTCGTCGCGCGGATGAGCGTCGGCGATCCGAAGGACGGCCGAGACCACGCGGGACGACATCTCCTCGTAGGTCTCCCCGTCCGCCCAGCCCTCGCCGCCGTCGAGCCACCGCCGGAACTCCTCCGGGAACTGCAGCTCGACCTCGGCGCGCCTCAAGCCGGTCCAGGCGCCGACGTTCACCTCGCGCAGATCGTCGACGGCCACGGGCTCGAGCCCGGTGCAGGCACCGACCGCAGCCGCCGTCTCCAGGGCCCGGCGGAGCGGGCTCGAGTAGATCGCGCTCAGCGCCGCCGCCTCAGCCAGCTCGGCGGCGAGCGTCTCGACCTGAGCCCTACCGCGCGCGGTGAGGGGCCGGTCGCTGTGCCCCTGAAAGCGATTGGCGGCGTTCCAGTCGCTCTCGCCGTGGCGCGCGAGGTAGACGGTCGTCACTCGGGAAGCCGGCGGATGACGGCCTCCTCGCCGGCGCTGAAGGCGCGGCGCCGTTCCTCGTCGGCGGGGTCGACCATGTGCCCGTCGCGACCGATGTAGCCTCCTCGCCCGCCGACGATCAGGAGCACGAGGGTCTCGTCTCCCTCGTTCCAGACGCGGCGCGGAGAGGTCGACTCGACGTGACACACGCCCCCCGGCTCGAGCTCGAAGCGCTCGCCCTCGACCTCGAAGGTCGCGCGGCCACGGTGGACGAAGTAGAGCTCGTCCTGATCGTCGTGGAAGTGCTCGAACCACCCGGTCTGCGGCGGCAGCACCATTGCGTTCACTCCGAAGGCGGTGACGCCGAGGGCCTGGCGGACCTTGCGGAAGACGCCCGTCCCCAGGTCGTCGATCGAGCCGTACGCGAAAGCCATGCTGGGATGGTAGGAGGTCCACACCGGTGCACGTGGGCTTGCAACCCCGAACTCGGCTTGTAGTGTGAGGAAGAATCGGGAATCTGCGGAGGAGGATCATGCTCAGGGGTCGGATGTCTCGTGCGCTCGCGGTCGCAGCGGTTGCGCTTTTTGCTCTCGTCGGCGCCGAGGCGGCGTCGGCAGGGGCGAACACCGTGCAGGACGGAAACGACCGCCCCGGGCGCCTTGACATTCGCTCGGTCTCGCAGGGGCACTCGGGTGGGAAAGTCACCCACACGATCAGGACGTTCGGGCGCTGGCCGAAGTCCCTGCTCGACGAGCGGCACTCGAACTCATTCCTTGTGCTGATCAACACCGATTCGGACGCCAGGGTCGAGCGCTTCGTGGTCATCATCACGGTGCGGGGCCGTGTCACGGCCGGCGTCCTCACCGCGGGCGGGAACTTCCTCGGGCGGACAGATGTGTCTCGCCCCGGCCGGCGCTCCCTGCGCGTGTCTATCTCGAGGAACCGCCTCGGGAACCCTGCCGGCTACGGGTGGCAGGCCTTCTCTTCGTTCCAGGGATCGGGCGGATGCCGGAACGGATGCGTCGATCGGGCGCCGAACAGAGTTCGGCTGCTGCTGCACGACCTGCGTGCGCCGGCGGTCTCCTTTCCCCAGCCACCGCCGCCTGCGGGTCAGACGTACGACCTCCAGTTCACTGTTCGCGACCGCGGCGGGTCGAGCCTCGACCTCTGGCGGCTCGAGCACCGCGAGGCCGGGATCTGGGAAGAGGTTGATCACGGCCGGGATACCGGGCCGCAGAGCGTCCCCTTCACCGCCGCCGCGCCGGGCGACGTGGACGTTTTCCGCGTCGTCGCCGTGGACGAGCACGGCAATCGCACGGTGAGCCTAGAACGCCAGGTCACCGCGCCCTCGGCAAGCTAGGCTCCGCATCGTGGAGCTCGGCCTCGGTGATCGCGTCTGCGTCGTCACCGGCTCGACCGCGGGGATCGGGCTCGAGACCGCGCGGATGCTCGCCGAGGAGGGCGCCAGGGTGGTCGTCTCCGGCCGCGACCCGGACCGCGTCGAGGCCGCGCGCGCGGAAGCCGGGGCGGCCCTCGGGATGGCCGGAGATCTCTCCGAGCCCGAAGCGCCGGCGGAGCTGATCGCGCGCGCCGAGGCCGAGCTCGGCCAGGTCGACTGCCTGGTCAACAACGTCGGCAGCGCCGCGCAGGCGAGCTTCGACGAGCTCACGGAGGCCGACTGGGAATCCGTGTGGCAGCTGAACGTGATGAGCTACGTGCGCGCAATCCAGGCGGTGCTCCCCGGAATGCGCGGACGCGGCTCGGGACGGATCGTCAACGTCAGCTCGACTGCCGGCAAGCGTCCCTCTACGTCGATGCCGGACTACAGCGTCACCAAGGCCGCCGTGCTCTCGCTCTCCCGGCTCGTCGCCGACCTCTACGCCGCAGACGGGATCCTCTGCAACGCGGTCACGCCGGGGCCCACCGCGTCGCCCGCCTGGCTCGCCCCCGGAGGCCTTGCCGACCAGGCGGCGACGCGGACGGGAAAGACCAGGGAGGAGGTCCTCGCGGGCGTTGCCAAGGGAAGGCCGCTCGGCCGGCTGGCCGAGCCGAAGGAGATCGCCTCGGTGATCGTCTTTCTGTGCTCGGACCGTGCCAGTTACGTGACGGGATCCGCGTGGAGCGCCGACGGCGGCACCGTTCCCATCATCATCTAGCGGTAGCGTAGGAGGCATGCCCGATCTTGCAGGCAGGGTGGCGGACACCTTCGAGGCGGGCGTCCGCGAGCAGGAGGAGAGCCGGCTCTCCCCGCTCGCCGTGCGCTCGTACGAGACGCGCGGGCGCGCGTACCCCGAGGAGGAGGAATGTCGGCTCCGGACGCCGTTTCAGCGCGACCGCGACCGGATCGTCCACTGCAAGGCGTTCCGGCGCCTGAAGCACAAGACCCAGGTCTTCATCGACCCCCAGGGCGACCACTACCGCACGCGCCTGACGCACACGCTCGAGACCGCGGGGATCTCGCGTACGGTCGCGCGAGCGCTGCGGCTGAACGAGGATCTCGCCGAGGCGATCGCGCTTGGCCACGACCTCGGCCATGCGCCGTTCGGGCACACCGGCGAGGAGGCGCTCGACGAGGCGCTCGCCGAGCGCTTCGGCCGCCGGTTCCGCCACAACGAGCAGTCGCTCCGCGTCGTCGAGCTGCTGGAGCGCGACGGCCGCGGCCTCAACCTGACGGCGGAGACCCGTGACGGGATCCTCCACCACACGGGCACCGGTGAGCCGTCCACGCTCGAGGGGAAGATCGTTCGCCTCGTCGACCGGGTTGCATACATCAACCACGACATCGACGATGCCTTGCGCGCGGGCATCCTCGCCGACGAGGAGCTGCCACAGGAGGAGATCGCGCTGCTCGGTGCGCGCGGCTCGCGCAGAATCGACACGCTCGTCCACGACATCGTCGAGGCCTCGGCCGGCGCGGGCGACATCGTCCAGAGCGAAGAGGTCGGCCGGGCGATGCTCGACCTGCGGGCGTTCATGTTCGAGCGCGTGTACCTCGGCCCGGCGGCGCAGAAGCAGCGGGAGCTCGCGGTTGCCACCATCCGCAGGATCTTCGACAGGCTGGTCGAGCACCCTGGCGAGCTGCCCCCGGAGCGGCCCGGCGACCTTCCGGAACGGGTCACCGACTACATCGCCGGAATGACCGATCGCTTCGCGCTCGCATGGCCATAATCGCCCAGGCCTCGATCGACCACGTGAAAGCTGCGGCGGACATGGTCGAGGTAGTCGGCGCGCGCACGCAGCTGCGGAAGGTCGGTGCGCGCTGGACCGGACGCTGCCCCTTCCACGAGGAGCGGACGCCGAGCTTCTCCGTCAATGCCGTCGACAAGCTCTTCTACTGCTTCGGCTGCGGCATGAAGGGCGACCTGATCACCTTCGTGAAGGAGACCGAGGGGCTCGACTTCGCCGGCGCGGTCGAGTGGCTGGCGGAGCGATACCGCATCCCGCTTGCCTACGAGGAGACGTCGCCGCAGGCCGAGGCGAAGCGCGAGCGCCGGGCTCGGCTGCTCTCGCTCCTCGAGCAGGCGGCCGCGTTCTACGAGCGCAACCTCTGGGACTCTGCCGGCGGCGCCGGCGCGCGCGAGTATCTGGCGGGGCGTCGCCTCGAGGAGGCTGTGTGCCGCGAGTACCGGCTCGGGCTCTCGCCCGGCGGGACCGTGCTCGCCGAGAAGGCTCGCGCGAAAGGGTTCGCGCAGGAGGAGCTCGTCGCCGCCGGCCTCGTCAATCGCCGCGGCAACGACTCCTACTCCGGACGCCTCGTCTTCCCGCTCGCCGACGCGCGCGGCCGAGTCCTCGGCTTCGGCGCGCGGCGCATGCGGGAGGGCGACCCGATTCCGGCGAAGTACGTGAACTCGCCTGAGGGCGAGCTCTTCCGCAAGGGCTCCATCGTCTACGGCCTCGACCGGGCGCGCGCTGCGATCACGAAGGAGGACCGGGCCATCGTCGTCGAGGGCTACACCGACGTCCTGGCGCTCCACCAGGCGGAGCTGGGTGCGACTGTCGCCTGCATGGGAACGGCGCTCACCGAGCCGCAGCTCAAGGAGCTCCGCCGCCTGACGGGCCACCTCTACCTCTGCTTCGACTCCGACGCCGCGGGCGAGGCGGCGACCATCCGCGGCATGGAGCTCGCCGTCCGCGCGGGCTTCGACGTGCGCATCGTTCCGCTGCCGCCGGCCAAGGACCCGGCCGACGCCGTCGACGGCTTCGAGGCGCGCCTGGCCGAGTCCGTCGGCTACCTGCGCCACCGGGTCGACCTCGAGCTCGCGAACCCGTCCAGCCAGGAGGCGTTCGAGCGGATCCAGGGGCTGATCGACGACGCCCCGCCGGGGCCGGACCGGGACGAGGCCGCGCGGTATGCGGCGGACCGGCTCCAGGTGCCACTCCGGATCGCCGGCGGAAGCGCCGTCATGGTCGGCGAAGCGCGCCGCAAGCTGCTGGGCGCCGGCGACCGGCTCGAGCGCGACTTCCTCGCCATTTGCGCGGCCCGGCCCGATCTCGCCGAGCGGTACCTGACCGGCCTCGACGACCGTCACTTCGACAACCCGCTCCATCGTCGCCTGCGCGCGCATCTCGCGGGCGAGACCGACGCCGACGAGGAGCTGGTCGGGCTCCGCGCCGAGCTCGACGCGACCGTCGCCGACAAAGGCCTCGACGAAGACGTGGCCCGGGAGCTCGTCCTCCGGCTGGAGGAGCGGCTGGTCAGGCGCGAGCTGGCGGAGCTCTCCGGCGAGGACCTCGCGCGCACGGTCGAGCTCCAGGGCGTGCTCGCGCGGATCCGCGACGCGCTCGGCAAGGTCGAAACCGAGCTTCGCTAGACTTTTCCGGCCGAGCGATCCCCGGTAGCTCAATTGGCAGAGCATCCGGCTGTTAACCGGAGGGTTGTTGGTTCGAGTCCAACCCGGGGAGTAAGGCGCAAGCCCAGGAGTCATGCGGGCTTGCGCGTCGCACGTCGAGCGGGTTCACGCGAAGGCCGGTACCAGGTCAGCGCTAGGTCGGCGGGCCGCTCCGTGAGAGCTCGCCGTCGTCGAGCGGATCGGAGCGCCACGGGCACAGCACCGAGCCGCTCGCGCCCGAGCCCGACGACTGAAACCACACTCGCCGAGCACGACCGTGAGGCCCCGCACAGCTCGAACTTACTCGTCCGCGGCTTCGGTGGTACCTGCCCGCTCGTCGCCTCAGGCTCTCACACAGGATGATCCACGCCGGCGCGCCCTGCGAATGGATCCCGGCCCAACACGGGCCGCAGCGCCCATGCCGTGAGTCACCAACCTAGATTGGAGCGGACGATGCGAAAGGCCATGGGAACCATCGGAGCGACGCCGGCGATCTTGGGGGTAATGGCTGCATTGATCGCCCCGGGCGTCTTCGGCGCAATGGGCACCCGGTCCGGTGGCGAGACCATCTCGGACGCGCAGCCGATCATCACCCCCGCCGGAGGTCCATATTTCTCCAAGTTGGATCCCGCCTCCGACTACTACGTCAAGATCGACAACACGGGCGATGGAATCGAGGACGCGTAAAGCTGGACCCTCGGTGCGGGGTTGAGAAGGGATCACCGTCGACGTCCTGGAGATCTCGAGCGAGCGTGGAGCCGACAAGGAAGCCGCGGCGTCTGCTACCGGGAGCGTCTGTTAACCGAAGGGTTGTTGTCTCGAGTCCAACCCGAGGAGTGAGGAAAGCCCCTGCGTTTGCAGGGTTGCCTATCGAAAAGCGCCGATGAGCGCTCCGCCCGCGACGACGAGCGCAGCGCCGAGGACGAGGCGCGGTCCGACGAGCTCGCTCCTGCCCAGGACTAGGGCCGCCAGCAGGACTCCCCAGAGTGACTCGGTCGCGACGAGCGGCGAGACGACGGTCACCTTCCCCCGGTAGTACGCCTCGAAGAGGAGGACGTAGGAGAGGCCGAAGAAGACGCCGGCTGGAATGAAGCGAAGGAGCGCCGGCGTCGAGAGCGCGGCGGCGAGCGCGCCGCGCCGGAGCACCGCCGCGTAGGCGAGGATGACCAGGGCGCCGGCGGCGAGTGCCCCCGCGGCGGCCTCGACTGACCCAAGCGCAGCGTCCTCGGAGTACCAGCGGACAACGAGGTCTCGGGTGGAAAAGAGGATCGTCGCCACCAGGGCGAAGGCGACTCCCACAAGGCGGAAGTGAGCGGGCCGGACGGTCTCCGCTGCGAGCAGGATCCCGGCGCCGACGATCAGGAAGGCGCCGAGGGCGAGCGGCCATTCGAAGGGCTCGTCGAGGAGGAGGATGGCGAGCGTCGCGGCGAAGAGCGGGGCGCTGCCGACGACGACCGAGGTGCGGCCGGCACCC
>JBOHAB010000143.1:0-7681 GCA_050697655.1 Gaiellaceae bacterium
GAGGCCGTTTGCCACCGCCCGGAGGATTAGGCGGGCCAGCCGTTTGGTTACTTGCCGCGTCGAGCCCGGCGCGAGAGAACGAGAAAGGGCGGCTTCGGCGGCCCTTTCAGTGTTTCTGGCGGCTCCGGTGTGCCAATCCCAAATGATTGGCACACCTGTCTTTGATGGAGGCGGCGGGAATCGAACCCGCGTCCGAAGTCGCACCGTGAAGAGCCTCTCCAAGCACAGCCGTCCCTTGGATTTCGCCTCGCGGCCGGTGGGCCGGCGGACCTACCGCTTGGCTAGCCGATCCTGAAGAGTCCCGCTTCCGGCGATCAGCGCTCCTTCGGCGGCGAGCCCGTTTTCTGACGCCGGGTTTCCGATCCACGGGCCGAGACCGGAGCCGACGCGTCGCCTATCTAGGCGGCGAGTGCGAGTTCGTTGCGATCCGCACTTACGTTGTTCCCGGTTGTTTTACGAGGCCAACCGGGGACCTCGGCTTGCAGCTCTTCCGGAGAACCGACCCCGTCGAAACCGGATCGCCCCCAGAGACTGAAAGTATAGCCGCGCGATGGCCCAGCCCCGCTTGAGCCAGGCACTCGTCCTGCGCGTCGACGCCGTCTCGAACGGCGCGCTCGCGCTCTTTCTGCTCGCGGCCACGTGGGACGCGCTCTACGACTTCTTCGGCCTGCCGCTGGCGGAGCCGCCCATTTACGCACAGCTCCTCGGCGCCGCGCTCGTGGCGTTCGCGATCGTCGAGTGGGCGCTCGCCGGGACGACGGCCGAGCGGGCCGTCACGCTGGCCGCGGCAATCGGAAGCGCCCTGGCCGGCGGCGTCCTCGCCGTCTGGCTCCTCGCGGCGGACACGGGCCTGGACACGCACGGCCTCGTCGCGCTCTGGTCGGTGGCGGCGTTCCTCGCCGCCGCCGCGCTAATCCACACAGTCGTTCTCAGTCGCGGTCGCGGGACTTGAGGGCGCGCTCCATCTGCCGCTTCGCGTCGCGGTCGGCGATCGCGCGGCGCTTGTCGCGCACGTCCTTCCCGCGGGCGAGCGCGAGCTCGACCTTCGCGCGCCCGTTCTTCCAGTAGAGCCGCGTCGGGACGAGCGTCAGGCCCTTTTCCTGCACCTTCCCGACGAGCTGGTCGATCTCGCGGCGATGGAGCAGCAGCTTGCGCTCGCGGTCGGGGTCGTGATTCGCGTTCGTCCCCTGCGTGTACTCGGGGATGTGCAGGCCGACGAGGTAGAGCTCGCCCTCGCGGATGTCGCCGAACGCGCGCTGGAGGATCGCCTTGCCGTCGCGGAGCGATTTCACCTCGGTGCCCGTCAAGGCGAGGCCCGCCTCGTAGCGGTCGAGGAGGTGGAACTCGTGCCGCGCGCGACGGTTCTCGGCGATCAGCTTGGTCCCAGCGCTCATGCACGCATTGGACCAAAAAATTCGCCGAGCCGGGTTCGCTTTCGTCCACTTCCCCGGCGAACGTTCCGCTTCCGCGTAGCGCCTACCGGTGAAGTTTCGTCCTACTCGCGCCCCGCGCTCGGCGCAAGCGGCAACCTAAAGGGACGGGTCCTTCCGCGCAAGCGGGAACGCGAGCGTTTCTCTGCAAAGAGCGACAAAAAATTCTCAGCCCTTCGCCGGGGCCAGCTCGACCTTTCCCTCCCAGCGCTTGAGCTCGGCGACCCTCACCTCGATCGTGTCGCCCAGCCGGTACGCCGAGCCGCTGCGACGCCCGACGAGGGCCGTGCCGAGCGGCGAGAGCTCGAAGTAGTCGCCGGGAAGGCGCCTGGCGGGCAGGTACCCCTCGAAGACGCCGTCGAAGCGGACGAAGACCCCGGAGCCGATCGCGCCGACGATCTCGCCGGCGAATGTCGTCTCCCAGCCGTCCTCGAAGAGCCGGCGCTCGAGCAGCCACGCGAGGCAGAGGTCGTCGCCGCGGTATTCGATCTCGGCGGCGGCGCGCTCGCGTCCGGACGTCCATTCCCCGAGCTCGGAGAGATCGCCGGGAGGCTCGACGTCGAGCACGCCGAGCTCGCGCAGGAGCGCCCGGTGCACTACCAGGTCGGGATACCGCCGGATCGGGGACGTGAAGTGGCAGTACGCTCGGCTCGCCAGGCCCGAGTGGCCGAGGTTGCGGGGGTCGTAGCGCGCCTGCTTGAGCGCGCGCAGGACGAGCGCTGGAAACGCCTCCTCCCCACGCCCGGAGCGCGTGACGTAGCCGGTCACCCGCTCGCTGACGAGCGCCGCGAGCCGCGCGGCCTCGGCAGACGAGAGGCGCTCGGGCGCCGCCGGGGTCGGAACCCCGAGGTCGGCGAGCTTGGCGAGGAGGAGCTCGACCGACTGCGGGTCGGGGCGCTCGTGGATGCGGAAGAGCGCCTCGCGCCCACGACCGGCGAGCAGCTCCGCGACGGCTTCGTTCGCGGCGATCATCAGCTCCTCCACGAGCATGTGCGCCAGCGGCTCCTTCTCGATCCAGGCTCGCTCGACTCCACCGTCGCCGTCGAACGCGAACTCGACCTCCCTGCCTTCCACCCGGAGGGCGCCGCGGGCGAACCTGCGCTCGCGCAGAGCACGGGCGAGCCGCTCGGCGAGACGCAGCGCCTCCATCAGCTCGTCCACGGCACGCTCCTCACCGGCGAGGAGCGCCTGCGCGTGGCCGTAGGTAAGGCGCTCGCGGCTGCGGATGAGGCTGCGGTAGAAACGCGGCTTCCGCAGCTCGACGCTCGCAGCGAAGGAAAGCTCGACGGTGACGCAGCGGCGGTCCTGGTGCGGTCGGAGGCTGCACCGGTCTGCGGAGAGCTCGTCCGGCAGCATCGGCGCGACGCGCCCGGGGACGTAGACGGAGTTGCCACGGTCCGCAGCGTCCCGGTCGAGCGGGGAGCCGGCGGGCACGTACGCGGAGACGTCGGCGATGTGCACCCAGGCCCGCACGGCGCCGTCCGGCTCGGACTGGACGGTGAGCGCGTCGTCGAAGTCCTTGGCCTCGTCCGGGTCGATCGTGAAGGCGTAGAGGTGACGCAGGTCGACCCGGTCGGGCTCCCCGTCGGGGGGAAGCGCCGGCAGCGGTGCGTGCGACCGGCGGACGCCTTCGTGCCAGAGCAGGCCCTCGAGGACGGCATCGATCCGACTCGCAGGGCCGAGCACCCGCTCCAGCCTGGCGCGCCCGCGGCCGAGCTTGACGACGACGAGGTCGCCCGGGGAGACATCGCCGGCGCCCTTCCTGTCGACGACCACCGGCACGCCGCCCTCGAAGTACGGCTCGCCGAGGAGGAGCTTGCCCCTGCGGGACAGCTCGCAGACGAGGAACTCCACGCCTGTGCCTACGCGGCTCGGAGAATCCGGGCCAGCGTGCGGCGGGCGATCCGCAGGCCCTCGTCCTGTTGCGTCAGCGGGTCATCGGCGGCGACGACGGACGGCTGGAGCCCGACGCCCGTGATGTCGGCGCCGGCGGGCGTCAGGTATTTGGCAGTCGTCAGCTTCAGCGCGCCTCCTCCACGAAGCGGCGCGATCGTCTGCACGGATGCCTTTCCGTAGGTCCGCTCGCCGACGAGAGTGGCGCGGTCATGGTCGACGAGGGCGCCCGCAACGATCTCGGCCGCGCTCGCGCTGCCGCCGTTCACGAGCACGACCAGCGGGAGGCCGGGATGCGTGGCCACGCCCGTCACCCGGTACTCATGGTCTTCCGCGTGCAGGCCGTCGGTGCGACAGACGATTCCTTCCTCGACGTAAAGCGACGCGACGTCCACCGCCTGCGAGAGCAGCCCGCCAGGGTTGTCGCGGAGGTCGATGATCGCGCCGCTCACCCCCTGCTCGACGAGCTGGGAGGTTGCCTGATCGATGCGCGTGGCCGTTCCGGCAGGGAACGAAAAGACGCGGATGTAGGCGAGCTTCTCCTTCTTTGCCGCGATCAGGCGTGTGCTGATGGGTGGAACCTCGATCTCTCGGCGCACGATCGAGAAGTCCAGCGGCTTCTTCCTCGCCGGACGGCGGATCGTGACCGTCACGACCGTTCCCGCCTCGCCTTTGATCAGCTCGAGCGCACGCTCGAAGGGAAGCCCCCGCACAGGCTTCTCGTCGACGCGGACGATGACGTCGTCCTTGCGGATGCCCGCCTCGCGCGCCGGGCCCGCCGCGGCTGAGGTGACGACGAGGCCGGACCGCCCAGGGCCGACCGTCAGCCCGATTCCTGAGTAGGTGCCCTCGGTGTCGACGCGGAGGCTCTGGTACTCGGCGGCCGAGAGCACGTCCGTGTAGGGATCCTCGAGGCCGTTGAGGATGTCTTCGACCGTCCGCCGCTCGAGGACATCGGGATCGATCCAGCGGTAGTAGGACGAGGCAAGCTCGGCCCGCACCTGGTCGATCAGCCGCACGGGCCGATCGGCGCGCGTCGGCGCGGGCTGGCTCGTGCCCTGCTCGGTCTGGGTCAGGAAGAATCCGAGAGCGAACGTCCCGACGACGAAGACGAGCGCAGCGAGATAGCCGGCGCCCCGTCTCACAGGCCGCCCGCCTTCAGAGGGTGCGGGCCTCCCGCGTGCACTGCTCTCAGATTCGCAGAAAACGCCGCAAGGTGATACCGGAGCCGGCGGCGCCGACCAGCAGGCTCATCCCGACGAGGATGAGCGCGACGATCGGGAAGCTCCACGCCTGGATGTCCTCGGGGCTCTCGATCCTGCCCATGATCCCGGGCAGGGCGAGCTCCTTGGCGAGGAGCAGCAGGATGACGGCGAGGATCGAGCCGGCGAGGCCGCAGAGCAGCCCCTCGAGCATGAAGGGCGCCCGGACGAACCAGTTCGACGCCCCGACGAGCTTCATCACCTCGATCTCCCGCCGCCTCGAGAAGATGGACAGGCGGATGGTGTTGGCGATCAGGATCGTCGAGGCGACGAGCAGGATGATGCTCCCCACCAGGAAGATCGCGCCGATGATCGTGGCCACCTGCAGCACGCGCTCGGCCTTCTTCTCACCGTACTTGACGGTCTCCACCCCCGGCGGCGTCGGCTCCTGGAGCGTCGCCGCGATCCCCTGTACCTGGTCGGCGTCCACGGGGATCACCTCGTAGGAGGCCGGCAGCGGGTTCCTGACGGTCTCCGCGGTCAGCTCCGGGAACCGATCCTGCATCTCCTCCCAGGCGTCGTCCTTGGAGACGAAGCGGTAGGACTTGATCTGGGGGCTCTGCTCGAGCTGATCCTTGACCGCGTTGATCTCCTTGGGCAGCGCCTCCTTGCCGCAGGTCAGCTCGGTGCAGAAGTAGACGTTGACGACGAGATCCTTCTTGACGTGGTTCGTCCACGAGATCACCCAGCTGCCGAGCGCGATGAAGAGCCCCAGCAGGAACATGCCGATGAGCACGGTCATGATCGCCGCCGCGGTCGTGGAGAAGTTCGCCGCGATCGAGCGGAACGCCTCGCTGAAGAACAGCTTCGCTCTCACTGATAGCCGCCGCGGCGCTCGTCGCGGACGACGACGCCCTCTTCGAGAGCGATCACACGCCTCTGCATCTTGTCGACCATCTCGCGGTCGTGCGTGGCCATGAGGACGGTGGTGCCGGTCCGGTTGATGCGGTAGAGGAGCTGCATGATCCCCACCGACGTGTCCGGGTCGAGGTTGCCGGTCGGCTCGTCGCAGATGAGGAGCGGCGGATGGTTCACGAACGCGCGCGCGATGGAGACGCGCTGCTGCTCGCCGCCCGAGAGCTCGTGCGGGAAGCTGTTCATCTTCGAGCCCAGGCCCACGAGCGCGAGAATCTCGGGCACCTTCGCCCGGATCAGGTCCTTCGACTGGCCTTGCACCTTGAGCGCATAAGCGACGTTGTCGTATGCGGTGCGGTCGGTGAGGAGCTTGAAGTCCTGGAAGACGCAGCCGATGTTGCGGCGGAGCATCGGGACCTTCCCCCTGCGCAGGCGCGCGAGCTCCCGGCCGCCGACGATGATCCGGCCGCCGGTCGGGTCGAGCTCCTTGAGGAGAAGCCGCATGATCGTCGACTTGCCCGAGCCCGACGGGCCGACGAGGAAGACGAACTCGCCCTTGTCGATGACGAAGCTCGTGTCGCGGAGGGCGACGACCTTCGGTTCGTAGACCTTCGTGACGCCCTCGAAGACGATCATCGGCGTGCCGGAGGGCGCCGGCTCAGGCGCGATGGGCTCGACCTGGGTCGCGTCCTCGGGGTCGCCGTTCAGCTCGGCCGTGGTCGCCCGCGCGGATTCGTCTACGTGTTCTGTGAGATCTGCTTCCTGCACCGGTTCAGGCGGCGGCGCCCGTCCCGAGGGCGCACCGATCGGCCTTTTGCCAGCAGACGAGTGTAGCGGAAGGGTCGGGCATGAGAGGAGGTTAGGTAACGGCTCCGGTGGCGCTGGCGAGGAGGTAGGCGCGGATGAAGCGGTCGAGGTCTCCGTCGAGCACGGCTTGTGCGTTCCCTTCTTCGACGTCAGTGCGGTGATCCTTCACCAGCTGGTACGGGTGGAGGACGTAGCTGCGGATCTGGCTGCCGAAGCCGGTGTCGAGCACCTCCCCGCGCTCCCGGGCGAGCTCTGCCTCCCGGCGCTCGAGCTCGTGCTCGGCGAGGCGGCTCTTGAGGATGCGCATGGCGGTCTGGCGGTTGGAGAGCTGCGAGCGCTCGTTCTGGCACTGGACGACGATCCCGGTAGGAACGTGGGTGATGCGCACTGCCGAGTCGGTCTTGTTCACGTGCTGGCCGCCCGCCCCGCTCGCCCGATAGGTGTCGATGCGGAGGTCGGCCTCGTCGACCTCGATGTCCACGTCGTCGGAGACGAGCGGGCTGACGATCACCTGCGCGAAGGACGTGTGCCGCCGGTGCGCCTGGTCGAACGGCGAAAGGCGCACGAGCCGGTGCACGCCGCGCTCGGCCTTGAGCGTCCCGTAGGCGTTCTCGCCCTCGACCGTGAACGTGGCGGACTTGAGCCCGGCTTCCTCGCCAGGCGAGACCTCGATCAGGTCCGTCCCGAACCCTCGCTCGGCCGCCCAACGCAGGTACATGCGGAGCAGGATCTCCGCCCAGTCCTGCGCGTCCGTGCCGCCCGTCCCGGCGTGGATGGAGACGACGGCACCCCCCGCGTCGTAGTCGCCGCTGAACAGCGAGTCCTCCTGCAGGCGGTCGAGCTGCGCGCGGAGCTGGAGCACGCTCTGCTCGATCTCCTCGAGCTCCCCGTCGTCGGAGGCAAGCACGAGCAGCTCGGCCAGGTCGCCCGCCTCGCTGCTCAGCTGCTCGTAGCGCTCCACGCGCCGGGAAAGGCGCGCGTGCTCGGAGGAGACGCGGGCGGCCTCGGCCTGCTCGTCCCAGAATCCCGGCGCGCCCATGGCCTCCTCGAGCGCGGCCAGACGCTCCCTCAACTCGTCCGGGTCAAAGGTAATCACGGACCCACGCGAGCTGGGTCCCGATCTCCCCGAGCTCTCGCTCGACGGCGCTGCGCTCGGCCATGGATGCGCATGGTAGCTGGCCCGGTGAACGGGGTCGCCTGCCCACGAGCTCGTCTCCCTGCGGGGCCACCCAGTGCCTCCACCCGCCTACG
Organism: Gaiellaceae bacterium; assembly: GCA_050697655.1. Lineage (GTDB taxonomy): Bacteria > Actinomycetota > Thermoleophilia > Gaiellales > Gaiellaceae > JAIBJN01. The sequence goes on from JBOHAB010000143.1 coordinate 7,499, forward strand.
AGCGTAACGGGAAGAAACGCGCGAGTGGCGCGCGCTTCGTGTCGAGAGTCAGGCGTCGGGGCCTCGGCGCAGTTCCGTTACGCGCCGTGGCACTTCTTGTACTTCTTGCCCGAGCCGCACGGGCACGGGTCGTTCCGGCCCACGCGGTCCGCCTCGGCGACGATGCGCTGGCCGCCCGTGGAG
>JBOHAB010000144.1:0-7675 GCA_050697655.1 Gaiellaceae bacterium
GCGACGGTGATGCCGCTGGCCGCCCCGATCGGAAGCGGGCGCGGGCTGAAGCTCCGCGACTCGATCCGCATCATGGTCGAGCAGGCCGAGGTGCCGCTCGTCGTCGACGCAGGCCTCGGCTCACCCTCCCACGCGGCCGAGTCGATGGAGCTCGGGGCCGATGCCGTCCTCGTCAACACGGCGATCGCCCGCGCCGACGACCCCGTGGCAATGGCCCGGGCGTTTCGCCTCGGCGTCGAGGCCGGCCGGACGGCGTTCCTGGCGGGGCTCATGGAGGAAGGCGCGCAGGCCGTTGCGTCGAGCCCGCTGACGGGCGCGGTCCACCAGTGACCGCGACCGTCAACGTCAACGGACGGGAGCAGGGAGTCGCGGACGGAGAGACCGTGGCGGGGCTGCTCGAGCGGCTCGGCCTCGGCGTGCGCTACGCGCTGGTCGAGCGAAACGGAGAGCCTGTCGAGCGGGCTCGCTACGAGGAGGTGCGGCTCGAAGATGGCGACCACCTCGTCGTCGCCCGGCCCGTGGCCGGCGGCTGACGCCCGGCTCTATCTCGTCACCGGAGCGCGATCCGACCTCACCGCGTTCCTCGAAGCGGCAGTCCGCGGCGGCGTCGACCTCGTCCAGCTCCGAGAGCGGAACCTCCCCGACGGAGAGCTGCTGGCCGTGCTGGAGGAAGTTCGTGCGGCCACCCGCCGGCTCGGCGTCCCGCTCGTCGTCAACGACCGCCCTGACCTCGCCGTCCTCGTCGGGGCCGACTGCGTGCACGTAGGCCAGGACGATCTACCGGTGGAAGCCGTCCGCCGCTTCGGGCTTCCAGTCGGCCTCTCCACGCACGCTCCGGACCAGCTCGGGCGGGCGGAGGCCGACTACCTCAGCGTCGGGCCCGTGTTCGCGACGCCGACGAAAGAGGGGAGACCTCCCACCGGGCTCGAGTACGTCCGCCACGCCGCCGCCCACGCGCGGGTCCCCTGGTTCGCGATCGGCGGCATCGACGAGACCACCGTGCGGGAAGTCGTCGAAGCCGGGGCGAGCCGGATCGCAGTCGTGCGCGCGATCGGCGACGCGGACGACCCGGAGCGGGCGGCGCGCGCTCTCCGGACGGCGCTCGGCGGCTGAGAGCGCTAATTCGAAGGGCGAAGCCGAATCCTGTCGACGGCGTGCAGCCCCGCCGCCGCCCGGGCCGAGGCACGACTCTCGGGACGGTCGTTCGTCCAGACCACGACGCGGTCGTCACGGCGAAAGGCGTTGAGCGCGACGATCTCGTACGTGCCCGGCCCCACGGCGCGGCGTAGCACGGCGCCGGGCGGAACTCTCAGCGTGACGTCGCGGGCCGGTCGCACGTTCCAGCCGTTCTCCCGCAGCCGGAGCCCTCGCACCCGGACGCGGATCCGAGGAGGGTCGGTGTCGAGATAGGTTCGTACGACCCTGGCGAAGGTTCGCATGCTCACCGTCGCGAAGGCATCGGCCCGAGGACGCGCGTAGAGATGGTGGTCGGCCGCGCGCAGGTGCCGGTACGGGGAGACGGCCCTGCCACCGTTGGGATGCACTTCGAAGTGCAGGTGCGAGGCGATGCCGTTCGCGTCTCCGGAGTCGCCCACGTACGCGATCAGCTGGCCGGCCCTCACCCACTGGCGACGCTGGAGCCCCGGCGCGTAGGCGATTCTGTTCCTACAGCCGCCGCGGTTGTCGTTGCGAAGGGTCCTGTCGTTGTTGAGGTGGATGTACATGTAGGTGGTGCCGCTCTTGCCGTAGAGGTAGAGCATGCACCCGGCGCTCCAGGACCTCGTGTACTTGACGATACGGCCGCTCTCGACGGCGACGACGGGGGTGCGCTTCGCGGCCATAATGTCGTTCCCCTGGTGGCCGCCGCTCGCCCGCGGGGCGCCGAAGTCGTTGTAGTAGCTCGTGGCGCCGAGGACGGGGAAGACGAGGCGGGGCACCGCGGCGCCGGCCGTCCCGGCGGCGGCCCACGTGGCCAGGGCGAGTAGGGCTACGGCTGTCGTCCGGTGGCGGCTCATGCGAGCGGTCCGACGCTCCGGTGCGGCGGCTCGAAGGCGCGGAGACTAACAGACTGTCTGACAGGAACTTGTAAAGACGCCGAGCAGGTCTGTGCACGGGCTGCGCCCGATAGGATCCGCCCCCGGTGAAGGTCGCCGTCTGTGTCAAGGAGGTGCCGGAGGCGTCCGCGCGCACGCGGATCGACCCGGGCACCCTGCGACTGGACCGCGGGGGCGCAGCGGCGCTCAACCCCTTCGACGCCCACGCCCTCGAGGAAGCCCTGCGGATCAAGGAGCGGGCCGGCGACGGGGAGGTCGTCGCGGTCATGATGGCGCCGCCACGGGCGGCCGACTCGCTGCGCAAGGCTCTGGCCATCGGGGCCGACCGCGCCGTCCACGTGGTCGACGACGCCCTGGCAGGCTCCGACCTCCTCGCCACGGCGCGGACGCTCGCCAAGGCGCTCGAGCGCGAGAAGGCCGACCTCGTCCTCCTCGGGCAACAGGGCGGCGACTCGGACGGGGCAGTGCTCTGGTCCGCGCTTGCCGACCTGCTACGCCTCCCGGTCGTCTCGCAGGTCGCAAGCCTCGAGCTCGGGGACGGGAGCGTGACCGCGAAGCGACAGACCGAGTACGGATACGACGTGATCGAGGCGTCGCTCCCGGCGGTCGTGGCGGTCTCGGACGCGATCAACGAGCCGCGCTATCCGTCGCTCAAGGGGATCATGGGCGCCAAGAAGAAGCCGTTCGAGACGCTCGCCACCGCCGATCTCGGCCTGGCCGCGGAGGAGGTCGGGGAGGCTGGCTCGCGCACCGAGGTGCTCGCGCTTGCCGAGCCGCCGTCTCGCGGCGAGAACGTCCGCATCGAGGACGACGGCAGCGCGGCCGAGAAGATCGTGGAGTATCTCGCCGACAGGAAACTCATCTGATGCCGACGCTTGTCTTCCTCGAGGACCACGAGGGCCAGCTCGTCAAGGGCTCGCTCGGGGTGCTGGCGAAGGCGGCGCAGCTCGGCGGCGACGTCTCCGCAGTCGTGGCCGGCTCCGGCGTCAAGGAGCTCGCCGCGCAGGCCGGGCGTTACGGCGCGGCCAAGGTCTACGCAGCCGACGATCCCGCGCTCGGCGCGCCCCTCCCGCAGCCGCGCGTGGACGTCCTCGCGGGGCTCGTCGGCGCCCACGGCTTCGACACCGTGCTCTTCGGCGCGTCCGTTCTCTCGGCCGACGTCGCCGCGGGCCTCGCCGCGCGCCTCGGCGCGGGGCTCAACTGGGACCTCGTCGACCTCGAGCTCCGCGACGGGCAGCTCGTCGGCAAGCGCCCCGCGCTCCAGGACTCGGTCTTCGTGGACGTAGGCTGGTCGGGAGAGCCGCACCTCGGGCTCGTCCGCTCGGGAACGTTCGAGCCCGTGGAGAGCGGCGGGGAGGCGGAGGTCGAGGAGGTCGCCGTCGAACTCGAGGACTTCTCGACCAAGGCGGTCATGGTCGAGCGCGCCCACGCCGAGAGCGAGGGCCCCTCGATCGAGGACGCCGAGGTGATCGTCGCGGGTGGACGCGGGCTGGGGGAGCCCGAGAAGTTCGCGCTCCTCGAGGAGCTGGCGAAGGCGCTCGGCGGCGCGGTCGCCGCCACGCGGGCGGTCGTCGACGCCGGCTGGTACCCGTACGCGACCCAGGTGGGCCAAACGGGCAAGACGGTCGCGCCGAAGCTCTACCTCGCCTGCGGGATCTCGGGCGCGATCCAGCACAAGGTGGGGATGCAGGCCTCCGGGACGATCGTCGCGATCAACAAGGACCCGAACGCGCCCATCTTCGAGTACGCGGACGTCGGCGTGGTCGGCGACCTCCGCGAGATCGTCCCCAAGCTCACGGAGCTTCTCGAGGCCCGACAATGAGTGTCAGCCCCGCCGACTTTCCGCCCCCCTTCGACTGGCACGACTTCGTTGCGGAGCCGACGGACCCGCCCGACGAGCGCATCGACGTCGGCGTGCTGATCGTGGGCGGCGGCCCTGCAGGGCTCTCGGCGGCCATCCGGCTGGGACAGCTGCTCGAGCAGCATCCTGACTTTCGCGAGCAGCTCGGCGACGTGCCGGTGGCGGTCGTGGAGAAGGCGCGCGCGCCCGGAGCTCACCTGCTCTCGGGCGTCGTCGTCAACCCGCGGGGGTTCCGTGAGCTCTTCCCCGGCATGCACACGGAAGAGATGCCGTTCCGAGCTCCGGTCGTGCGCGAGGGCGTCTACTTCCTGACGCCGAAACGGCACCTGCGCATCCCGGCCCCGCCGACGATGTGGAACCACAACCACTACGTCGCCTCGCTCTCCGAGGTCGGCCGCTGGCTCGCCGAGAAGGCCGAGGAGGCGGGCGTCACGCTCGTCCCCGAGACGAGCGCGCGCACGCTGCTCGTGAGCGGCGGCCGCGTCGTCGGCGTCCGGACCGGCGACAGGGGCCGCGGCAAGGACGGCGAGGAGCTTCCGAACTTCGAGCCGGGCTCCGACATCCGCGCCCGGGTGACGATCCTGGCCGAGGGGACGCAGGGGCATCTCGCGGGCGTCGCCTCCGAGCGCTTCGGCCTGGCCTCGCGCCCGCAGGTGTACGCGCTCGGCGTGAAGGAGGTCTGGGACGTTCCGAAGCCGCTCAACCGCGTCATCCATACGATGGGCTGGCCGTTGCGCGCCGGGAAGCGCTACCGCGAGTTCGGCGGCAGCTTTATCTACCCGCTGGGCGACGACCAGATCGCCATCGGCATGGTCGTCGGCCTCGACTACACCGACGCAACGCTGTCGGTCCACGACCTGCTCCAGGAGCTGAAGACGCACCCGTTCGTGCGCGGCATCCTCGCCGGAGGCACGCGGGTGGCCTGGGGCGCGAAGACGATTCCGGAGGGCGGCTTCCAGGCGCTGCCCGACCGCTTCTCCTTCCCCGGCGGCATGATCGTCGGGGACTCCGCGGGCTTCGTCAACGTGCCCGCGCTCAAAGGCGTGCACTACGCGATGAAATCCGGCCTGCTCGCTGCCGAGGCCGCCTTCGGCGCGGTCGGCCCGGGGGCGACTCCCTGGGCGCCGGGGGCGCTCGAGCCCTACGACGAGGCGCTGCGCGCGAGCTACGTCTGGAGCGATCTCAAGCGCGTCCGCAACATGCGGCCGGCGTTCAAGCATGGGTTCTACAGGGGCGCGCTGCTCGCCGGGCTCTCGCTCAACACGCTCGGCAAGCTCCCGCCGGGGACGATGGAGCTCGAGCCGGACGCCGAGGTGCCCGTGGCCGTCGGCGATCGGGCGAAGGCCTACCCGACGGCGGACGGGGAGCTCGTCTTCGACAAGCTCTCGAGCGTCTACCTCTCCGGGAACAGAACTCGCGACGACGCCCCGAGCCACATCAGGGTCGACACGAAGGTACGGCGCGAGCTGGCCGAGGCGTGGGCGCACATGTGCCCCGCACAGGTGTACGAGGTCGCCGGCGAGGCGAGCCCGGCCGGGAACGTCGTCGACGTCGAGGTGACTGCTGCGAACTGCATCCAGTGCGGGGCGATCACGGCCAAAGGCGGGCGGCTGACGCCGCCCGAGGGCGGGGACGGCCCCGAATACACCCAGATGTAGAAGCCGCCGCGGCCGTCCTCGCCGGTCGCCTGCCCCGGACACCGCTCCTCTCCTCCGAGACGCTCGGCCGCTCGCTCGGCGGGCGCACCTTCCTGAAGGCCGAGCTGTTCCAGAAGACGGGGAGCTTCAAGCCGCGCGGCGTGCTCACGAAGCTCGCTTCGCTGAGCCCGGAGGAGCGCGGGCGCGGGGTCATCGCCGCCTCGGCCGGCAACCACGCAGCTGCGCTCGCCTACGGAAGCGCGGTCGAGGGGATCGACTGCCTCGTCGTCATGTGGCAGGGCGCGAGCGAGCTGAAACGTGCGGCGGCGGTCGGGTACGGAGCCACGGTCGACCAGGAGGCCTCGGGGCCGGCCGAGGTGTTCGAGCGCCTCGGGCGGCTGCAGGAGGAAAGCCGGCGCGTGCTCGTCCACCCCTTCGACGACCCGCTCGTGATCGCCGGGCAGGGAACGGTCGGGCGGGAGATCGGCGAAGACCTACCCGACGTCGACGTCGTCGTCGTCCCGGTGGGCGGGGGAGGCCTCGTCTCGGGGATCGCCGTAGCGCTCCCTGAGGCCCGCGTGGTGGCCGTCGAGCCCGTGGGCTCGCGTGCGTTCCAGGCGGGCCTCGCCGCCCGCGCTCCCGTTCCTGTGACGCCGAGCTCCGTCGCCGACGGCCTGAACGCGCCCTTCGCGGGCACGCTCCCGGTCGAACTCGGCCTCGAGCTCGGAATCGAGCCCGTCCTCGTCACCGAGGAGGAGATCGAGGAGGGATTCCGCTTCCTCTACGAGCGGACGAAGCTCGCGGCGGAGCCCGCCGGGGCCGCCGGCGTGGCCGCGCTCCTCGCCGGCAAGGTGCCGGCTGTCGAAGGCGCGACGGTGGCCGTTGTCGTCTCCGGTGGCAACGTGGCCGGGGAAACGGCCTCTGGTATCCTCAAGCCCGCTCTGCGCTAGGCGGACTATGAAGACCGACATTCATCCCGAATACGTCCTCGCGACCGTCACGTGCTCCTGCGGGAACACGTTTCAGACCCGTTCCACGAAGCCCGAGCTCCATGTCGAGATCTGCTCCGAGTGCCATCCCTTCTACACCGGCAAGCAGAAGCTGGTCGACACGGGCGGGCGGGTCGAGCGGTTCCAGCGCCGCCTGGAGAAGGCCGGCGCCCGGCGCGGCGACGAGTAAGGGCGGTCGGACATGAGCGCGCCGATCGGCGGCCAGGCTGTCCTGGAAGGCGTGATGATGCGCGGCCCGTCGGCGTGGTCGGTCGCCGTGCGCAAGCCCGACGGCGAGATCGCGGAGGTCAACCGGCCGATCTCCTCGTTCCTGCTCAAGCACCGCTGGGCGCGTCTCCCGGTCGTCCGCGGCGTCTTCGCGCTCGGGGAGTCGCTCGCGATCGGCTTCCGGGCCCTGGCCATCTCGGCCAACTACGCGGCCCAGGAGGAGGGTGAGGACGGAGAGGAGGTCCAGACCGAGCTCTCGCGCGGGCAGCTCCTCTTCGCGTTCGGCATCGCGATCGGCTTCGCGCTCCTCCTCTTCAAGGTCTCGCCGGCGCTGATCACGAACTGGCTTCCGATCGAGTCGACGGGCCTGTTCGTCGTCGTCGAGGGGCTCATCCGCGTGACCATCTTCATCCTCTATCTCGTGCTCGTCGGCCTGCTCCCCGACCTGAAGCGGGTCTTCCAGTACCACGCGGCCGAGCACAAGGCGATCAACGCCTACGAGGCGGGCGACCCGCTCGAGCCGGAGTCCGTCCAGCGCCACAGCCTCATCCACGTCCGTTGCGGGACGGCGTTCCTCCTCTACGTGATGGTGATCGCCATCTTCGTCTTCGCGTTCGTCGGCCAGCCGGGGTGGTTCTGGCTGATCGCCTCGCGGATCCTGCTCCTGCCGGTGATCGCGGGCATCGCCTACGAGGTGATCCGCTTCGCCGGCAAGCATCCGCGCAACCCCATCCTCCGCACGATCCTGGCGCCGGGCCTCTGGCTCCAGCGCCTGACGACGAGGGCGCCCTCGCTCGACCAGATCGAGGTCTCGATCCGCGCGCTCCACGAGGTGCTCCGCCTCGAGGGCCGGCTGACGCCGGAGGAGCGCAAGGTCGAGGTCATGGCGTAGCTTTTCCAGCGCTT
>JBOHAB010000145.1:0-7556 GCA_050697655.1 Gaiellaceae bacterium
GATCTTCGCCCGCCTGCGTGCGGAGCTCGAGCCGCCGCAGGCTGCGCTCGTCCATGGTGTCGGCGCCGGGACTCGGTTGGGTACGGCGAAGTCTGACGGCGTGGTAGGCGTCGGTGGTGAGGCGCGCGGTCGCCAGACGGCTCCTCGACCAGCCGCTGACGCCTTGTGACGGTCAAGGTGACCAGGTTTGCCTTGGCTAGAAAACAAAACTCGAAGGTCAGCGTTGGCAGAACTGACAGCAAAGCGTGAGAGACATCGGGCCAAAGCCGCCCAGAAACCCGCTTGAACAAAAGGCTTCTGGGTGAAGGCGGAGGGGGAGGGATTCGAACCCTCGAGAGGCCAGTGACCTCTAGCGGCTTTCGAGACCGCTACGAGTATGTCGATTTGCAGGGGGTTTACTTCCGGTTCGCCACTGGGTTCGCCAGCGGGCCAAATTACGCATGGAGATTGCCGTCGCGAACCGTCACGCGCCAGGTCTGGTCTCGCTCCACTTCCCCACCAGACTCCGGGGGCGGAAATAGTCCTCGCCCGGTCACTCGAGAGGAAGCCGTCGAGTGCCTCGACGAGGAGGCCGATCGTCCCGGATGCGCACGCTGACTGCTGAGGAGGAGCTGACGCCTGCGCAAGGGAGGCTAGCTCGCTAGGGTGCGCCTCGGAGCAGGACAGCCGAAAGGAGCCCGACGTGGCCGGGAAGAAGCGTCCAAAGACGCTTGTCCAGACCGAGAAGAAGGCGCCAGCAAAGCCCAAGCGACCGAAGAAGACCTCGCGCGGCAAGTAGACAAGTCGTCAACGGGGCCGCTCTCCAGAGCCGCTGATCGCCGCCCTTGCCTCTGGCAGAGGCGCCTGTCACCATCGGGCGGTCGATGCGTGTTCGCGTCGGGGATCCTTCCCTGCTCCGTGAGCTTTGCGACTACATGTCGCTGCGAGGCCGGGCACTAGGAGGTTCGAAGTCTGAGCGGGCGACGCAGACGCCTGGGAATGGGCCTGATGTTCTACCCGCGCGGCGGTTCGGCGCAGGTTGCCCGGTATCTCTGTCGAGCGCTTGTGGAGACCGGCTGGGAGGTTGTGCTTGCCTCGGGGTCGCTCGGCTCGCCTGGGGAGCAGACGCACGCTGCCAGCTTCTTCGAGGGGCTCCACGTCGAGGTCGCGGACTACACGCCTGCTCTTGAGCGCTTCAAGCGCGGTGAGGATCAGCTGGCCGGCCCGGTTCCCTTCCACGGCTCCTTCGAGGATCGGGAGGGAGCGCCGGATCCGGTCTTTGCCGCTCTGGGCCCGGAGCAGGCGAAGGCTCAGGTGTCGGCGTGGGAGGGCGTGTTCGAGCGCGCAGGCTTCGGCCACGTCGACGTCATCCACCTCCATCACCTGACGCCGATGCACGAGGCCGCCGCTCGGCTTTGGCCCGAACGCGCGCTCGTCACCCATCTGCACGGCACCGACCTGAAGATGCTCGATCACATCGGCCTCCTCGACGCTGTGGCTTTCGCGCTGGACACGGACCTCGACCGGCTTGCGGCCGCCGTCGAGTCAGGTGAGGTGCCGCCCGACTGCCGACTTCCTGAAACGGAACGCCAGCTGTTGCGGCGGACGAATCTGAGCCGATACCGCTACGGAAGGGACTGGGCCTCTCGACTCGAAGCGTCTGCCAGGCACAGCCGGCGAATCATCTCCATTTCACCCCACGACGCTTCCGAGGCCGTGCGTCTCCTCGGCGTCCCGGACGACCTGATCGAGGTGATTCCAAACGGCGTCGATACGGATCTCTTCGACCGCTCGGTGCTCACGCGCAACGAGCGTCTCAAACTCCTGCGCCACTGGCTCGTCGACGACCCCCAGGGCTGGGACGAGTCGGGGCTTCCCGGAAGCATCCGCTACCCGTTGGAGGCACTGGATGCGTTTACGAGTCGCGGCGGCGAGCCGCTTCCGCTGCTCATGTTCGTCGGGCGCTACCTCGGCTTCAAGCGCGTCCCGCTCCTCGTGCGGGCCTACGCTCGGGCGCGGCCACGTTTCAAGGCCCCTGTGCCGCTCTTGATCTGGGGCGGATCGCCGGGGGAGTGGGAGGGCGAGCACCCGTACGCTGTCGCGAAGGAGCTGGCCCTGGATGGTGTCTTCTTCAGCGGTTGGCGCGGGCACGACGAGCTCCCGCTGGGGCTTTCTTGTGCCGACGTCTTCGTCGGCCCTTCGGTAGACGAGCCTTTCGGGCAGGTGTTCCTCGAGGCGATGTCGTGTGGTCTGCCGGTGATCGCGACCAGCACCGGTGGACCCCTCTCCTTCGTCAATACCGTCACCGGGAAGCCGAACGGCTGGCTCGTCGAGCCGGACGATGTCGATGCCCTTGCCGACGCGCTCGTCGAAGCGGTCAACGACGATGTCGCCAGGAAGGAACGGGCCGACCATGCCAGGCAGCAGAGTCGTGGCGCCTTCTCCTGGCGAGCGCTGGCAGGGCGCTTCGACGCCCTCTACGCCGACGTGCTCGACCGCGCATCCTAGTCATCCGAACTGCGCCCAGCGAGCCAGAGCCGCTGTCGCCTTCTCTGCCGAGTGCGGACCTGGCGGGGGGCGACCGTACCGAGGGAGATCCTGACAGCATCGGGAGATCTCTCGTGGCGATACGGCCACCTCATGCCGGGCAATGAGAACGAGGCGGCCGCCCTTCTCGACGCGTATCTCGAGCGCGCGAACACGCGCGCACGCTTGGCCGCTATCGAGGACTGAGCCTGCACCCGCTTTAGGCTCGCCATGCGGTGGCAGATCCTGGATTGCCTGGTTCGCCAATGGTTCGCCCGTGAACTTCCAAATCAGTGGACGTTCACGGACCTCGGCGGACTGGCAGCTCGCTTGAAGCGACAGCCGAAAACCGGCATGGGCAAAAGGAAAGAGCGGAGGGGGAGGAATTCGAACCCTCGATCCGCCTAACGACGGATAACGGTTTTCGAGACCGTCTAGCAACGGCCTGTTTGCAGGGGTTTTAGTTTGGGTTCGCCAGTATGTTCGCCAGCCAGCCGCGACCGCCACGCAGGGCGACTCGGATCCGCTCAACAGGTCTTGACTCAGTGGCGTGGTAGGTCGTGTAGCGAGTTCAGTGAGGGTGGCGACACCCGGGGGGCAGCGAACTTCACGCACTACGAGAGGAGCCGCTCGCCTGCCGGATCGTAGAGCGGCTGCGCCGCGACGCGGGCGGTGCGGCGCTCGCCCAGGATCGTGACCTCGAGTTCTGTCCCGGGCGTGGAGAGCGCCGGGGGGAGGTAGGCGAGGGCGAGTGAGAGCCAGAGCGTGTGGCCGTAGCCGCCCGACGTGACGTAGGCAACCGGATCCGAGCCCCGCGGCTTGAAGATCGGCTCGTGGCCGTGAGCGTCGGCGTCACCGGCGTCGACGACGAGCGCGGCGAGTGTCGCGCGCGGCCTCGCCTCGCGCTCGGCGAGGAGGGCGTCGCGGCCCACGAAGTCGCCCTTGTCGAAGGCGACGAAGCGCTCGAGACCCGCCACGAGCGGTGTCCAGTCCGCGGACAGGTCGACGCCCCAAAGGCCGTTGCACTTCTCGAGGCGCAGCGACTCGAGCGCCCGGTAGCCGAAGTCGACGAGGCCGAGCGGCTCGCCGGCCTCGAGCAGCTGGTCGTAGAGGTGGCGCTGGTACTCGACGGGATGGTGGAGCTCGTAGCCGAGCTCGCCGGCGTAGGAGACCCGAAGCGCCCGCACCGGCGCCATTCCCACCTCGAGCTTGCGGCAACGGAAGAACGGGAAGGCCTCGCGCGACAGGTCCGATCGAGTGAGGGCCTGGAGGAGCTCCCGCGAGCGCGGGCCGGCGAGCGTCAGCACGCCGAGGCGGGCGGTGACGTTGTCGATCCGAACCGAGCCGTCTTCGGGCAGGTGGCGCTCGATCCAGGCGAGGTCGTGTGTTTCCGTCGCGGCGGCGGACACGACGTAGAAGCAGTCGTCGGCGAGCCGGGTCACGGTTAGGTCGCACTCGATCCCCCCGCGCGGCGTGCACATCTGGGTGAGTGAGATCCGGTCGGGCTCGGCGGGCAGCCGGTTTGCGCACAGCCGGTCGAGGAAGGCTTCGGCGCCCGGACCGGACACCTCGTACTTCGCGAAGCTCGTCTGGTCGAGCACGCCGACGGCGCAGCGCACCGCCCGGCACTCGTGCCCGACCGTGTCGTGCCAGATGCCGCGCCGGAAGGTGTAGATGTAGACGTCCTCTGCCGGGCCGTCCTTCGCGAACCAGAGCGGGCGCTCCCAGCCGAAGCGGGCGCCGTAGACGGCTCCGCGGGCGAGCAGGCGGTCGTACAGCGGCCCCGTCTTGAGTGCCCTTCCGGCTGGGCGCTCCTCTTCCGGATAGTGGACGTCGTATTCGCGCTGATAGACCTCAACCGCGCGACGGGCCGTGTACGCCGAGCCGGCGTAGCCGCCGAAGCGGCGGACATCGAGCTCCCACATGTTGTCGCTCGGCTGACCGTCGAGCACCCACTCGGCCGCATAGCTGCCGGCGCCGCCCGAGAACACGATCCCGAAGATCGAGAAGCCGGTCAGCACGTGGAAGTCCTTGAGGCCGGGGACCGGTCCCATCAGGCAGCGGCCGTCGGGCGTGTAGCAGTCGGGCCCGTTCAGCGCCTTGCGGATCGGCGTCTCCGCAAGCAGCGGGACCCGTCCGGCGGCGGCCTCGAGCGTCGGCAGGATGCGGCTGAGTTGCGGGCGCAGCAGGCGGTTGTGGAACCCCTTTGGGATCCCGTCCTCCGCCCACGGCTCGATGTCCTGCTCGAACGGACCGACCAGGAGCCCGTCGCCGTCTTGACGTATGTAGCAGCCGCCGTCGGGGTCGCGGAGCACCGGGAGCTCGGTCTCCCGGCGAGCAACTACCTCCAGCCGCTCCGTGAAGACGTAGTGGTGCGGCAGCGAGACGAGCGGGAGGTGGGCGCCGGCGAGCGCTGCGACCTCGCGCGCCCACTGGCCGGCGGCGCAAAGGACTGCGTCGGCGAGGACGTTGCCGTTCGGGGTGGACAGGTTCCAGCCGCCCGGGATGCGCTCGAGCCCGGTCACCGGCGTGTGGCGCAAGATTCGTGCGCCGCGCGCCCGCGCCTCTTTCGCCAGCGCGTGCGCTACGGTCGACGGGTCGACCCAGCCGTCGGTCGGGAGGTAGGCGGCACCGAGGATCCCGCTCGGGTCGAGGAGTGGGAAGAGCTCGGCTGCGCGCTCCGCATCCACGATCTCGAACGGCACGCCGGCAAGGCTCGCTACGCCCGCGGCATGCTCGAACTCGTCGATTCGGTCGGGCGTGGTCGCGAGCCGGAGCGACCCCGTCTCGTGGTACGGCGAGAGGGCGCCGCTGTCGGGCACGAGCCGTCGGTAGAGCTCCACGCTCTGCTTGAGCAGTCCCATGAGGTTGACGCTGCCGCTGAACTGGGTGCAGAGCCCCGCCGCGTGCCAGGTCGTGCCGCTCGTGAGCTCGTGCTGCTCGAGCAGTACGACGTCGGTCTCGCCGAGTCTGGTCAGGTGGTAGGCGACGCTGCAGCCTGCAATCCCACCACCGATGATGGCGACGCGGGCGTGGACGGGCGGCTCGCTCATTCGCCGAGGGCCGGCGTCTCCCCCCGTGACTCGACGACACGGCGGAAGGAGACCCATGCGTCGCGGACGATCCTCAGCGCCTCCTCGCGCTCGCCCTGCTCGAGGGCGCTCAGCACGTCTGCCCGATACGACATCCGGACGTTCGCGATTGACTCCCCGTACCAGAGGCGGAGCACGCGGTCGAAGCGCGACACGACGGCCCGGATCAGCCGCCCGAACTCCGGATTGCCGGTTGCCTCGTACACGACCCCGTGGAACTCGTGGATCAACTCCTGGGCGCCCGTCAGATCGCTCGCCTCTGCCGACTCGACGGCGCGCTCGAAGGCCAGGCGCATCCGGGCAACGTGCTCCCGTGTGAGGTTCGGCACCCCGAGCTCGTAGGCGCGAACGATGAGCGTCTCGCTCACCGTGAGCACGTTGAGCGCCGACTCCCGCGTGAGAGGCGCGACCCGATGGCGCCGGCCGTGCACCTCCTCGACGAGGCCCTCGGCCACCAGCCGACGCACCGCCTCTCGGACGGGCATCGAGCTCAGCCCGAGCATCCCCGCCGCGTCGTCGATCACGAGGGGCGCGCCCGGCTCGAGTGTCCCGCCGACGATCGCCTCGCGCAGCCGGGAGAAGGCCTCGTCGCGCAGGTAGCGGTGCTCTATTCGGGCAAGCGGGCTGCTCACGCGCCCCGGCCTGGACGCTCTGCAGGGCTCCCGGCCAAGCGGCCGTTGACAGCGAGTCGACGCACGGATAGGCTCCCGATCTCAGATCTGAGATCTGAGATCTGAGATCTGAACATACCGGGAGGAGGTCCGCTTGTCTAGCCCGCTCTATGTCCGCGACACGGCCTGGGGCCTCGTTCCGGAGCGCACGGTACACGTGGTCGTCGACGAGCAGAACGACTTCCTGCACCCTGACGGCTGGTACGCGCAGCACGGGATCGAGATCTCGCACATGCAGCGCGTGATCGAGCCGACGAAGCTCCTCAACGAGGAATGCCGGCGGCGGGGCGTGCCGATCGTCTGGACGAGGCACGGGACGAGAGGCGTCGAGGACGGCGGCCTGTTCATGGAGATCCGGCCCGTGCTGCGGGAGGGCGGCATGCGCCGAGGGACCTGGGGCTACGAGATCCTGAACGAGCTCGCCCCGCAGGCGGAGGACTGGTTCGTCGAAAAGAACCGGCTGTCGGCGTTCTTCCAGACGAACCTGGAGCTCGTACTGCGCGGGCTCGGAGCAGAGACAGTCCTCATCACCGGTGTGCTGACGAACCAATGCATCGGGGCGACGTGCAAGGACGCGCTCTACCGCGACTTCAAGCCCATCGTGGTGGAGGAATGCGTCGGCACGACGCTGCCGCACCTGCACGGGCCGGCGATCGAGATGATCTCGGTCGGCTGGGGCCAAGTGAACACGCTCGGACAGACGCTGGCGGAGCTATCCGCCTTCCCGGCGGTCGTCGCTCATGCGTGAGGTGAGCGGAGCGGAATGACGACGATCGGCGCGCAGTTCCTCGAGCAGGATTTCGAGGAGTGCATCGCCTCGGTACGGAAGGCCGAGGAGTCGGGCTACAGCCACGCCTGGTTCATCGACTCCCAGATCCTCTGGCAAGACTGCGTCGTCTACATGACGCACGCGCTGGCGGCCACGGAGCGCATCGTCGTCGGAACGGCGGTGACGAATCCCTACACGCGCCACGTGACGACGACGGCGAGCGCGTTCGCCACGCTCGCCGAGCTCCACCCGGGTCGGCTCGAGCTCGGCATCGGGCGCGGCGACTCGGCCGTGCGGACGATGGGCCTGAGCCCGGTGAAGACGTCGCTCTTGCGCGAGGCTGTTCCGCTCCTGCGTGACCTCGTGGCCGGACGGCACGTCACGATCAACGGCGCGGACGTCCACCTGCGCTGGGTCGAGGAGGATCCCCGCATCCCGATCATGATGCCTGCGACCGGCCCGAGGAACCTGCGCGCGGCCGGCGCGCTGGCGGACCGCGTGATGCTCTACGTCGGCGTT
>JBOHAB010000146.1:0-7527 GCA_050697655.1 Gaiellaceae bacterium
TCATGCACGAGTTCGTCCTCTCGGCCCGTGACCTCAGGCGCGACCATGGGATCAGCGCGCTCGATGTTGCGAAGAGGCTCATGGACCACGGGTTCCATCCGCCGACGATCTACTTCCCGCTCATCGTGCCCGAGGCGCTCATGATCGAGCCGACCGAGACGGAGTCGAAAGAGACGCTCGACGAGTTCGTCGAGGCGATGCGCGCGATCGCTGCGGAAGCAGCCTCCGATCCTCAAGTGTTGAAGGATGCGCCTCACCGCCGGCCCGTCCGGCGACTCGACGAGGTCAAGGCTGCCAAGCGCGCCATTGTCAAGTATGGCTTCGACGAGCATCCCGACCCCGGGAGCCGGGCCGAAGGGGAAGCGGTCGAGGCCCAGAAGGGCGCGTGACGGCCAGCAGCGAGGAGATCGGCGCTCGGGTCGACGCGCTCGCACAGGCACACGAGGGCGACGACTTCGTGACCGCGATCGAGAGACTCGCGCAGGAGCTGAGCCCAGACGAACGCCCGCTCCTCCAGGCGGTTCTCCTGGAGCGAGCCGCCGCCGAGGAAAGCTTCCAGCGTGCTCTCCGCCGGCGCTTCGAGGCGAGAGGCTGGACGAGCCGGACGCTCGCGCGGTTCGAGGGCCTCTGGCGGGACACGCGCGCGGACGCGGTGGTTACGGCGATCGAGGCGGGGCCCGACGGCGAGGCAGCGCTTCGGCAAGAGCTCGAAACGATGAGAAAGGAGAGAGGGCGGGCGGCGGTCGTGCTCGACGAGCTTTCGCGCCACCGCGATCGTCGGGCGCGAGCGTGGGTGTCCGGCGCGGCGGCAACCGTCCTCGGCGACGACGCGACCAGCCTGATCCTGTCGCTGGCCCGCGACAGGGACGCTGACGTGCGGGAAGCGGCTCTCTCTGCACTCCTCGACCTCGGGCCTGCCGCCATAAGTCCCGTGCTTCCCGACCTTCGGCGCAGGTTGCACTCGAAGGAGCCGGCCGAGAGGATCGCTGCCATGCAGAACCTCGCCGCCGCCCAGGACGACAGCGTGCTGGCCCTGCTCGAGGAGCGCGCGGAGACGGCCGAGCTGCCGGAGGAGCGTGAGGTCGCACGGACGGCGGCGGTCGCGCTCGGATCGGCAGCGCGGTGAGCGACCTTGAGTGAGCTGCTCGCAGCCGTCTATCGGGGCGACCAGGCGCGAGTCGAGCAGCTCCTGGCCGAGGAGCCGGCCCTGGACGTCTTCGAGGCCGCGGCGGTTGGTCGCACCGAGCGGGTCCGCGAGCTGCTCGATGCCGAGCCGGGGCTCGTGACCGCCTGGACGGAGGACGGGTTCACCGCGCTCCATCTCGCCGCGTACTTCCGGCACCCGGAGGCCGCGCGGCTCCTGGTCGCACGTGGCGCGGTGGTCAACGTCGTCGCCCGGAACGACGAGCTGCAGGTGACGCCGCTGCAGAGCGCAGCCGCGGCGCGCGAGGTCGAGACGGCGGGTCTACTGCTCGAGCACGGAGCGGATCCGAACGCCCATCACGGCGGCGGCTTTACGGCGCTTCACGCCGCGGCCCAGAACGGCGACGCACCGCTCGTGGAGCTCCTGCTGGCGCACGGTGCAGACCCAGCGCTCGCGGCGGACGACGGCCGGACGGCCGCGGACTTCGCCCGCGAAGGTGAGCACGGAGAGCTTGCGGCCCGACTCTCCGGGTAGGCGCGGCCGCAGCGATCCATCACTCCTCGCGCGGCTTGTGGCGCTTGGGGCCACCCCGGGCCACCACCCGCTTTCGACGCTAACGAGAAGAAGCGCGCGCGTGTGTGTCGGATCGCCACAAGAGTTGCACGAAGCGTGAAGAAGGCGCAAGTCGGCCGCTGCCGGCGGCTCTCCTCTCCCTCTGGCCGCGTTGGGTCCCGAGAGTTGGCCTGCCCGCTCGGGCCGTGTTCGCGAGACCGCGAGCTAGCGTGACCCCGCCAGCTGGCCGCAGGCGGCCTCGATGTCTCGGCCTCGCGTGAGGCGAACCGTTGCCCGAACTCCGCGCGCCAGGAGGGTTGCCCGGAAAGCGGAGATTGCCTCGCGCGATGAGCCGTCGTAGAGGCCGGTCGGGTTGTACGGAATCAGGTTGACCTTGAAGTCCTTCGAGCCGAGGAGGCCGGCGAGCGCGCGCGCCTGTCCGACCGTGTCGTTGACTCCGGCGAGCATCACGTACTCGACGAAGACCCGGCGGCCCCGGAGCGCGACGTAGCGGCGACACTCGGCGAGTACGTCCTCGAGTCGGTAGCGGTCGTTGACCGGCATGAGCTCGGAGCGGAGCGCGTCCTCGGGCGCGTGCAGGGAGAGCGCCAGCCTCATCGGCTCCTCGACCTTGTCGACGAACCGGCGCAAGGCGGGGAGCCAGCCGACGGTGGAGACGGTCGTCCGGCGGTGCGTGATCCCGATGTCCGGCAGGCGGCGAGCGGCGGCAAGCACCGAGTCGAGGTTGAGAAGCGGCTCGCCCATGCCCATGAAGACGGCGTGGTTCACGTCTTCCAGGCGACGAAAGTGGAGGGCCTGGTCGACGATCTCCGACGGCGTCAGGTTCCTGCCGAAGCGCATCGTTCCCGTGGCGCAGAACGTGCAGGTCAGCGGGCAGCCGGACTGGGAGGAGAGGCAGAGCGAGCGCCGCCCGTCGCGATAGCGCATGAGGACGGCCTCGACCGGATGCCCGTCCGCGGTGCGGAAGAGCGCCTTCACCGTCCCGTCCCGGGAGCGTGCTTCGTGCTCGAGCTGCAGCGTCGAGTAGGGGAGAGCTGCTGCGAGCTCGGTGCGGAGCGCTGCCGGGAGATTGGTCATCTCCTCGTAGCCGGCCGCGCCTCGAGCGGCCCAGGACCAGACCTGGCCCGCGCGGTACGCAGGCTGGCCGCGCTCGGCGAGCGCTTTCTCGAGGAGGTCGAGATCCATGCGACTCACGGTAGCCGCCGCTTGGATGCCGCGACAGCCATCGCCGTCGGTATAATCGTTAACGATGTTAACTACCGCGGATCCTGTGGACGTCGCCAACGGTCTCCGCCCGACGCTTCTTCACCTGAACCGGCGACTGCGCCAGGAGCTAGCGCCACTCGGGGTCACCGGCGGCCAGGCCTCGCTCCTGTGGGCCATTCGCTCGAGCCCGGGGATCGGAGTCCGCGAGCTTGCGGAGCACGAGGGAGTGTCGCCGCCGGCTATGACCGCGTACGTCGACCGCCTCGAGGCCGCGGGCCTCGTGGCGCGTCGCCGTTCGGAGCGCGACCGCCGGCGGGTCGAGCTCGCGTTGACGGACACCGGCGTGCGCGTGATCCGCTCCGTGCGAAGTCGCCGCACCGCCTGGCTCGCCGCGCGCCTTCGCCGCCTCGAGCCGGACGAGCTCGAGGCCATCGAGCGAGCGCTGCCGGCCCTTCGCAAGCTGATCGAGGTCGGCGCGTGACGGCCGCGCTCCTGCGGGCCAACCGCCGCACCTGGACGAGTCTCCGCAAGCACAGGAACTACAGGATCTTCTTCTCGGGCCAGGTCGTCTCGGTAACGGGGACCTGGATGCAGAACATCGCCGCGGCGTGGCTCGTGCTCGAGCTGACGCACTCGCCGGTGGCCGTCGGCCTCCTCATGCTGTGTCAGTTCCTGCCGGCGACGGCGCTCGGACTCGTCAGCGGCGTGCTCGTCGATCGGCTCGACGTCCGCCGGACGGTAATTGCGACGCAGGCCGCGTCCATGGTCTTGGCCGTCGCCCTGGCGGCGGTCACGCTCGGCGGGGTGGTGGAGCCGTGGATGGTGTACCTGCTGACGGGGCTCCGCGGGATCTCGCTGGTCGTCGACCATCCCGCTCGGCAGGCCTTCACCTTCCAGCTCGTCGGTCGCGACGAGCTGCCGAACGCGGTAGCGCTCAACTCCGGCCTCTTCAACGGCACGCGCGTGCTCGGCCCCGCGCTCGGCGGAGCGGTGATCGCCGCGGCCGGGCCGGGGGCGTGCTTCCTGCTCAACGCCGTCAGCTTCGTCGCGGTGTTGGCGAGCCTGCGCCTGATCCGCCCCGAGGAGCTCGCGCCGCTCGACCGGGGCGACGAGCGGCCCACGTTCATCCGGGGCAGCCGCGAGGCGTTCTCCTTCGTGCGCCGAGTTCCGCTTGCGGGCGTGCTGCTGGGGACGGTGCTGCTCGTGACGACGTTCTCGTTCAACTTCAATGTCCTGCTGCCGGTGCTGGCGAAGCAGACGTTGCACGAGGGGCCCGAAGTCTTCGGAATCGTGACCGCGTGCTTCGGCGCGGGCGCGCTCGTCGGCGCGCTCGCCTCGGCGAGCATCGCGCGCGCGAGCCCTCGGATCGTGCTCGCGGGAACTGCGGCCTTCGGCCTTGCCGAGCTGGCGCTCGCTACCCAGGCGACGCTCGCGGCGGTCGCGCCGCTGCTCGTCCTTGCGGGACTGGCGTTCACCCTGTGGACGTCGAACGCCAACTCCTCCCTCCAGCTGGCGACTCCGGACCGACTCCGCGGGCGGATGATGGGCTTCTACTACTTCGCCTTCAACGGCGCCGCGCCGGCGGGCGGACTGCTTGCCGGCTGGCTGGCCGCCTCGGGTGGAACGGCGCTCGCGTTCGCAGTGGCAGGCTCGGCTGCGTTGCTCGTCTCCGCGGGCGCATTCGTCGTGCTCGCGCGGGCGCCAGAACGGCTGCGAGCGGTGGGGTCGCCAGGTACGGTGAGCGCGTGATCGACCTCCGCACGGACACCCTCACCCGGCCCACGGCGGCAATGCGCCGTGCGATCGCCGAAGCCGTCGTCGGCGACGAGCAGAAGCGCGAGGACCCGACCGTGATCGCGCTCGAGGAACGGGGGGCGGATCTGCTCGGCCACGAGGAGGCGGTCTTCGTCCCCACGGCGACGATGGCGAATCAGATCGCGCTCCGCACGCTTACGGAGCCCGGCGACGAGGTGATCGCCGAGGGCGCCGCCCACATCTTCCGGTACGAGCTGGGAGGCCCAGCCGTGCATTCGGGCCTCGTCATGAAGTCGCTCAAGACCGAGGACGGCCGCTTCACCCCTGCCCAGCTTCGCGAGGCTGTCAATCCGAGCGCCGACCTGCACATGCCGCCGACCCGGCTCGTCTGCGTCGAGAACACGCACAACGGCGGCGGCGGACGCGTGTGGCCGATCGGCCAGGTGCACGACGTAACCACGGAGGCCAGGCGTCACGGGCTTGCCGCCCACTTGGACGGCGCCCGGCTCCTGAACGCGGCAGCGGCAAGCGGCACCTCCGCCGCCGATTACGGGCGCGAGTTCGATACGGTCAGCCTTTGCCTCTCCAAAGGGCTCGGATGCCCGCTCGGTGCGCTGGTTGCCGGCGCCCGCGAGCGGATGGCGAAGGCCCGGCGGTTGAAGCACCTCTTCGGAGGCGCGATGCGCCAGGCAGGGATCGTGGCGGCGGCGGGTCTCTACGCGCTCGACCACCACGTCGACCGGCTTGCCGACGACCACGCGAACGCAAAGAAGCTGGCCGAGGGCCTCGGGGAAGCAGGGCTGCCGGTCGACCTCGAGCAGGTGGAGACGAACTTCGTCCTTCTCGACGTCGGCGCGCTCGGGCTGGCGGCCGACGACGCAGTCGCGCGGATGCGGGCCGACGGCGTTCTCCTCTCCTTCGCCGCGAAGCGAGACGTGCTGCGAGCCGTCACGCACCTGGACGTCTCCGCCGACGACGTCGAGCAGGCGATCGAGCGCATCCCGCGCGCGCTCACGAGGGCGCCGGTCTCCGACGCCGAGGGCGCGCCCACGCCGTACTGACCTGGCACAGCGCCCGCAGGTCGCCTCTCTATCATCGGACGGTGCAGTACTCGAAGGAAGAGCTGGCCGCCCGGCGGCGACGGCTAGAGCGGCGAAAGCGCGCGCGAATGCGCGGCCTGGCGCTGCTCGTGGGAGTCGTCTCGCTCCTCGTCCTGGGCGTTGCGCTGGCCTCCCGCGGGGGGCCGGACGCCGCGCCGACGATCACGGCGTCCGAGGATCCCGCAGCGCCGACCACCACCCAGCCCTCCGGCGAGACCTCGACGGAGCCGGCGCCGGCCGAGGAGCCGCCCGTCGACGAGACGATCAGGATCGCGGCCGTCGGCGACATCGCCATGGGACGTGACGGGTTCCTGCCCTCCGGCGGGCCCGAGGGCCTCTTCGCAGGGGTGAGCGACTTGCTCCGGGGTGACGTCGTCCTCGGAAACCTCGAGCAGGCGCTCACCGACGAAGGCAGCTCGAAGTGTGGCGAGGGAAGCTCGAACTGCTTCGCCTTTCGCACGCCGCCTTCGTACGCGAAAGGGCTCGCCGGCGCCGGCTTCACGGTGCTCAGCGTCGCCAACAACCACGCGTACGATTACGGCCCGGAAGGACAGGCCGACACGGTCGTCGCGCTGGAGCGGGCACGGCTTGCCTACACCGGCCAGATCGGCCAGATCACCCGCCTTCTGAGGGAGCCGGTGCGTGTCGCCGCGCTCGGATTCGGCTTCTACTCGACGGCCGAGAGCCTCCTGGACATTCGCCGCGCCGCGCGGCTCGTCGAGCGGGCCGACCGCCGGGCCGACATCGTGCTCGTCACCTTCCACGGCGGCGCCGAGGGATCGGGCGCCTCGCGGGTTCCGCAGGGCATGGAGACCTACCTGGGCGAGCAGCGCGGCGACCTGCGCGCCTTCTCGCACGCGGTGGTCGACGCCGGCGCAGACCTCGTCGTCGGCCACGGGCCGCATGTCCTGCGTGGGATGGAGTGGTACAAGGAGCGGCTGATCGCTTACAGCCTGGGCAACTTCGTGGGGCACCACACGTTCTCGACCGACGGCGGCGGCGGAGTGAGCGGCGTCCTCCGGGTCGCGCTCCGCGGCGACGGCTCGTGGAAGAAGGGGCGGCTTGCGCCGACGGCGCTCCTGGGGGCCGGCGCGGCAGCGCGCGATCCGGCGGAGCGGGCGCACGGCGTCGTGCGCAAGCTCTCCCGGCAGGACTTCGGCGGGCGCGGGATGCGCGTGTCGCCGACCGGCGCTCTCTCCCCGCCGCGTCGTTAGAGACGGCGGGCGCCGACCCAGCTCGAGCGGTACCAGGAGTCCCAGATGCTGGAGATCTTGACCACGTCGCCCGTATGCGGCGCGTGGACGAAGCGGCCGCCGCCGATGTAGATCCCCACGTGCCCGAGGCCGTTGAAGAAGATGAGGTCGCCGGCCGCGAGCTGCGAGCGCGAGACCTGGCGGCCGTAGCGGTACTGCCACGAGACGAGGTGCGGGAGCGAGATCCCGATCTTGCCGTAGACGTACATCGTAAACCCGGAGCAGTCGAAGCCATTGGGCGAGGCTCCGCCCCAGCGGTAGGGAACGCCCAAGTAGCGGAGGGCGATGGAAACGACCTCCGGATGGCCGGGGCCCGCGGGCGGGGGTGAGGGCGCCGGGCTCGGGCTCGGCTGCGGATGCGGCTTCGGGCTCGGAGAAGGGGCAGGAGCCTGCTCGGCCTGCTGGGCCGGCTCGCGCTCGGGCTCGCGGGCGGTCTCCCGCGCTTCGGCCTGACGCCGCTCGATCGCGGCCGCCTGGCGGCGAGCCTGGGCGGCGC
>JBOHAB010000147.1:0-7526 GCA_050697655.1 Gaiellaceae bacterium
TTCCAGCCGCTGGATCGCCGGGTCGGCATACCAGTCGGCGGGAAGCGTCGCGCCGGCCGCGAGCACGGCGCCTAGATCCGTCTCCATCTTCAAATTCTACGCCGTCAAGTCAGCAGCCATCTCCTCGAAGGCGGCGACGAACGCGTCGCAGTCTTCGAAGGAGTGGACGACCGAGAGCGTCCATTCCTCCTCGCGGCCGGGCGTCATGAAGACGCCGCGATTCATGTTGTAGAGCCAGGCGAGGTCGGCGAGCTCCCCGTCCTGGTTCTCCTTGTAGGTCTCGTAGTCGACGATCTTCGTCGGGGAGAAAGTGACGCAGCCTTTGGCCCCGACACCGACGGCGTAGCCGGGCAGATGGTGGTCGTCGATCACCCGCTGGCAGCCGGCGAGGATGCGGTCGTTGAGCGCGTCCAAGTGCTCGTAGGCCTCGGTCGTCAGCACTTCGAGGAGGCTGGCGCGCGCAGCGGCCATCGCGAGCGGGTTCCCGTTGTACGTGCCGACCTGGTACACGGATCCGTCCTCGACGACCTCGAAGACCTCCTCGGTGCCGCCGATCGCGCCGGTGGGGAGGCCGCCGCCGAGGGTCTTGGCGAGCGTGACCATGTCGGGCTTGACGCCGAAGCGGTCGGTGGCGCCGCCGGGAGCGATGCAGAGGCCGGTCTTCACCTCGTCGAAGATGAGGATGATCCGGTGCTTCTCGGTCAGCTCGCGGACGGCCTCGAGGTAGCCGGGCTCGGGGACAACGACCCCGAGGTTCATCATCGCCGCCTCCATGATCACGCAGGCGGGCTTGCGCCCCTCCTCGATCAACCCCTCGATGCGACGCTCCATCGCGGGCGCGTCGTTGAAAGGCACCGGGATGGTCAGGTCTGCGGCCGCCTGTGGGATGCCGGCGCCGTAGGGCAGCGACTCGTAGTCGTCCCGGTCGCCGATCCGGTCGTATTCGACGCCGATCGAGACCATGACGTAGTCGTGGTGGCCGTGGTAGGAGCCGAAGATCTTCACGATCGTGTCCCGACCGGTGGCCGCGCGGGCGATTCGAATGGCGTCCATGGTCGCTTCCGAGCCCGAGTTGGTGTACCGCCACTTGGGCAGGCCCCAGCGACGCGCCAGCTCCTCGGCGACGACGACGCCGTCCTCGGTGGGCGCGGCGAAGTGCGTTCCCAGCGGGTAGCGCTCCATGACCGCCTTGCCGATCGCAGGGTTCGCGTGGCCCTGCACCATCGAGCCGAAGCCGTTGTGGAAGTCGAGCAGCTCGTTCCCGTCGACGTCCCACACCTTCGCGCCGACGCCGCGGGAGAGGTAGATCGGCCACGGCTCTCGCACCTGGTAGGAGGAGGCGACGCCGCCGGAGAGGGTCGCCCGGGCGCGCTCGTACATCGCCCGCGAGGCGCCGGTGCGCTCGTCGAGGCGAGCCTCCTCGCGCTCGGTCAGCTCCTGGATCCGTCCGCGGTCGATCTCGACGACGGTCGTCTCAGTTGCCATCGGAGCTCTCCTCCCCTTCCTCGGCCGCCTCGGCCGACTCCTCCTCGGGAACGACGGACGGCGTGAGCACGCGGAGCGCGTTCGGAGGAAAGTGAAGCGTAACGGCCGCTCCCTGCTCGTATGCGAGCGGCCCGCCGTCGTTCGGGAGCACCACCTTGATGAGGCTGCCGCCGAGGATGCGCACCCGAAGCTCGCGGAAGCTGCCCAGGAAGACGGCGTGCTCGACGAGGCCGGCGAGGCGGTTCTCGGCATCGCCGCCGGGCGGCTCGACTCCCACTCGCTCGGGTCGGATCACTGCCTTGACGGGGCCCTGCAGATCCAGCGCGCCGTTTCGAGCGCGCAGCGTTCGCTCCGCCACCCGGAGCACGGAGCAGTCGCCGTCCCGTCCGTCGGCGTGGGCGGAGATCAGGTTCGAGACGCCGAGGAAGTCGGCGACGAAGAGCGTCTCCGGCTCTTCGTAAACGGCCTGCGGCGGCCCCGCCTGCTCGACGTGCCCGACGTTCATCACGGCGATCCGGTCGCTCATCGTCAACGCCTCTTCCTGGTCGTGTGTGACGAAGATGAACGTCACGCCGATGTCCTCCTGGAGCGCCTTCAGCTCGACCTGGAGATCCTTGCGGAGACGGGCGTCGAGCGCCCCCAGCGGCTCGTCCAAGAGCAGCACCCGCGGCCTGAGGACGAGCGCGCGCGCGAGGGCGACGCGCTGCTGCTGGCCGCCGGAGAGCTCGTGCGGCTTGCGCTTCTCGAAGCCGGTGAGCTGGACGAGGTCGAGCATTTCAGCCACTGCGCGATTGCGCTCCTCCTTGCTCACGTCCTTGTACCTGAGCCCGAAGGCGACGTTGTCGGCCACGGACAGATGGGGGAAGAGCGCGTAGCTCTGGAAGACCGTGTTCACGTTACGGCGGTGGGGAGGCGTCTGCGCGACGTCGACGCCGTCGAGCCAGATGTTTCCGCTCGTCGGCCGCTCGAAGCCGGCGATCATCCTGAGGGTCGTCGTCTTGCCGCACCCGGAAGGGCCGACCATCGTGAAGAACTCGCCTGGCGGCATGTGGAGGTCGATGTTCTCGACCGCCGTCACCTCGCGGTAGTCCTTCCGGAGGTCTTCGAGCTTGACTTCGCCTGTTTCACCGTTCAACTGCTACCTCCCCTAACGTCGCCACCTCGGAGGCGGAGCCCGCCCCCGCGAAGCGTCTGTACACAAGGTAGGCGAGCGCGATCGTCGCCAGGGTGATTACGAGCGTGATCGAGGCGAGCGCGTTCAGCGCGGGCGACGGCGCCCCGCGGGCTGTTGAGTAGAGCAGCATCGACACGGTGTTCGTGTCAGCGCCCGCCGCCAGGTACTGCGTGATCACGAAATCGTCGATGGAAAGCGCGAAGACGACCCCTGCGCTCGCCAGGATCGCGGGCGCGAGCATGGGCAGCAGAACCCGCGTTAGCCGGGAGACCGGAGGCGCGCCGAGGTCGGCGGCGGCCTCCTCGTACTCGCGCCCGATCGAGACGAGCCGCCCGCGGACGATGACGACGACATATGACACCGCGAACGTCACCTGGCCGATCGCCTGGGCCCACGTGCCGAGCCCCCAGCCGTTGAAGATCTGCAGGAAGAGCAGCAGGAGCGCCACGCCCATCACCAGCTCGGGCGTCACGAGCGGCAGCAGCATCAGGGTGTTGACGGGGCCGCTGCCGAAGCCGCGCCAGCGTTGCAGGCCGAGCGCCAGCGCGACCCCCAGAGGCACCGCGAAAGCGACGCAGAGCGCGGCCAGAAGCAGCGTGTGCTCGAGCGCCGAGAGGAGCCCCGGGTCGTTGCGCACGCTGCCCGGGTCCTCGTTGAACCAGCGGGTCGAGAAGCCCTGCCAGGTCGTCCGCGAGCGTCCGTCGTTGAAGGCAAAGAGCACGGCGACCGCGACCGGCACGATCGACCAGAGAATGTAGAGGCCGGTGACGATCGGGAGGAAGCGCGGGCGCCCCCACGGGTTCCGGAGCCAGGCTCTCATGCTCTGGCTGCTTCCTGCCCCGCGCGCCGAGTGGCGCGGAGGTAATAGAGCATGAAGACGAGGAGCACGAGCGCGAGCAGGACCGTGAGCACGGCGCCGACGGTCTTCTGCGACCCCTGGCGCGTGAACTGGTCGATCTGGTTCCCGATCATCGACGTCTGCGGGGAGCCGGAGACCAGGTCCGGCGTGTAGTAGTCGCCGAACATGGGCAGGGCAACGAGCACGACGCCGGCGAGGATCCCGGGCATCGAGAGCGGCAGCGTGACGCGCCGGAAGGCCTGGAACGGGCTCGAGCCCAGGTCGCGCGCCGCCTCGATCTGGCGCTGGTCGATCCGGTCGAGCGCCGCGTAGAGCGGCAGGATCAGGAACGGGATGTACCCGTAGACCAGGGCGAGGATCACGGTCAAGGCCTGCCCCTCCATCCAGCCGCCCTCGTTCTCGAGCAGGCCGAGGGCGATGAAGAGCCGGTCGATCGAGAGGAAGTGGAGGACGCGTGTCGCCCAGCCGTCCTCCGAGAGGAGGTTGATCCACGCGAGCATCCGCATCAGGTAGTTGATCCACCAGGGGAGCACGAGCAGGAGGAGGACGAGGCCGCGCCACTTGCCGGCGTGGCGGGCCGCGTAGTAGGCGACCGGATAGCCGATCAGGAGCGACAGCGCGACGGCGATGGCGACGTAGCCGAACGTCCGCATAAAGACGGTCAGGTACTGGCCGCCGTCCCTGAAGTTCTCGAGCACCTCGACGACGTAGCCGACGTTCCAGTCGAGCGGGTTCCAGAAGGGGACGGGCTCGTTGAGCGTGTTCTGGTTTCCGAAGGCGACGCAGAGCACCGCGTAGAACGCGACCAGGAAGAAGAGCGAGAGCCAGACGACTCCCGGGAGCGCGAGCAGCCGCCAGATCCACCGCGATTCCATCAGCGCTTCAGCCTGCCCGGAACTGCGACCAGGCCTGGTCCCAGAGCCGCTCGCCCTCGACGGTGAGCTGGAGGAGCTGCTGGTTGGCGAGGAACTGGTCCGGGCGGATGACCGCGGCCTCGAGGCTCTGCGGGATCGTCCCCTCGGCGACGAGCGTCTCCGCGTCGATGCCGTTCTGAGGGGGGACGTAGCCGTTGAAGTTGATGAAGTTCTCGTAGGCGGTCGTCTCGTCCAGCAGGAAGTCCATGAAGAGATGTGCGAGCACGGGGCTCTCCGCCGCCTTGGCGACGCACAGGAAGTCGTTTTGGACGACGCCGCCCGTCTCCGGCCACCAGTAGGAGAGCACCTGGGGAGAGACGCCGGACGGCATGTAGTAGAAGGCGCCCGCCAGGAGGTCCCCCGACCAGGAGTGATGGAGGAGCATCGCGCCCTCGGGGAGCGTCTGGTAGTCCGTGATCTCCACCTGGATGTTGGCGATGTCGTTCAGCTCCTGGAGGTCCTCGCCGGCCTTGGCTACGAGCTCCGGGTCCTCCGTGTTCAGGTCGGCGATCCGTCCTTCGGCCAGCGCGTCGCGCTGCATGGGCATCGAGAGGCCGTCGCGCTTGTCGTCGAGAAGCCCTACCTTGCCCCGCCACTGTGAGGAGTCCCAGAAGATGTCCCAGGGGACGTCGAGCCCCGGGATGTCGACCGAGATCCGGTCGTTCCGCCAGCCGATGCCGTCCGACCAGGTGACGTACGGCACCGTGTAGCGCGCGCCCCGGTCGTAGAACGGATCGGCGAGCGACGGCCAGATGTACTCGGTCAGGTTCGGGAGATAGGTGTGGTTGAGCGGCTGCAGGAGCTGCAGCGCCATCAGGTTGACGATGTTCGAGCCCGAGAGCCCGAGAATCACATCGTAGGGAACCGTGCCTGCCTGGAGCTTGGCGATCGCCTCGTCCGCCGAGTTGTAGGTGGCCAGCTCGACCGAGCAGTCGTAGCGCTCCTCGAAGCGACGCATCAGACGGGGCCAGATGTAGTCCGCGTAGTTGAAGAGCCGCAGCGTCGCGCCGGACTCGGGAGGGAGGTCGGCGGCGATCGGTTGGTTGTCCTCGGCGATCGTCCAGGTGACGCTGTTGTCGGTGCGCGGCAGCGGCGCGCCCCCGGGCCCGACCGGCTTCGCCTCGACGAGCGAGGAGCCGCTACCGCCCTCCCCGGGTTCGCAGCCGACGGCGATCGGCTCCGTCGTGTTCTCGCAGGCCGCCAGCCCACCGGTCACGCCGACCCCCGCTGCGGCCGCAGCGGCGCCGCGGAGCAGCTGTCCACGGGTCAGCCCAGATCGGTCCTTCGGATGGGGCATGCCAGGCGGAAGATCAATTGAACGCCTCCGCCGCCACCAAAGTCAAGCGACTGGCGCCCCCGTGACCAGCAGTTCTCCCCGCACCTCGGCCAGCTCTCGTGCCACCCGCTCCATCAGCGGGATCGGCCCGGTGGTGATCCTGACGAAGCCGTCGAGGCCGAACTCGCTGCCCGCCCGGACGAGAAAGCCGCGGCGCACGAGGCCCTCGGTGAGGGCGACGTCGTCAACGCCGACGTCCACGAGCAGGAAGTTCGCCTGCGACGGGTACGGCTTGACGCCGGCCTCGCGCAGGCCCTCGACGAGCCGGTCTCGCCCCGCTTCGTTCGCGAGCCGGCGCGTCTCCACGAGATCCGGGTGCAGCAGGCTGGCGCGCCCGGCGGCCAGGGCGGCACGGTTGACGTTGAACGGCTCCAGCACGACGTCGAGGCGCTCGGCGAGCGGCCCGTCCACGACCGCGTACCCGAGGCGCAGCCCGGCGAGCCCGAAGATCTTCGAGAACGTCCTCATCACCACGACCGGGCTTCCTTCCTCGACGTCGCGCAGCCGGTCGAGCCGCACCTCGGGATCGACGTACTCGACGTAGGCTTCGTCCACCACGATCGCACAGCGCTCGGGGATGCCGGCGAGCAGGCGCTCCCATTCCTCCGCTGTCACCAGGGCGCCGGTGGGGTTGTTGGGATCGCAGAGCCAGACCAGGCGCGCCTCGTTCTCGCGCGCTGCGGCTGCGAGGGCATCGACGTCATGGCGCAGGTCGCGGCTCGGCACGCTGACGACGCGCGCGCCCGCCGCGGCCGAGGTGGTGGCGTAGAGGCCGTAGGTCGGCGCCGTCAGGATCACCGCGTCGCCGGGGTCGAGGAAGCCGTGCACCACGGTGGCGATGAGCGCCTGGATGCCGTGGCTGGGAACGATCCGATCCGGTGTCGTGCCGATCCAGCCGGCCACCTGCTCGCGGAGGTCGGAGTATGCCTCGGCCGGATAGATCCAGGCGCGCTCGACCTCTGCCGCGACGGCCTCCTCGATGCCCGGGAACGGGCCCTCGAGGCCCTCGTTCCAGTTCAGCTTCACGATCTCGTCGAGCCCGTAGGCTTCCTTCAGCTCCTCCAGGCTCGCGCCGGGCCGGTAGGGGTCGAGGCCGTCGAGCGAAGGGCGCACGATCCGGCTCCAGTCGGTCAAGTCCACATCTCCAGCAGAGCGGGGACGTGCACAACGGAAGGGCCTTCCTCGGCGAAGGCAGCGGCGAGGGCTTCCGCGAGCCCTTCCGGCTGCACCGAGACGACCGGGACACCGAACGCCTCCACGAGCGCCCGGAAGTCGGGCTGGACAAGGTCGACGCTCGTGGTCTCTCCGAACTGGTCGCGCTGGTACTCGCGGAGGATGCCGTAGCCGCCGTCGTCGACGAGCAGGAGCTTCGCGTCGAGCTCGTACTGGCGCGCGGCGGCCAGCTCGGCGATCCCGTAGTTGAAGCCGCCGTCGCCGGCGACGGCCAGCACGCGCCGGCCGGATGCGGCGAGCGAGGCCCCGAGCGCGGCCGGCCAGGCGTAGCCGAGCGTGCCCGAGCCGAGCGGGTAGTGGAAGGTGCGCGGCTCGTAGACGGGGAAGTGCGCGGCCGCCCAGTAGGCCAGGATGGTCATGTCCCAGGAGGTGACGGCGTCAGAAGGCAGGGCCTGGCGGATCGTGTGGAGCAGGCCGCGCTCGGTCTCGCTCCCGTCGCTTCTGGCGGCGGCCGCCCTGGCGGGGCCGTCCTCGCGCGGGGGCCCGCGCAGCCGCGAGGCGAGCGCGTCCAGCACGGCCTTCGCG
>JBOHAB010000148.1:0-7493 GCA_050697655.1 Gaiellaceae bacterium
GTGCCAGCGCGAGCACCGCGAGCGCGACCACGAGCGTCCGCCGGCGGCCGAGGCCACGGGCAGCCCGAGGCTCGGCAGCCAGCCGCGCGAGCACGCGTCCCGCGACGTCGGGCGTCCCGGGGAAGGCGAGCTCGTCGCCGAGCCGTACGAGTGCGCGCTCCAGCTCGGTCATGCCTCGACCCCCAGGCGGTCGCGCAGGCGCTCGAGCGCGCGGGACGTCCTCGACTTGACGGTGCCGCGGCGCCAACCGAGCATGGACGCCGTCTCCTCCTCGGAGAGCCCCAGGAAGTAGCGGCAGGCGAGCACGAGCCGGTCCTCCTCACGGAGATCCTCGACCGCCGCCAGCAAGGTCTCCCGGCGCTCGGCGTCGAGGAGGGCCGTCTCGGGGGACGGGACCGCGCCCCCCGAGAGCGGATCCTCGGCCGCCTTGAGCGCGAGGCGCTCGCGCCGGCCGGCCGACCTACGCCGGTTCCGGGCTTCGTTGGCGACGATCGCCAAGAGCCAAGGGCGAAAGGACGCGCCTTGGCGGAACCGGCCCAGCGCCTGATAGGCCTTCACGAAAGCGTCCTGCACCGCGTCCTCGGCATCGGCAGCCGAGCCCGTGAGCAGATAGGCGGTGCGAAAGGCGAGTGTCTGGTGCTCCTCCACGAGGGTGCCGTAGGCGCGGGTGTCGCCCTGTCGGGCTCGGGCGACAAGATCGTCGTCTGGTGCCAGTGGTCGGTCCCCCACTGCACCCGTTCTACACCGGCCGCAGCCAGGGGGTTCCGCTCGCGTCACATGGCCTTGACGAGCCGGTAGACCGTGCCGTTGCGCGAGAGGAGGTAGAGCTCGCCGTTCAGGTCCTCGCCGAACGACGTGAGCTCGGGGACCCGGAAGGGATGACCCCGCCTCGTCACCTCCCCGTTCCAGCGGGCGGAGCTCCAGATTCGGCCCGAGCAGTAGTCGCCGTAGAAGTACCGCCCCCACGCCTGTTTCCGCAGCTGCATGCCCCGGTAGACGTAGCCGCCCGAGACCGAGCAGCCGAAGGCGTGGGTGTACTCGATTCGCGGCTCGACGAGGATCCCGCCTGGCGTGAGCGGCTTGTCCTCGAAGAGCTCGGAGCCTTCGTAGACGTCCCAGCCGAAGTTGTAGCGCCCACCGAGGTCGGGAGCCGAGACGAAGTCGATCTCCTCCAGCGCGCCCTGCCCGACGTCGCCGATCCAGAGATCGCCGGTGACCCGGTCGAAGGAGAAGCGCCAGGGGTTTCGCAGTCCGTAGCCGAACATCTCCCACTCCGTGCTCGTCCCGTCGACGTCGAGGCGCAGGATCTTCCCGAGCCGACTGGAAAGATCCTGAGCGTGATTCTCGGGATCGCCGGCGGAGCCGCCGTCCCCCAGGCCCACGTACAGGAGCCCGTCCGGGCCGAAGGCGAGCTGACCGCCGTTGTGGTTCGCGTACGGCTGAGGGACGTAGAGAAGCTCCCGCACCTCGACGAGGGCGGCGCCCGGCGAGGGCTCGCGAAACTCGATGACGCGGGTGTCGCCCTCCACGTCCGTGTAGTTGACGTAGAGAAGGCCGTTGGTCTCGAAGCTCGGGTGAAAGGCGACCGAGAGAAGCCCCTGCTCGTTGCCGGTGGAGACACGAGAGGAGAGATCGAGGTACGACTCCTCGAGCAGCCTGTCCCTCTCCTGCCCGAGAACCACAATCCGGATGCGGCCCGTCTGCTCGACGATGTAGAGCCGACGAGGCTGACCCGGCGCTGCCGTGGCGAAGGTTGGCGAGTCGAGGCCGGTCACCACCGCTTCGACGTCGAGCGGCCCG
Source organism: Gaiellaceae bacterium (assembly GCA_050697655.1). GTDB lineage: Bacteria > Actinomycetota > Thermoleophilia > Gaiellales > Gaiellaceae > JAIBJN01. The sequence goes on from JBOHAB010000148.1 coordinate 1,801, forward strand.
CCGGAGGCAGGACGGCCGGCGTCGATGCGGGGAAGCGGCGAGCCGGCCGTGGGCTCGCTCTCCGTCGTGGTCCCCGTGGTCGACTCCGTCGTCGAATCCGTTGTCGTGACCATCTCGGTCGCACCCTCTTCGGTGCCACTCGTGCAGCCTGCTATGAGCGCGACCAGCCCGACGGCCGCTGCGAGCCCACCCCGACGCATCCCGTCAGGTTACGGTCGCTCGAGGGTCGACGGGCGCACAACCGACGCTGACGCTACGACGCGCCGGCCCGCGCGGGGAAGAGCGGCTCGCGCGCGAGAACCGCCTCATGGAGGGCGTCGAGCATCTCGGGAAGCCCGCGGTCGTCACGTTCGCCCGCACGGAAGGCGGCATGGACCCGGCGCTTGGGACCGAAGGCGATCGGGCGCACCGCGACGCCTGGGTTCACACGCGAGAGGCCGAGATCCGGGGCAAACGCCACGCCTGCTCCCGACGCCACGAGGTTCTGCATTGCCGTGTAGTCGTCGAACTCGAACCGGATCCTGGGCTCGAAGCCGGCGGCGCGACAGGCGCGCTCCGTGAACGGGTTGCAGGACGAGCGGTTGGTGCTTCGGATCCAGGTCTCGTCGGCGAGATCGAGCAAGCGGACGGCACGCTGCCGCGCCACGGGGTGCGAGGCGGGAAGCACGATGCGCATCGGCTCTTCGAGCAGGAGCTCGAGCTCGATGCGAGAGTCGGACGGAAGCGGAACGTGGTCGTACTCGAACACGATCCCCAGATCGAGCTCGCGCACGCGCACGCGGGCGAGCGAAACGAGGGGATCGGCCTCGGTGACCGTCACCTCGACGTCGGGCCGGGCGGCGGCGAACCGCGTCAGGGCGCCGGGGACGATGCTCACGGCCGCAGTTGTGTTCGCCCCGACTCGCAGGGTCGGCGGCGAGCCGTCGAGCTCACGCAGGTCGGCCTCGGCCTGCTCGAGCTGCTCGAGGATCACCTCGGCGTGCTCGACGAGCCTCCACCCGGCGGGCGTCAACCGCACGCTGCGTGGCCCTCGCTCCAGCAGGGCGATTCCGGCTTCGACCTCGAGCTTGCCGAGCTGCTGGGAGACCGCCGAAGGCGTGAAGCGCAGCGACTCGGCCGCGGCGGCGATCGAGCCGCGCAGGGCGACCTCGCGCAGGACGCGGAGGCGGCGGACGTCGAGCATAAGCAAAGCTTAACCACAAACGAAGCAACCCGAGTGGTCGAACGCGTCAGCGGGTGGCAGCGTGCAGTCGTGGAAACACTGCGGCGGCTCGGCTATCCCCTCAGGCTCGCGTCGATCCGGATCGCCCGGCGGGCCCCGACCGCGCTGCTCGCAGGAGCCGGAGTCGCCGCCGGGGCGGCGATGCTGGCAACTGTTCTCGCCGGCACGGTCGTCGCCCGAGAAGAAAGCGTCGGGCGGGCGGTCGAGGAGATCCCCGCCGCCCAACGCGCCGTCCGAGCCACGTGGTTCCGGGTCCCCGGCGCCGAGGAGGACCCGGCCGTTCTCGAGCGCACGGCGGCGCAGGCACTCGCAGACGTCGTCCCGGCGAAGCCCACGGGGTTCGTCCTCTTCCGTGAGAGCACCATCGCGGGAACGTTTCTCGGCCTCGGCGGGGTCGACAGCCTCGCCGACTGGGTGACGCTCCGCTCGGGTCGCCTGCCGCGACCCTGTGAGCCGGACCACTGCGAGGTCGTTCGGCTACGCGGCCGCGGGAGCATCCCGAACGTCCCCGGCCTCCGCTTGGTGCAGGTCGGCGAGGCGGTCGTCTCCTCACCGGTGCTCTTCGGCGACTTCATCGCCCCGGCCGAGAACGAGCGAAGCCGCGCGGCATTGAGCCCCATCTACCGCGAGGCCTTCGAGTATCACCGGCCGGAGCCGGCGCCGCTCGTCCTGGCCGAGGGGATCGACGGCCTCACGTCTTCGCCCGAGCTCGACGCCGTCTACCGCAGCTACTCCTGGGTGGCGCCGCTCCAGGCAGGCACGCTCCGAGCCTGGGAGATCGACCATCTCGCGGGGGACGCCGCCCGCGCCCGGTCGGAGCTGCAGACGGTGTCGAGCTCCTTCGATCTCACCGCCCCGGTCGAGGAGCTTCGCGCCGTCGCCGAGGCGAGCGACGTGGCGGGTCGCCGGCTCCTTCTCGTCGGCGGCGAGTCCGCTGCGCTCCTCTTCGCCTTCGCCGTTCTCGCCGCCGTGAGCATGCGCCGGGACACGGACGCGGCCAGACGGCGGCTCACCTGGTTCGGGGCGCGGCGCTGGCAGCTCTCGCTCTTCACGGGCATGGAGGCCGCCGTCATCGCCGTCGGGGGAACTGCGGTCGGCTGGGCCCTGGGGACGCTCGCCGGGGCGATCGTCGCCGAGCGGGCGGGCGCGCCTGTGAGCGAGGTGCTCGCCCACTCGACTCTCTCGCGGAACGGGCTGCTCGCTGCCGTCGCCGTCGCGGCCGCGCTCGCCCTCGTTCTCCTGGCGGCCCTGCGGGCCAAGCCGCTCGCCCTCGGCGGTCGCTCCTTCTCGGCCCTGGATGCGACGGCGCTCGGAGCACTCGCCGTCATCGTCCTCACCCTGCTGCGCGGCGACCTCGACCAGGAAGCGCTGGCGGCGGAGTCTGGTGCCTCCGTCGCGCTCGTGCTCCTGCCGGGCCTGGTCACTTTCGTCGCCGCTGTCCTCTGCGCCAGACTCCTTCGCCCGGCGCTGATCCTGCTGGAGCGGGCATCGCGAAACCGGTCCGTCTCCCTCCGTCTGGCGGCCCTCTCGCTCGCGCGACACCCGGGCCACGCCGCCGTTGCAGCCGCCTTCCTCCTCGTCAGCGTCGGCCTTGCCGTCTTCGCCGAGAGCTACCGCTCGACGCTCGCCCAGGGCCAGGAGGAGCAAGCCGCCTTCGCCGTCCCGCTCGACTTCACGCTCCGCGAGGACCTCACCCGTCTCATCCGCGTCGGCGAGGCGGCGCCTCCCGAGCAGCTGGCGTCCCTGGGGGAGGACGTTCAGGTGGAGCCCGTCCTGCGCCTCTCTGCCAACGTCAGCCGCACGAGTGGCCGGACGGGCATCACCGCCCTCGGCCTGGACGCGGATGCCGTCCCGACGCTGAACGGGTGGCGCGACGACTTCGCGAGGCTTTCGCCGCAGGCGCTCGGCGCGCGCATCGAGCCTCGCGGCGATGCCGCCCCCCGAGGCCCGGTGCTCCCCGCCGACGCAACCACCCTCGAGCTGCCGGCACAGGGTGAGGTCATCGTCCTGACGGCGAGCGTGCAGACTCCGAGCGGCGGCTTCGTCCACCTCGAGCTCGGCTCACCCGACCAGGACAGGCGCATCCTGCGGACGGCCGTGCCCGAGGAAGCGAGGGGCGGCCGACTCGTGTCTCTCACCGTCTCGCCGCCGGCAAGGGTGCAGGAGCGCGGAGGAGAGGGCGCGCCGCGCGAGCTCACACTCGACCTGGGCCGGCTCCGGGCGCGGACGCCTGACCGCGTCGTCCCGCTGGGAGGCTACGAAGGGTGGCTGGCCGTCAACGGCATCGAGGCCGACGTCACCGGCGAGGGCGCCTCGCTCACCGGCACGCTGAGCGAGGCGGTGGCGAGCCGCTTCCGCCCTGCGCAGCCGAGCGACGAGCAACCGCTCACCGTGATCGCCTCTCCGAACGTGGCCGCGGCAGCCGGCCCGGGAGGCGAGCTGGCGCTTCGCGTTGCCGGGGAGCAGGTGGTCGCCCGCGTGGTGGCGGTAGCCGAACGCTTCCCCGGCGCGGGCGAGGACTTCGTCGTCGGCGACCGCTCGCTTCTCGGCACCGCCCTCAACGCGGCCCGGCCCGGGCTCGCCGTCGAGAACGAAGTCTGGCTCGGGACGACCGGCGAGGAGCAGCGCGCCGCGCTCGCCGCCCAGCTCTCCCGCTCGCCCTATCACCTTCTTGCAGTCGATTCCCGGGCGGGGCTCTTGAGCTCGCTCCGGGACGATCCGCTCGCACGCGGCACGCTGCTGACGCTGCTCGCGGCGGCCCTGGTCGCGCTCGGGCTCGCTCTCGTCGGAGTGCTCCTCGGAGTCGTCACCGACGTTCGAGACGAGCGTGGCGAGCTGGACGACCTCGAGGCGCAGGGTGCCCGCCCAGCTCTCCTCCGCCGGGTCGTCCGCCTGCGAAGCCTCGTCGTCGTCGCGGTCGGGCTCGTCGGCGGCCTGGCAACTGCGGCGCTGCTCGGTCTCCTCGTCGTCGATCTCGTCGCCGTCACCGCCGATGCGCGCGCAACCGAGCTTCCGCTCCGACCCGTCGTCACCTGGCCGGTGCTCGCCGCTGCCCTCGCGGCTGGGGTCCTCGCAGCCGCAGCCCTCGTCACGACCGCTTCGCGCCGAGTATGAGCCAGGCCGCCGTCGAGCTCCGCGACGTCTTCCGCGTGTACCCGGCGCCGGAGGGCGGCGTCATCGCGCTCCAGGGGCTGACGCTGGAGGTCCGCGAGGGCGAGATCTGCGTCATCCTCGGCCCGAGCGGATCTGGCAAGTCGACGCTCCTCCGCCTGCTGGCGGCGCTCGACATGCCGACGGCGGGTAGCGTCCGCGTCCTCGGGCGTGACCTCTCCCGCCTCGGCCGGCGCGAGCGCGCCGCGTACCGCGCGGAGGTGCTCGGCTACGCGGATCAGCACTACTGGCGGGCGCTGGCCGCCGAGCTCGAGGTGCGTGAGCTGGTCGGCGTGCAGCTCGGGCTCGCGGGCGTTCCCCGCCACGAGCGCTTCGGCCGCGCCGGCGAGCTGCTCGAACGCGTCGGGCTCCTCGATCGTGCCGGAGCCCATCCACAGGAGCTCTCCGGCGGCGAGCAGCAGCGCGTGGCGATCTGCGCGGCGCTCGCGCACCGGCCGAAACTTCTGCTCGCCGACGAGCCAACCGGAGAGCTGGATGCAGCCAACGCCCGCCTGGTCTACGAAGGGATCGCCGAGCTCGCGGGCGAAGCGGGCACCACGACAGTGCTCGTCAGCCACGACCCCGAGTCGGCCTCCGTCGCCGATCGCATCGTCAGGGTTCGCGACGGGCGCGTGAGCGAGGAGGCGGCGCTCGCCGACGGCGGCGACGAAGCGATCGTCGTCGGCCGAGGCGGCTGGCTCCGGCTCTCGGAGGAGCTGCTCCGGCGCACCGGCATCCAGGCGCGCGCGGCTGCCCGGCTGCACGAGCAGGGGATCCTGTTGCAGGCCGCGCCCGGCGGCGGAGTCGCGGAGCAGCTCGCCGACGAGCAGCTCCTCCCTGCGGCGGCAGCGGGCGAAGGCGAGATCGTGGCCGAGGCCGACGGGCTCTCGCGTACGTACGGTGAGGGTGCTGCGGCGACGATCGCGCTCGTCGAGCTCGACGCAACCTTCGGAGCCGGCCGGCTCACGGCCGTGACCGGGCCTTCCGGGTCGGGCAAGACGACTCTCCTCCATCTCCTCGCCGGGCTCGACCAGCCGTCCGGGGGCGAGGTGCGCGTGCTCGGCGAGCGGGTCTCGGCGCTCGATCGGGACGCGCGCGCCCGCTTCCGCTCCAAGAGCGTCGGCCTCGTCTCTCAGGAGGCCGGGCTCGTCCCGTTCCTGACCGCCGCGGAGAACGTCGAGCTCGGTCTCTCGCTCCGCGGGCTTGGCGCCGAGGAGGCACGGACCCGCGCGAGCGAGGCGCTAGCCTCGGTCGGGCTCGCGGGTGCCGGCGGCAGGCGAGTCTCCGATCTCTCCAGTGGCCAGCGCGAGCGCGTGGCAGT
>JBOHAB010000149.1:0-7479 GCA_050697655.1 Gaiellaceae bacterium
CGCACCTCTCGACACCGCGCCCAAGCGCTGCCACACTGGCTGCGCTACTACAACGAGCGCAGACCTCACAGCTCCCTCGGCGGCCTACCACCGACCAGCCGCGTTCACAACGTCCGTAGGCAGGACAACTAGATCCTGGGAGTAGACTCCGGCGCATGAGTGGACTCGACGACATACTCGGTGGGTTGATGGGCGGTCAGGGCGGCTCCGGCGGCCTCAATAGCATCCTCGGCGGCCTCACAGGCGGGGGCGGCCAGGGCGGCGGAGGCGGCGGCTTCGGGGCGCTGGTGCCCGTGCTCGGCGGACTGCTCGCGAGCGGCGGCCTCCAGAAGATCCTGGGCGGCCTCAAGGCCAATGGCCTCAGCCAGCAGGCTGACTCCTGGGTGGGAACCGGCCAGAACGAGCCGGTGAGCGGAGCCGACATAGAGAAGGCGATCGGCAAGGAGAAGATGCAGGAGGTCGCGAAGCAGCTGGGGGTCTCGGAGTCCGAGGCGGCCGACACGGTCGCGAAGGCCGTGCCGGAGGTGGTCGACAAGGTCTCGCCGGGCGGCAAGCTGCCGCCGGACCAGGACCTCGACGCCGCCTTCGACAAGCTGGCGAAAGCCGGCGCCGCGTAACAGTCTTCGGCTGCGAGCGGCGGCCTAGGTCTCGCCGCTGAAGGTGTCGCACACAGCTGGGTTACCACGCTCGTAGCCCGTCATGAACCACCGCTGGCGCTGCTCGGAGGAGCCGTGCGTCCAGCTTTCCGGGGTGACCCGGCCCTGGACTGCCTCCTGGATCCGGTCGTCGCCGACTGCGGACGCCGCGTCGAGCGCGTCGGCGATGTCGGCCTCAGTGAGCTGCGTGATGAAGCCGGTCTCGACCGCGTTGCCCGCCCAGACTCCGGCGAAGCAGTCCGCCTGGAGCTCGACGCGAACGGCCCGGCTTTCCGCGCCCTGGTCCTGCGGGCCGCCGAGGACTCCCAGGAGGTTCTGAACGTGGTGACCGTACTCGTGAGCCATCACGTACGCCTGTGCGAACGGCCCTCCCTGCGCGCCGAAGTTCTCGCGGAGCTCGTCGAAGAAGCCGAGGTCGATGTAGACGTACTGGTCGGCGGGGCAGTAGAAGGGCCCCATCGCCGATGAGGCGGCGCCGCAGCCGCTGTCGATTCCCTCGCTGAAGAACCGCGTGCGGGCCAGCGCATACTCCCGGTTGCCGCCGGAAAAGGCGTCCGTCCAGTAGCTCTGGATCGAGTTGACGAAGCCGACGATGCGGCAGTCCTCGCGCTCCTCGGCGTCGGCACCTGTCTGGCATTCCTGCGCGAGGTCGCTGCTCGCGGCCGGAGTGCCGGCAGACTGGCCGGCCAGGTTCGCGAGGTCCCCGGAGAGGCCGCCCCCGCCGCCGGGGAGGCCAATGAAGACGGCGAGCAGCGCCACGATGATGCCAACGGCGCCACCGCCGACCGCCAGGCCGCCCTTGCCGACGCGCCGGCCGCCGCGCAGGTCCTCGACCTGCGAGGTGTCGAGCTTGGCCTCGTCTCTGAAGTCCGGCACCGGTCAGCCCGACCTGTCGTCCAGAGACACCAGGTCGATCATGACGAGATCGTGGCGCTCGACGTCCGTGACCTTCGTCTGCAGGCCGGCGGCGACCTCGTTGCGCAGCGTGGCGCCGCTCGCCGCCTCGTCGGCGAGAGCCTGTGCCGAGGCCCACAACGTGATGCCGATCGACCTTCCGTTGGGCGCGTCGAGGAGCGCGAGCCAGCCGCGAAAGCCGGTCGCGTCGCGGAACCAGTCGGCCAGGTCGTCGCGGAAGGTTCGGAACCCCTCCGTGATGCCCTCGGGAGGGCCCTCGAAGCTCGTGAACCGTGCAACTTCGGCCGCCGCCGGGCCGGATGGCAGGTCCGCCGCCGTGGCGGGCAGATCCTCGCCGAAGAAGAGCTCGTATCGCTCGACGCCCGCGAGCTCGGCCCCGGCCGCGGCGATCATGCTCTCCCGCACCTCTCGTCGTCCGCGCTCGCTCCGCTCGAGTGCGTCGAGGCTCTCCCAGAAGCTGACGATGCGGACCAGGCCGGTCTCGGGGTCGGCGAGAACCAGCAGCCCCAGATAACCGTCGAACTCCCGGAGCCAAGCCAGCATGGACTCGGCGGCCATTGCGGCGGTGACGCTGGCTTCAGATCCGGCGCCGCGCACGGTCGTGAGGCTCGCGTGCACGAGGGAAGCTTACGTCTACTTCGGCTCGCGGAGTGTCCCGCGGATCGTGACGACTCCGCTCTCCTTCGCGTGGGCGGCGGCCCGCTCGAGGAAGGCCGCGTCCAGGCGCTTGGCGCCGTGCAGGGCCTTCCCTTTCCCGACCAGCTGCCAGGGCGGCCCGAAGCCCGGCGCCGGGAGCGGCCCGGCGCCGAGGCGGAGCTGGTCGAGCGTCCACCCCCGCATCAGCCGGTTGAAGTCGAGGTGCCCGTCGTATCCGGAGATCCGGCCCTTCGACGTGTACTGGTGCACGGCCACGCTCGGCCAGTCGCCGACGCGGCGCACCGGGTGAACCCTGCCGTCGTCGGGACCGTAGTTCGCGAGCCAGAGCGGGTAGCGGGAGAAGCCCTTCGCGTTGTCGACCGTCGACGTCCAAAACGCGCTGTACGTGTACAGGATCGGCGGCTGGCCGACCCGCCTCTCCACGCGCTTCAGCCAGTCCTTGGCCCAGCGCACCAGCTTGCGGGGCCCGAGGCCCGGATGCTCGAAATCGAGCACCGGCAGGAGGTCGCCGGGCTGCGGCGCGGCGACCTCGAGGAAGTGGTCGGCCTCCGCGATCGGCCCGTCGTCGGCGTCGGGCCGCGCGAAGTGATAGGCGCCCACCGGAATCCCGAGACGCCGCGCCTTCTTGCAATGACGCTCGTAGGTCGGGTTGACGTAGCCCGTGCCCTCGGTCGCCTTGACGAATCCGAACTCGACGCCGGCTTCCTTGATCGCCTTCCAGGAAATCGTGCGCTGCCAGCCGGAGACGTCGATGCCCAAGACCATCCGGGCCAGTGTTTCACCCGGCTGACTCGTTGTCGATCCACGCGTGCCGCGGCTCGCCGTAGGGCCGGCGCAGGTCGGCGACGGCGTCGTCGATCCTCCGCGTCAGCTCGCGCGCGGCGGCCACGGTCGGTCGCACCTTTCCCACCTCGAAAGGCCGGCCGACGAGGACGCGAATGCGAGGCAGGCCCAGCCTAAGCCGGTGCGGCCGCACGGCCTGCTCGGTACCGACGAGCGCGACCGGCACGAGCGGGCTCCCGGTCTCGAGCGCGAGCCTGGCCGCGCCGCGCAGGAACGGCCGCCGCCGGAGGGGCTTGCACGTGCCCTGGGCGAAGATGCCGAGGATCTCGCCGTTCGAGAGCAGGCGCTCGGCGCGGCCGAAGGCGTCGAAGTCGCCGCGGCCCCGGTCGACGGGAAAGGCGGCGAGGCCCTCCATGACCGCACGGGCTGAGGCGCTCCGCCAGAGCTCGGCCTTCGCCATGAAGCGGACGATGCGCGGGGTCGCGAGGCCGAGCACGAACGGGTCGATCACCGACTCGTGGTTGGCGACGAGGATGCACGGCCCCTCGGCGGGGATGCGCTCGCCGCCGGCGATCTCCATGCGGTAGACGGCCCTCGCCGCGGGCCGGTAGCCGCAGACGTTGAGAAAGCGGTAGATGATCACGGACGCGCGTGGAGCGCCGCGAGCTCGTCGGCTGTCGTGACGGGACGCTGACAGGCGAAGCGCTCGCAGACGTACGCAGCCGGATCTCCGTCCAGCAAGGTCTTGCCCGCGAGGAGCGGGACGGCGTCGGTCGGCGCCGCGCTGAAAGCGAACACCGCGTTCGGGTGATAGCCCTTGAGCGCCGCCCGCCGGAGCTCCTCCGAATCCCCGACGACGGCGATCTCGAGCGGCGGCGAGAGGTGGAGGTCGAGCGCGCAGAGGACGTGCGACACCGCCGCGGGCGCGCGTTCCATGAGCGAATGCGCGAGCCGGAAGACACCGACCGCCTGCTTCTCGAGCTCGGCGTCGCCGTAGATCCGCGCGAGCCGTAGCAGGACGAACGCCGCCATCGAGTTCCCGGCGGGGGTCGGGTGGTCGTCGAACTCCTTGCGCCGCGCGACGAGGCCGTTTCCCTCGGGCGCGTCCACGTAGAAGCCGCCGTGAACCGGGTCGGCGAAGAGCTCGAGGATGAGCCCGGCGAGCCGCCGTGCCTCCTCGAGCCACCGCAGCTCGCCGGTCGCCCAGGACAGCTCGAGGAGCCCGTTCGCCACGTTCGCGTAGTCCTCCAGGTAGGCAGGGATGCGCGCGTCGCCGGCGCGGTAGGTGCGAAGGAGCCGGCCGCGCTCGTCGGAGAGGTGTCCGAGAAGGAACTGCGCGACCGCGACGGCGGCGGCCACGTAGTCCGGCCGCGCGAGCCGGGCTCCCGCCTCGGCGAGGGCGGCGAGCGCCAGGCCGTTCCACGAGGCAAGCGCCTTGTCGTCCCGGAGCGGCTGCGGCCGGAGCTCGCGTGCGGCCAGGAGCGCCGCTCTCGCTTCCTCCGGGATCTCCGCCCGGAGGATCGAGCGGCCGTGCTCGAAGGGGAGGAGCCACTCTGAGTGCGGCTCGCCGAGCACTGCCTCGATCTCCTCCGCCGTCCAGGTGAAGGTGAGACCCTCGACGCCGTCCGTGTCCGCGTCCTGCGTCGAGGCGAGCCCGCCCTCGGGGAGCCGCAGCTCCCGGAGGACGTAGGCGAGCGTCTCTTCGGTAACGCGCCGGTAGCGCTCCTCGCCCGTGACGACCCAGGCATGGAGGTAGGCGGAGGCGAGCAGCGCGTTGTCGTAGAGCATCTTCTCGAAGTGGGGGACGAGCCAGCGCGCGTCCACGGAGTAGCGGTGGAAGCCGCCTCCGAGCAGGTCGTGCATGCCTCCGGCGGCCATGCGGTCGAGCGTCAACCGCGCCATCTCGAGCGCGTCCTCGTCGCCGCCCGCGGCATGCCGCCGCAGAAGCAGCTCGATCGTCGAGGCGGCCGGGAACTTCGGCGCCGGGCCGAACCCGCCCTGCTGGGGATCGAAGCTCCGTCGGAGAGCCGGCACGACCCCGCTCAGGAGGCTGCTCGTCAGCGGCTCGCCCGAGGGGGCCCGCTCGCTGGCCTGCTTGATCGCGTCGACGAGCGTGTCCGCCTGCTGCTCGAGCTCGCGGCGGCGCGACCTGTAGGCCTCGGCGACCGCCTGGAGCACCTGCGCGAAGCTCGGCAAGCCGTGCCGCGGCTCCGGCGGGAAGTACGTGCCGCCGTAGAAGGGCCGCCCGTCCGGCGTGAGGAAGACCGTCATCGGCCAGCCGCCGTGCCCTGTCATCGCGACGACTGCGTCCATGTAGAGGCCGTCGACGTCGGGACGCTCCTCGCGGTCGACCTTCACGGAGACGAAGTGCTCGTTCAGGAGGCGCGCCGTGTCGTCGTCCTCGAAGGACTCGTGCTCCATGACGTGGCACCAATGGCAGGCCGCGTACCCGACGGAGAGAAGCAGTGGCCGGTCCTCGGCGCGCGCCTTGGCGAAGGCCTCCTCGCCCCACGGGAACCAATCGACCGGGTTCTCGGCGTGCTGGAGGAGGTATGGGCTCGTCTCGGCGGCCAGGCGGTTCATGCAGCCAGCCTAGCCACGAGAGCGTTTAGCCAGGCAGGTGGGGGAGGGGCGGCGCCGGCTCCCCCGTGCCGGCGCCGTCCCGGTTGCCGCAGACCTGGTGCTACGCGGAGACGGGCGCGGGGGCGCCCACAAGCTCGTCGACCGTCGTCACGGTCGCGCCGTAGGTGGCAGTCAAGTACTCGAGCGCGTCGTCCTCGTCGACGCCCTCGAACCCGCAGACCGCGTCGCGCGGAATCGTGATCTCGTAGCCACGGATCAGTGCGCCATAGGAGGAGTGCCGCACGCAGATGTGCGTGTGTTGACCGGTGATGACGACTTCGCCGACTCCACGCTCCCGGAGCTGCTCGTCGAGGCCGGTGCCGTCGAAGGCTCCGTAGTGGTGCTTCTCGGAGACGATCTCGCCCTCGCGCGGCGTCAGCTCCTCGATCACCTCGGCGCCGGGATCGCCGGCCATCGCATGCTCGCCCCAGATCTTCAGCTCCGGATCCTCCGGGGAGTGGGCGTCGTTCGAAAAGACGATCACCCAGCCGTCCTCGCGCGCGTGCTCCAGCAGCTGCTGCAACGGCTTGGTGATCGCCTGCGCCTTAGGATTGGCGAGCTTGCCGTCGACGAAGTCCTTCAGCATGTCAACGATGATGAGGGCCTTCATGGGTATCCTCCTACAAGGTTTCTGACTATCAGGCGATAACTTGGAGCCCAAGTCTACCACAGACCCACGCCCGGCTCACGAGGCGCTTGCGGCGGTCTTCCAGGTTCGCGACGGCGTCCTCAAGGTGCTCCTCTGGGAGCGGGCGAAGGAGCCGTTTCTGGGCGCCTGGTCGCTTCCGGGCGGGAGGCTCGAGCAGGGGGAGACGCTCGAGGCCTCGATCCGGCGCCATCTCGCGGCCAAAGTCGACGTGCGCGAGCTCGCCCACCTCGAGCAGCTGGAGACGCGGAGCGGCCCGGCTCGCCACCCGGGCGAGTGGCTCGTCGCCACCGCCTACCTCGGGCTCGTCCCTGCCGATCTCGATCCTCGCGTGCCGGAGGACACGAGCTGGCATCCGGTCGACGACCTCCCCTCGATGGCGTTCGACCACGGTGCGATCGCGCTCGCGGGCCGGGAGCGCCTGCGGGCGAAGCTCTCGTACACCAACATCGGCTTCGCGCTCGCCCCGCCTTCGTTCACCATCTCGGAGCTGAGGTCCCTCTACAGCGCGGCTCTCGGCCACGACGTCTCCTCGACGAACCTCCAGCGCGTGCTTCTCCGGCGCCGGCTGCTCGAGCCCACGGGCGAGATGCGCTCGCCCGGCCGGGCCGGCGGCCGCCCGGCCGCCGTCTATCGCTTCGCCGGTGCCGGCCTCGAGGTCACCGACCCGTTCGCCGTCCTCCGCCCGCCGGACGCCCGCTGACCCGACCCAAGCGGCCACGCCCTGGGGTCAGGCACCGGGACCTGCCCGGCGGAAACGTGGCTAGTCACGAAAGCCCCGCACTCGCCGGCCCGGCGTCGTCCCGTGAACCAAGACAGTCATGCCCAGGGGCTGACCCCTGGGTGACCCGAGCGGCCATGCCCAGGTGCCAGGCACCCGGGGCATGGCCTATCGGGACGGCTCAGAGCAGCCCGCAGTAGCGGGCGGTGTTCGGCCACGGGTGAAACCCCGTGCCGGAGCGGTACGCCCGCACGGCGATCCACATCTGCTCGGTCGGCTTCCACTTGTCGGCGGTGCCCATGCGCCGGAGGAGATACCGGCCGTAGGCGCGCTGGAACTCTTTGCTCATCTGGAGACCGCCGTAGTACGGTGCATTCGGATCGTTCCAGCGTCCCTCGTGCCGGTGGATGCAGCGCCAGGCGGCCTCGTGCGGCGGGTTCTTCGCCCACCTGAGCCGGCGTTCGGCCCTGCGCTTCCAG
>JBOHAB010000150.1:0-7468 GCA_050697655.1 Gaiellaceae bacterium
CTCCGCATACGCGCGCCAGTTCCTGCAGATGATGGAGAAGCCCGACGTCGACTCGATCGACGGGCTCTCGCCGGCGATCTCGATCGATCAGAAGACGACCTCGCGGAACCCGCGCTCGACCGTCGGTACGGTCACGGAGATCTACGACTATCTCCGGCTCCTGTACGCGCGCGCCGGGCGGCCGCACTGCCCGATCTGCGGGCGGCCGATCGCGGGCCAGTCCGTCGAGGCGATCGTCGACCAGGTGCTGCGCCTGCCAGAGCGCACGAAGTTCACCGTCAACGCGCCGGTCGTCCGCGATCGCAAGGGCGAGTACAAAGACCTGCTCGAGCAGCTCCGCGGCGAGGGGTTCACGCGCGTGAAGGTCGACGGGGGGCAGCGCGACCTCGACGAGGAGATCGAGCTCGACAAGAAGCTGAAGCACACGATCGAGGTGGTCGTCGACCGGCTGGTGATGAAGGACGACCTCCGCCACCGGCTGACGGACTCGATCGAGACGGCCCTCGACCTGGCGGACCGGCTCGTGACGATCGACGTCGTCGACGGCGAGACGCTCACGTTCTCCGAGCGCTTCGCCTGTCCCGAGCACGGCGTCGGGCTGCCCGAACTCCAGCCGCGCGTCTTCTCCTTCAACTCGCCGCACGGCGCCTGCCCGCGCTGCACGGGCCTCGGCGCGCAGCAGGAGATCGATCCCGACCTGCTCGTCCCCGATCCCAGCCTCTCGATCGCCGAGGGCGCGCTCGTCCCCTGGTCGCTGGGGAGCTCGAGCTACTACGAGTCGATCATCCAGGCGATCGCCGAGCGCTATGAGATCGACGTGGACAAGCCGTGGCAAGAGCTCTCGGAGGAGCAGCAGAACCTGTTCCTGTACGGGACGAACGGCGACAAGATCTACGTCACGTACCGCAACCGCATGGGTCGGCGCCGCGCGTACATGCTCGCCTTCGAGGGCATCGTCACGAGCCTCGAGCGGCGTTACAGGGAGACCGACTCGTCCCAGCAGCGCGAGCGGATCGAGGAGTACATGAGCTTCCGGCCGTGCCCCGCCTGCGGGGGTGCGCGCTTGAAGCCGGAGGTGCTGGCGGTCACGGTCGGCGGCGAGAACATCCACCAGCTGACGCAGCTCTCGGTCACGCGGGCGATCGAGTTCCTGGACAGGCTGGAGCTGACCGAGACCGAGCAGCTGATCGGGGCCCGGATCATCAAGGAGATCCGCGAGCGCCTGACCTTCCTCGACAACGTCGGCGTCGGCTACCTCCAGCTCGACCGGGCGGCCTCGACGCTCTCGGGCGGCGAGGCGCAGCGGCTGCGCCTGGCGACGCAAATCGGCTCGCAGCTCGTGGGCGTCCTCTACATCCTCGACGAGCCCTCGATCGGCCTGCACCAGCGCGACAACGCGAAGCTGATCGGCACGCTCGAGCGCCTGCGCGACCTGGGAAACACCGTGCTCGTGGTCGAGCACGACGAGCAGATGATGCGCGCCGCGGACTGGCTCGTGGACATGGGGCCGGGGGCGGGAGAGCACGGCGGCCACGTGGTCGCCGAGGGCCCGGCGAAGCAGGTGGAGAAGAACAAGGCCTCGATCACCGGCCAGTTCCTCTCACGTGGCCGCGAGATCGCAGTGCCGGAGCGGCGCGTGCAGGACCTGGGCACCTTCCGCGTTCTCGGCGCGCGCATGCACAACCTGAAGGGCATCGACGTCGAGTTTCCGGTGGGCAAGTTCGTGGCCGTCACGGGCGTTTCCGGGTCGGGCAAGTCCACCCTCGTCAACGAGATCGTCTACAAGGCGCTCGCCAACCGGCTGCACCGGATGCGCGTGAAGCCGGGCGATCACGACGCAGTCGAGGGGATCGACTGCTTCGACAAGGTGATCGACATCGACCAGTCGCCGATCGGCCGCACGCCTCGCTCGAACCCGGCGACCTACACGAAGCTCTTCGACTCGATCCGCGAGCTCTACTCGCAGACGCCGGACGCGAAGGTGCGCGGCTACAAGCCGGGCCGGTTCTCCTTCAACGTCCGCGGCGGCCGCTGCGAGACGTGCAAGGGCGACGGCACGATCAAGATCGAGATGCACTTCCTCCCGGACGTCTACGTCCCATGCGAGACCTGCGGCGGGAAGCGGTACAACCGCGAGACGCTGGAGGTGCGCTTCAAGGGGAAGTCGATCGCCGATGTCCTCGAGATGTCGGTCGAGGAGGCACTCGGCTTCTTCGCCAAGATCCCGAAGATCCGCCGGCGCCTGCAGACGCTGCACGACGTCGGGCTCGACTACATCAAGCTCGGCCAGCCGGCGACCACGCTCTCGGGCGGCGAGGCCCAGCGCGTCAAGCTCTCCTCCGAGCTCTCGAAGGTGGCGACCGGCCGGACGCTCTACATCCTCGACGAGCCGACGACGGGCCTCCACTTTGCCGACATCGAGAAGCTGCTGGAGGTGCTGCAGCGCCTCGCCGACGCTGGCAACACCGTGCTCGTGATCGAGCACAACCTCGACGTGATCAAGCAGGCCGACTGGATCGTCGACCTGGGGCCCGAGGGCGGCGAAGCCGGCGGCGAGGTGATCGCCAGCGGAACGCCCGAGCAGGTGGCGGAGGCGGAGGAGAGCTACACGGGGCAGTTCCTGCGGGAGCTCCTCCCGAGCCCGACGGCCGCGGCGGCGTAACTCAGAGCTCGGACGGGGCGACGACGATGCCCGTCCGATCGGCGCCTCGCTTGAAGCATGCATCGAGGGTCACGACGCGGCCCCCGAGGTGTCGGGCAAGCGCCAGATACTCGGCATCGTATGTCTTCGCCCAGCCGAGCTCGTCCGCCATAGCCCACGCGTCGCGGCCGAGATTCTGGTACGTCGTCGGCTTGACGGGGCAGCGCTCGAGCCGTTCGAGGATGTCGTTGGCGACCTGCGTCTCGATCTCGCCTCGCCACAGGGTCTCGTGCAGGGATGATCGAGCCTCCGACCACATGAACGGAGGAGCGACCAGCGGCTCGACGAAGCGAGCGAATCCGTTCTCGACGCGACACGCGGGGAGCGCGAAGCTTGCGTCGACGACGAGCACTCAGTGCCCGCGGCGCGAGAGCCGGATCGCCCGCACCCAGTTGATCCTCGGCTCGATATCCAGCTCCGGAGGGAGCGGAAGCATCTCGTCGTCCTCGCCCACGAGCGAAGCGAGGTCGGCTTCCTCGACCAGGTGCTGCGTGCCGACCTTCTGCGAGCGGAGCTTCCCGGCGCGAATCCAACGCCTGACCGTCTCGGGGTTGCGTCCTACTCTCTTCGCGGCCTCGGGAACCGTGAGCATAGTAGCATACTACAACATGACTGAGAAGTAGGCTGACACGGTGAACGCCGAGGCACAGCCTGCCCCGGAGCAGAGCCCCGAGAGGCGCTGGTGGCTCCGGACGCTCGCGGTCTTCCAGGCTCCGCGGCCGGTCTTCGCCGCGTTGCGCGACCCCTCGCCGCGGGAGGCGGAGGCCCGCGAGGAGCCGCTCCTCACAGTGATCGTCCTCGCCGGGATCGCCGCGATCCTGCTGGCGCCCGAGACCGGGCGCCTGCTCGACGAGAGCCTCGTCGACGACAGCGTCGCCGTCCTCGCCGTCCTCATCTTCTTGACCGGTGCGATCTACGGCGCGTTCGCGTACTGGATCGGCGGGGCGTTCCTCTACGTCGGCTTGCGCGGCGCCGGCTCGACGGGGAGCTACCGGCGGGCGCGGCACATCCTCGGCTTCGCCGCCGTCCCGTCAGTCCTCGGGCTCCTGCTCGTCTGGCCCGTACGGCTGCTCGTCTACGGGACGGACTCGTTTCGCTCAGGCGGGGAGGACACGGGGACGGGGCCGCTCCTCTTCGACCTCGCCCAGAGCGCGTTCGTGCTCTGGTCGCTCGGGCTCCTCATTTACGGGATCTCGGTGGTCGAGCGCTGGCGCGTGCTTCGCGGCGCCGTCGCGGTGGCGCTCGCGGTGCTCGCCATCTTTGCTCTCACGGTTCCGTTCGTGCTGGCGGCTTCGAGCAGCTGACACCGCCGGTTGGCTGGGAACATCACGCGGCGAGCGGGCGTCCAAGACCCACTATGAGAATCGGAGCGGTTCTGAGTCTCGCAAGTGCGCTCGCGCTTGCCGGCTGCGCGCAGGTCGATGGGGGTTCGTCCAATTCGCCGAGCCGGGAGGACCGCCCGGCCGGAATGAGCTTCGCCGACTTCCTGGCGTGCATGCGTCAGGTCGTCTACGACTACGAGCCGGCCGAAACCCCGGCGCAGTTCATGCGGCAGGCCGGCGCAGTCGTCACCGGCACGATCGTGGAGATGAAGGCCGGGCGTTCGTACGCATCCACGCCCGCGAGTCGGGATCTCGACGCCGTCTCCGTCCTCGAGGTCAAGGTCGACCGGGTGCTCGCGGGCGACCGGACAGTTGTTGCCGATGGCTTCGTCTCCATATGCCGAATCCCAGGGGCGTCGACGGATGCCTCGAAGCTCCAGTGCCGACAGCTTCTGGAGTGTTCTTCCTGGTGGACGTGACGAGCCGGGGCGCCAGAATCACGACGCCCCTGGTTCAGGGGTTCCTGATCGAGAACGAGCGCGGCAAGCTCGTGAGTGTCATGGACAGCTTGGAGACGATGTCCCCGTCGTGGCGAGCTCTCGACTCTGTGGACGAGGTCTTGGCGGAGCTAGGCTAGGAGGAGCGAACGACCGGGCTCGCCAAGAAGGCTTCGAGCTCGTTCTCCGGCATTGCGTACGTGTGCTTCTCGGCGGGAAAGTCACCCGAGCGCACGTCGGCGGCGAACCGCTCGAGCGCCCTCTGTATCTCCGAGCCGATCTCCGCATAGCGCTTCGTGAAACGCGGCGAGGCCCGGTCGTAGAGACCGAGCAGATCGTGGAGGACGAGCACCTGGCCGTCGCAACCCGCGCCGGAACCGATTCCGATCGTGGGGATCTCGAGCTCGTCGCTGATCCGCGTGGCGACGGGCGCCGGCACCGCCTCGAGCACGAGGGCGAAGCATCCTGCCTGCTCCAGCGCGATCGCGTCGGCCAGGAGCGCGCGTGCCTTCTCCGCGGTTCGTCCCTGCGCCCGGAAGCCGCCGAGCATGGTCGCAGACTGCGGCGTCAGGCCGAGGTGGCCCATGACGGGGATGCCGGCGCCGACGAGCGCGGCGACTCGATCGAGGCTCGGCCCGGCGCCCTCGAGCTTCACGGCTTCCGCGCCGGCCTCCTTGACGAAGCGGACGGCGTTGCGCACGGCGTCCTCGTCCGAGACCTGGTACGAGCCGAACGGCATGTCCGCAACGACCAGGGCCCGCACTGCCCCGCGCGTGACCGCGCGCGTCAGCATGAGCATCTCCTCCATCGTCGCCGGGACGGTCGTGGCGTGTCCCAGGACCGTCATCGCGGCCGAGTCGCCCACGAGGATGAGGTCGATGCCGGCGGCGTCGGCGAGACGCCCGCTCGGGTAGTCGTAGGCCGTGACCATGACGATCCGCTCGCCCCGTCGGCTCATCTCGCCGAGCTCGGTGAGGGGGAGCTTCCCGTCGCCTTCGGGCCCGCTGCTCAGTCCGGGTCTCCTTCGAGGAGGACGTTGTCGATGAGGCGCGTTCGACCGACGCGCACGGCAGCCAAAAGGTAGACGCGGCCGTCCAGGGGCGCAACCTCCACGTACTCGGGCTCCAGCAGCGGCTCTTCGGCGAGAACTGCCCTTGCGACGAGCGCGGCGTCCTGCATCAAGTCGTGTGCGCCCGCGCCCGCTGCGAGCGAGCGCGGGATCGCCCTGGCGGCGGCTCGCTCCACGGGCGAGAGGTAGGCGTTGCGAGAGCTGACGGCGACACCGTCCTCATCGCGCACGGTCGAAACGACCCGGAGCTCGAGCTCGAGGTCGAGGTCGCGCGCCATCCGGGCGACGAGCGCCGCCTGCTGGGCGTCCTTCTGCCCGAAGTAGGCGACGTCAGGGCGGACGATGTTGAAGAGCTTGAGACACACGGTTGCGACCCCGCGGAAGTGCCCCGGTCGCTCGGCCCCCTCGAGGCCCTCGCCGATCGTCTCGACGTCGACCCAGGTCTGGAACCCGGGCGGATACATCTCTCCGACAGAGGGCACGAAGAGGTGGTCGACTCCCCAGTCGGCCGCGAGCTCGGAATCGCGCTCTTCGTCGCGTGGATAGCGGTCGAGGTCCTCGTGCGCGCCGAACTGCGCGGGGTTGACGAAGATGCTGGCCGCGACGACGTCGCACTCCTCACGGGCGCGGCGGACCAGCGCCTCGTGTCCTGCGTGCAACGCGCCCATCGTCGGCACGAGGCCGACGCGCGAGCCGGTGCGACGAGGCTCGAGCGCCGTCCGGAGCTCGAGGATCGTCCGGCTGACGATCACCGCGCGGCGACCGCCGCGGTCATCATGTCGGTGAGCGCGCGGTACATCGGCTCCAGCTCGGGCCGCTGCTCGCGGATCACCTCGAGGTGCCGCTCGATCGTCTCCCAGTCCCCGCGCGTGATGGGGCCGGTCAGCTCGAAGTCGTTCTCCATCGTCCGGAGCATGAGCGGCAAAAGCGCCTCGGGCGGAGCGTCTGCCTCCTCGAGGAGCTCGGACGCCGCCCAGTGGAGAGCCACGAGGAAGCTCTGAGCCATGACCGCGC
Organism: Gaiellaceae bacterium; assembly: GCA_050697655.1. GTDB lineage: Bacteria > Actinomycetota > Thermoleophilia > Gaiellales > Gaiellaceae > JAIBJN01. The sequence goes on from JBOHAB010000150.1 coordinate 6,604, forward strand.
CCGCGTGGTAGACGAGACGGTCCTCGTCGTCCAGCTCGAACGGGCGAAGTCGAAGGAGCCCGGCGAGCCGAAACGCCGCGTCGAGGGCCGCCGGATTCTCGCCGGCGACGGCTGCCCAGGCCCCGTCGAGCTGCTCGGGCCCGCGATGCCGGACGAAGGTCTGGAGTGGGTGAAGGCTGAAGCGGCGATGGTGCGGGTCGAGCGCGTCGAGCGTCCGCGCTCCGCTCGTGTGCGCGATCCAGGGCCCTACCGGGATCGCCGCCGCGACCTCGGGAACGGCCCGGTCGGGCACGCAGAGGAGGACGAAGTCGGCGTCCCCGGTCTCCAGCTCGCGACCGGTGAGTCGCGTGGGCAGCGACTCGGAGAGACGCGCCGCAATCGCGGTGCCGACACGGCCGGCGCCGACCACACAAGCTGAGGTGAAGTGCATCTGGGCTCCAGTTCCGTGGGGATACCGGGCACGTCGAAGTCTAGCGACCGTTTGACACGACACCGCGACGGCGAGAGGATCGGTGGCATGTCACGCCCGCCTGCGCGCCCATCGGACCTCGTTCACCTTGTGCGTCGTCGCCGTCCTGTCGTCCTCGCCGCGGCGCTCGGAGCCGGTCTCGCCGCCGTGCTGATCGCGCTTGCGGGAAGCCCTCCGGCGATGGCCTCCGGCCACGGCAAGGCGAAGGGCCCGCCCGGGCTCGTCGGGCTCGATCACGCCGGCATCACCGTCCCGGACCTCGACGAGGCGGTCGCGTGGTTCGAAGACGTCATGGGCTGTAGCGCGCCGCTCACGTTCGGCCCGTTCTCGGATCCGACCGGCACGTTCATGCAGGACCTGCTCGGCGTGCATCCGCGCGCGGTCATCGAGCAGATC
>JBOHAB010000151.1:0-7444 GCA_050697655.1 Gaiellaceae bacterium
GCAGGGCCTCCGCCCGAGTCGCCCGGCCGTGCGGGACCGTTTCCGCTGGCGCTCCTCTTCCTGGCTCTCGCGCTCGCGGTCGTGGGCGTCGCCGGGGCCGTGCGCCACGTAGTGGTCGGTCTGCGCTGGCGGAGCCGGGGTGAGTCGGGGCGCCTGGGCTCAGGCGCGGGCGCCGGCGACCTCGGCGGCTAGGCGGGCGACCTCGGTCGGGTTCGTCCCGACCCGGACGCCCTGGGCCTCGAGGGCGGCCTTCTTGGCCCGCGCCGTGCCGGCGCTTCCAGAGATGATCGCCCCGGCGTGGCCCATGGTCTTGCCCGGCGGCGCCGTGAAGCCCGCGATGTAGGCGACCACGGGCGTGGTCATCTCCGCACCGATGAACGCGGCAGCCTTCTCCTCCTCCGAGCCGCCGATCTCGCCGACCATGACGACGGTCTCCGTCTCGGGATCGGCCTCGAAGCGGGCGAGGACGTCGATGAACGACGACCCGACGACGGGGTCCCCCCCGATTCCCACGATAGTGGACTGGCCGATGCCGAGCTGGGTCAGCTCGTGACCAATCTGGTACGTAAGCGTGCCGGATCTGGAGACGAGCCCTACCGAGCCCTCGCTGAAGATCTCGGCGGGGATGATCCCCACGTTCGCCTTGCCGGGCGAGAGGACGCCGGGGCAGTTGGGGCCCACCAGCGTCACCCCGCGAGGACGGACGTAGTTGTAGACGCGGAGCATGTCGTGGGCGGGGATGCCCTCCGTGATGCAGATGACGGTCTCGATGCCGGCGTCGACCGCCTCGTAGATCGCGTCGGCCGCGAACCGGGCGGGGACGAAGACCATGGCGGTGTTCGGGCTCGCCTCGGCGACTGCGTCGCGAACGGTGTCGAAGACCGGGATTCCCTCGACGCTCTCGCCGCCCTTGCCGGGCGTGACGCCGGCGACGACGTGCGTCCCGTAGCGGAGGTTCCGGGTCGCGTGGAAGGAGCCCTCTCGCCCGGTGATTCCCTGGACGACCAGCCGCGTGTCGCGATCGACGACGATCGCCATCAGCGTCGCGCTCCTCTGAGCGCGATGCGGTGGAGCGTGATCCACTCGCCGTCGATGCGGTCGGAGAGGAGCCCCCCCACCTGCTCGGCCTCGGCTCCCGTGCAATCGGAGCGCTCGAGCCAGGGCTCGAAGCGCATCGTCTTGTCGACGCGTCGCGCGTCCTCGACGACGAGGCCGGCGTTCTCGAAGAACCCCCGCCACTCGGCCTCCGTGTAGTTGCGAACGTGCGAGGGGTCGCGCAGCTTGTCGGCGTCCTCCGCCGGCTCGCCCATACAGAGGTTGTCGACGACGAGCACGCGATCGGCGGCCACCCGCGCCATCTCGCGGACGGCCTCGGTGACGTCTGCGAAGTGGTGCGGCGCGACGCGCGATGCGACCACGTCGAAGCTCGCGTCCGCGAAAGGCAGGTCCTCGGCGAAGGCCTGCACGTCCGGCTGCATCCCCGGGGCGGGGTCGACGGTCACGACTTCGAGGCCGGCCTCGCGGAGCCGGCGGGCAACGTGGCCACCGCCGGAGGCGACGTCGAGCCCAGTGCGGGCGCCTTCCGCCCACTGCACGAGGAGATCGAGGTCGGGGCCCTCTCGGTGAGCCTCGCTCTCGCGGTAGGCCTTCGCCCGGCTGTCCCAGACGTTCACGCTCACCGGAGGGAGACCACCCGCTCGGCGGCCGAGAGCATCGTCTCCTCGACGTGGAGGTTCGGCGGGGCGGCGTCGGTCAGCATGCGCCTCCCCTCCTCCGCGTTCGTGCCGTCGAGGCGCACGACGATCGGGTCGTCGATGTCCATCTGGCCGAGGGCCGTCAGGATCCCGCGGGCCACCTCGTCACAGCGGGTGATGCCGCCGAAGATGTTGAAGAGGGTCGCCTGCACCTGCTGGTCCGAGGTGATCACCTCGAGCGCGTCGACGACGCCCTGGGCGTCACCGCCGCCGCCGAGGTCGCAGAAGTTCGCCGGCTTCCCCCCAACCTGGTCGATCACGTCGAGCGTCGACATCACGAGGCCCGCGCCGTTCCCGAGGATGCCGATGTCGCCGTCGAGCTTCACGTACGTGACACCCTTCTCGCGCGCGAGCAGCTCTTGCGGGTCGGCAGCCTCGACGTCCCGCATCTCGGCCACGTCGGGGTGGCGGAAGAGCGCGTTCTCGTCGACGGTGAATTTCGAATCGAGCGCCTTCACCTCACCCGCGGGCGTCACGATCAGCGGGTTGACCTCGCAGAGCATCGCGTCGAAGTCGACGAACGCCCCGTAGAGCTTGTCCACGATCGCCGCCACCTGCTTCTGCTCGTCCGGGTCCTCGATCCCCGAGGTGAAGACGAGCCAGCGCCCCTGCCACGGCTGCGAGCCGACCAGCGGGTCGACGTGCAAGCGGGCGAGCGCCTCCGGGTGCTTCTCGGCGACCTCCTCGATGTCGACGCCGCCCTCCGTCGTCAGCATGAAGAGGGGCTTCTTCTCACCCCGGTCGAATGTGACCGAGAGGTAGTACTCCTTGGCGATCTCCGAAGCCTGCTCGATCCAGAGGCGACGGACGACGTGCCCTCGGATGTCCATGCCGAGGATCGCGGCCGCGTGGGCTTCGGCCTCCGCCGGCGTGTCGGCGAGCTTGATTCCGCCGGCCTTGCCGCGTCCGCCGACGAGCACCTGCGCCTTGACGACGACCCGGCCGCCGAGCTCCTCGGCCGCCCGCCGTGCCTCCTCAGGCGTCGTCGCCACCTTCCCCTCGGACACAGGGATCCCCGCGCGCGCAAAGAGCTGCTTACCCTGATACTCGTAGAGATCCACGGCCGGGCGCGAGTCTACCCGAGCCGTGTCGACACGCTGTAGCGTTTGGCCCGTCCCCTCAGAGGAGGAAACGCATGAGCACTCTCCACGACGACGAGATCCGCACTGTCGGCCAGGGCGGAGGTGTCAAGCCGCAGGCGGACGCCGACGGAGACGACACCGACACGACCGACGGCGACGCGACCGACACGGACGCCGACGACGCCGACACGGACGCGACCGACGCCGACGCCGACGACACCGACGCGTAGAGCGGTCAGACGCGCTGCGGAGGCGGCGCTCGCACGCTGTCTCGAGCCCGTCGCCGCGGACGCCTTCTTCGCGGAGCACTGGGAGCAGCGGCCGCTCGTCGTCCCGAGGAACGAGCCGGGGCGGTTCGACGACCTCCTCGCCGAGGCCGATGTCGAGCGGCTGGTCTGCTCCACCGCGATCCGCTACCCGGCCGTCCGGCTCGTTCGCGAGGGCGGGCAGCTCGATGTGGCCGCCTACACCGCGGACGTTCCCTGGCGCCCGGCGTTCACCAAGACCGCCGACGTCCCGCGCGTCCTCGCCGGGTGGGAGGCCGGCGCGACCATCGTCCTGCAGGCGCTGCACGTCAACTGGCTTCCTCTGGCCGTCTTCTGCCGGCAGCTCGAGGAGGCGCTCGGGCTGCCCGTGCAGGCCAACTCTTACTACACGCCCCGAGGCTCACAGGGCTTTGCCGTGCACCACGACACCCATGACGTGCTCGTCCTCCAGGTCGCGGGCGAGAAGCGTTGGCTCCTGTACGAGCCGCTCCTGGAGCTCCCCCTCAAGCACCAGCGCTACTCGAGGTCGCTCGGGGAGGAAGGTGAGCCGACGGACGACATCGTCCTCCGCGCCGGGGACACGCTCTACCTTCCCCGCGGCTGGCTCCACCAGGCCGAGACGTCGGACACCGACTCGCTTCACCTGACGATCGGTATCAACGCCCACACCTGGCTCGACGCGGCCAAGGCCGCGCTCGGGCCGCTCGAGCACCAGCCCGACCTGCGGCGGGCCGTGGCGACAGGCGGTGACCAGGCCGACGAGCTCGCCGAGAGGCTGCGGGCGGAGCTGGCTCCCGAGCAGGTGGAGAGCAGGCAGCGCCGGCGCTTCCTCGACACCCGCCGGCCGATCCGCGAGGACGGCCTCTCGCAGCTCCGGGCGCTCGAGCACCTGGAGCTCGGCACTCCGGTGGGGCGGCGCAGCACCGTGATCGCCGACCTCGAGGAGGACGAGGACGGCGTCGGCCTCGTCTTCGAGGGCAAGGAGGTTCGCTTTCCCGAGCACGCGCGGGCCGAGGTGCTCGCCTGCTTCGAGGCCGAGGAGCCGTTCCGGCCCTCCGAGCTTCCGGGAAGCCTCGACGAGGCGGGGCGGATCGTGCTCGTCCGCCGCCTCGTCCGCGAGGGCTTTCTCCGGGTTGTCTAGGTGACTCGGCGGATCGCCGACGCCCGAAAGTGACGCGGACGGATGGGCTCTGCTGCGCTGCATGTGCAGTAGACCGGCTCGTCGGCGAGCTCCGCGGTGACGTCCGCCTCGAAGTCGGCGCCCTCGGCTCCGCGGAAGCGAACGCGCCAGGCGTCCTCCCCCATCGACTCGCAGCTCTCAAAAGCGAGGTCGTCGATGCCGAGCAGGCCCTCTGCCTCGCGAATACCGTGTTCGGCCGCCTGGACGGGGAACGTGTAGCCGGCCCGGCCGCGGAAGCGCTCGAGGGCGATCCGGCGTCCCGCGTGCGCCTCGAGCAAGGCACCGAGGTCGTCAGGCTCGACCCGGCCGTAGTAGAAAGCCTCCGGGAAGACGACGACGTTGCCGGCGAAGCGGTCGCCGCCGACGTGCGTGGACTGCCAGACCCAGTCCGATTCCGTCTCGCGCCGGAGCGCGTCGTAGAGAGGCTGGCCGTGCTTCGCACAGCAGCGGTCCCGCTTCCCGTGGGTGCAGACGACGAGCAGCGGGTGGTCGACGGGGACGCCGGGGGGATCGTCGCCGGCGAGCGCGGCGGCGAAGTCGAACTCGCGGAGCTCCTCGAGGTGGTCGACCTCCAGCCGGTAGAAGCGCTCGGCGCCGGGCCTGGAGGTCCCGTAAGAGACGTAACGGCGCCCGTACGAGCGGCGCTCGGGCTTCTTCAGAAAGAGGAGGCGCGAGGGGCGTAGCTCGTGCAGCTGCTCGCGCAGGTGGGCCTTCAGCCCGTCGGAGAGGAGGCTGCGCCCGAGCACGTCGCGATCCCAGAGACCCCGGTACTCGAGCAGGATCCAGCTGTCGATCCGGCTCGCGGTCGCCGCCTGCGACTCCGAGTTGGCGCTCGAGACGGCCGCGCAGAACGCGCGGCCGCGAACGCTCGCTCTCGGCTGCACGCTCACCGCCACGAACCTAGCGTACCCGAACTGTAAGGCCGACCTTACAAGCTCGGGTCGTTCTCGCCTGCCTGGGCGACGACGCAGATGACCTGGCCCGTTGTCACCGGTTCGCCCGCGGCGACGGAGAGGCCGGTCACCTGGCCCGGGCGATGGGCGGTGATCTCGTTCTCCATCTTCATCGCCTCGACCACGCAGATTACCTGCCCCTCGCGCACCGCGTCGCCCTCGGCCACCTCGACCGCGAGCACGGTGCCCTGCATCGGGCTGACGACGGCCTCCCGGGCTGCCGCGTGGTGCGCGCCGTCCCCCTGGCGCTCGCGGCGCCGGCGCTGGAGCTCGGCGTGCGGCGGCTCGGGGCGAAGGAGCGTCAGCTCGAAGCGGCGGCCGTCGAGCTCGACACCGACGACCTCCTTGCGGACGCGCGCCGGCGGCAGTGCGTCAGGCCTGCTCGCCTCAGCCTCGACGCCCTCGGCGATCCGCTCCACGAGGCCGAAGCACGTCTCGCCGTCGACGAAGCAGGGGTGGTCGAGCAGGGCGCGGTGGAAGCCGACCAGCGTCGTCACGCCCTCGATCACGTACTCGTCGAGGGCCCGGAGCATCCGCCGGCGCGCGCGCTCGCGGTCGACGTCCCAGACGACGAGCTTGGCGAGAAGCGGGTCGTAGAGGCCGACCACCTCGGAGCCTTCCGTGACGCCCGAGTCGACCCGGACGCCGGGCCCGGCGGGCTCGCGGTAGGCGCCGATCGTCCCGGGTGAGGGAAGGAAGCCGTTCGCCGCATCCTCGGCGTTGATCCGGCACTCAATCGCGTGGCCGGTGAAGCGCACGTCCTCCTGGCGGAAGGAGAGCGGCCCGCCGGCGGCCACCGACACCTGCTCGCGGACCAGGTCGACGCCCGTGACGAGCTCCGTCACCGTGTGCTCGACCTGGATGCGGGTGTTCATCTCGAGGAAGAAGTAGTTGCCGTCCCGGTCGAGGAGGCCCTCGATCGTCCCGGCTCCCTGGTAGCCGACCGCCCGCGCAGCCTCGACGGCGATCTCGCCGATCCGCCCACCGAGCTCCGGCCCGACCGCCGGCGAGGGCGTCTCTTCGACGAGCTTCTGGTGGCGGCGCTGGATCGTGCAGTCGCGCTCGCCCAGGTGGACGACGGCGCCGTGGGCGTCGGCGAGGACCTGCACCTCGACGTGGCGGGGGTCCTCGAGGAAGCGCTCGACGTAGACGGTGTCGTCGGCGAAGTACGACTCGCCCTCCCGCTTCGCCGACGCGAGCGCCCGCTCGGCCTCATCCGCGGAGTGCACGACTTTGAGCCCCTTGCCCCCGCCCCCGGCGGAGGCCTTGATCGCCAGCGGCCACCCATGCTCCTCCCCGAGCGCGAGAACCTCCGCCACGGATTCGACGGGCTCGGCCGACCCCGGGATGACGGGCACGCCCGCGGCCTGCATGAGCCTGCGAGCGGTCACCTTGGAGCCCATCGCCTCGATCGCCTCCGGCGGCGGGCCAATCCAGGCGAGCCCGGCATCCGTCACCGCGCGCGCGAAGGAGGAGCTCTCGGCGAGGAAGCCGTAGCCGGGATGGATCGCTTCGGCCCCGGCCTTGCGCGCGGCCTCGAGCACGCGCTCCCGGTGGAGGTAGCTCTCGGCCGGAGGTCCGGGCCCGAGCAGGTACGCCTCGTCCGCGAGCGCGACGTGGAGCGAGCCGCGGTCCGCCTCCGAGTAGACGGCGACGGCGCCGATTCCAAGCTCACGCAGGGTGCGAAAGACGCGGATGGCGATCTCGCCGCGGTTGGCGACCAGCACAGTGCGGAACGCGGGCATCGGCGTATTCTGACCCCATGACCCTCGCCGACCACCTGACGGTCGCCAGGGCGGCCGCGGTGCCGGTCGTGATCGTCCTCTTCGCCTGGGACTTTCCCGACCACTACTACTGGGCGACCGCGGTCTTCGCGGTGGCGATGGCGACCGACTGGGTGGACGGGTGGTGGGCGAGACGGACCAACCGGACGTCCGACCTCGGGCGGATCCTCGACCCTGTGGCGGACAAGCTGCTCGTCATGGCGGCGCTGATCATGCTCGTCGACGTCGTGCTCCCGGCCTGGATGGTCGCCGCCGTGATCGCGAGGGAGTTCCTCGTCACGGGGCTCAGGCTTGCCGCTCTCGAGCGGGGCGTGGTCATCGGCGCCCGCGACCTCGGCAAGCTCAAGACCTGGGCCCAGGCCGTGGCGGCCGGGTTGGGCGGGCTCGCGGCCGCGGGGGCATTCGACGATGCGGTCGCCTGGTGG
>JBOHAB010000152.1:0-7422 GCA_050697655.1 Gaiellaceae bacterium
ACCGGAGCCCGCTCGGCGGCCGCGGTTCCCGTGATCCCCTCGCCGGGCCGCATCTTCGGGACACGCGTCATCTCCTCGACCCGGGTGCCGTACGAGGCGCGCAGGACGAGCTCGTTCGCCGACTCGTCGTACAGGTAGACGAAGCACGCGTCGGTCTCGAGCGCCTCGGCGACCTTGTGGGCGATCAGGTCGAACACCTCGTCGAAGTCGAGGGTGGAGTTGACCGCGGCGATCGTCTCGGTCAGGAGGCGCAGATGGCGGGCGGAACGATCCATTGCCGACATTGAAGCAAGCGTCCCGGGGCCAGCTCGTTAACGACCGCGAGCTGCTCAGTAAGCAGCTCGCAGTCGGCCGTCAGTCAGTCCCCCGCTTCTAGGAGAAGCGGCGACACCGCACTCATCTTACGTGTCCGCACGGCTTCCTACAAGACCGGCAGGTACTTCTCCAGCTCCCACGGCGTCAGCTGGACGCGATACTCGTCCCACTCCTGCCGCTTCAGCTTGACGTAGTTGTCGAAGATGTGGTCGCCGAGGGCGCGGCGCACGAGATCCGACTCCGCGAGCTCGTCGATCGCCTCGCCCAGCGTCTCGGGCAGCGCGACGATTCCGCGGCCCTTCCGCTCCTCGGCGGTGAGCTTGTAGAGGTTGCTCTCCATCGGCGGCGGCAGCTCGTAGCCCTGCTCGATTCCCTCGAGGCCGGCGTGCAAGAGCGCCGCGAAGGTTAGGTATGGATTGCAGGCGGGATCGGGGCAACGGATCTCCGCGCGCGTTGCCTGCTCGTTCCCCGGCTTGTAGAGCGGGATGCGGATGAGCGCTGAGCGATTGCGGCGTGACCAAGCCGCGTAGACCGGCGCCTCGTAGCCCGGCACGAGCCGCTTGTAGGAGTTGACCCACTGCGCGAAGACCGCCGAGATCTCGCGCGCGTGGCGGAGCTGTCCGGCGATGAAGCCCTTGCCGACCTCGGAGAGGCTCCACTCGTCGTCGGGGTCGAAGAAGGCGTTCTTGCCCTCCGCGAAGAGCGACTGATGCGTGTGCATCCCCGAGCCGTTCTCGCCGAAGATCGGCTTCGGCATGAACGTCGCGTGGTAGCCCGCCTTCTTGGCGATCTCCTTGACGACGAGGCGGTAGGTGATCGTGTGGTCGGCCATCGCGAGCGCATCCGCGAACTGCATGTCGATCTCGTGCTGGGAGGGGCCGACCTCGTGGTGGACGTACTCGATCGGGATCCCCATCGACTCGAGGGCCTTGACCGTGTCGTGGCGGAGGTCGCTGGCGGCGTCCATCGTCGTCATGGCGAAGTAGCCGCCCTCGTCGAGCGTCTCGGTCCCGTCGTCGCCCTTGAAGAGGAAGTACTCGAGCTCGGGGCCGACGTTGAAGGTGTCGAAGCCCAGGCCCTCCATCCGCTCGAGCGCGAGGCGAAGGACGTGCCGGGGGTCGCCCGCGTAGGGCTCTCCCTCCGGCGTGACGACGTCGCAGATCATGCGCCCGACCTTGTGGCCGCCGTTGGGCATGAGCTGAAAGGTCGCCGGGTCGGGGATGGCGACCATGTCCGACTCCTCGATCGCGTTGAAGCCGGTGATCGACGAGCCGTCGAAGCCCATCCCGTCGTCCAGCGCGCCCTCGATCTCGGGGATGGTCACCGCGAAGCTCTTGAGGTGACCCTCGATGTCGGTGAACCAGAGGTGGACGAAGGCGACCTCCTCGTCGTGGACGCGCGCCAGCACCGCCTTGCGCGCGGCCGGGTCGCTCGTCGCCCTGCTCCTCTCCATCTGGGCCATGTCAGAACCGCCTCCTTAAACGCAAAGAGCCTCGGGCCGAGGTCGGCCCGAGGCTTCGTCGCCTCGAATGACACGACGATTCTACACGATACGCGGTTGAGCTCCGTCCAGGGTCGGCGCTATCGTGAACGTGCGAGGCGCCGACGGAGGCGTCGCGCGCAGGCGACGGAGCCTCGGAGGTCGACCCCTGGGGCTTTTTTCGTGGGCCGAAGGAGGAGCGATGCCGGAAATGGAGGCGAAGGCATACCTGGCGAACGGGACCCAGCCGGAGGCCGAGGACGCGGTCGAGTGGGCCTTCGAGCAGAAGGCTCAGCTCGTCGACCTCAAGTTCTGCGACCTGTTCGGGAGCTGGCAGCACATGACGCTTCCGGTCGGCGCGTTCGGCACCTCAGCGTTCTCGGAAGGCCTCGGCTTCGACGGGTCGTCGATCCGCGGCTGGCAGGGAATCGCCGAGAGCGACCTCCTGCTCCTTCCCGACCCGGCCACCGCCGTCCTCGACCCGTTCACGGCCGCGCTGACGCTGTCGCTCGTCTGTGAGGTAGCGGATCCGACCACCGGCGAGGCCTACCCCCGCGACCCGCGCCGGATCGCTCGCCGGGCGGAGGCGTACCTCGCCGAGACCGGCATCGCCGACACCGCCAACTTCGGCCCCGAGTGCGAGTTCTTCGTCTTCGACGAGGTCTCCTACGAGCTCTCGCCGCACCGAGCCCACTACGCGGTGGACTCCGCCGAGGGCCACTGGAACTCCTCCGTGCCAGGGCTCGGGTACACCGTGCGGGAGAAGGGCGGCTACTTCCCGCCTGCGCCGCACGACACCCTGCACGACCTTCGCTCCGAGATCGTCCTCACCCTCGAGCGGCTCGGGATCCCGTGCGAGTTCCACCACCACGAGGTCGCCACCGCCGGGCAGTGCGAGGTCGATCTCCGCTACCAGCCGCTCACGCGGATGGCCGATCAGGTGATGACCTACAAGTACGTCGTCCGCAACGTCGCGCGCACTGCCGGAAAGAGCGCCACGTTCATGCCGAAGCCGATCTTCGGGGACAACGGCTCGGGCATGCACACCCATCAGTCGCTCTGGAAGGAAGGCACGCCGCTCTTCTCCGACAAGTCGGGCTACGCCGGGCTCTCGCAGCTCGCGCGCGGATACCTCGGCGGCATCCTCATGCACGCCCCGGCGCTCCTCGCTTTCTGCGCGCCGACCACGAACTCGTACCGCCGCCTCGTCCCCGGTTACGAGGCGCCGGTCAACCTCGTCTACTCGCAGAGGAACCGCTCCGCGGCGATCCGCATTCCGATGTACTCGGACTCGGCCGCCGCGAAGCGCATCGAGTTCCGCTGCCCCGACGCGACCGCGAATCCCTACCTCGCCTTCGCGGCGATGCTGCTGGCGGGGATCGACGGCGTGCAGAAGGACCTCGACCCCGGCGAGCCGGCGGACTTTGACCTCTTCGAGGAGCGGCGGGCCGACGTCGTCCAGGTGCCGGGCTCGCTCGCCGAGGCGCTCGACGCGCTGGAGCGCGACCACGAGTTTCTCCTCGCCGGCGACGTCTTCACCGAGGAGCTCATACGCGCCTGGATCGCCTACAAGCGCGAGCAGGAGGTCGACGTCGTCGCCCTGAGGCCGCACCCAGCCGAGTTCGCACTCTACTACGACGCCTGACCATGTCCTTCGCAGCCACGCCCTGGTGCCTGGCACCTGGGCGTGGCCCGAGCGGACATGCTTGGTTCCTCAGGCGAAGGCGGCCAGGTAGGGCTGCCAGCGCTCCGGGATCCTCGGGGCGCCGAGCGTGACGAAGAGCGCCGGCGTCGGGACCCGCGGCTTTACGAGCAGGCGCATCTCGAGCTCCTCGGGCAGGCGGTTGCCCTTGCGCAGGTTGCACGGTGCACAGGAGGTGACCACGTTCTCCCAGACCGAGTCGCCGCCGCGCGAGCGGGGAACGACGTGGTCGAGCGTGAGCCGTCCCGCCGAGCCGCAGTAGACACAGCGGTGCCCGTCCCGGGCGAAGAGGGCCCTGCGCGAGATCTTCCGCTTGACCGCCCGCGGGACCTTGACGTAGACGAGGAGCCGGATCACGTGCGGCCACGGGAATGTGTCGGACGCCGAGTGGAGCGACTGGTTCAGCTGCTCCAGCACCTCCGCCTTGCCCTTGTAGACGAGGACGTGCGCCCGCCGGACCGTGCAGACGTTGAGGGGCTCGAAGCTCGCGTTCAGGACGAGAACCTGCTGCATTTGCCGGAATCGTAGTCGAGCGGGAGGCGTCTATCGCTGCGGTAGGACGATCTCGAGCAGCTCGTCGTCGACCTCGGCAAAGCCGCGGCCGCGGTAGAAGTCCAGCGCTCGGCTGTCCCGGCGCGAGACGACCACCTGCAGCGCGCGGGCGCCCTTCGAGATCGCGTAGCCCTCGGCGTACTCGAGCAGCTGGCGGCCGACTCCTTCGGCCTCGTGCTCGGGGCTGACGAAGAGCTGGTCGACCCGCATCGCTTCGCCGACCCACTCCACGGCCACGTAACCCGCCGGAGCCCCGTCGAGCTCGGCAACGAACACGGTCTCTTGCTCGAGCACGGCGAGGGTACGCCGGTCGGCCCCGCGGTCGAGCTTGGCCAAGCCGAAGAGGAGCGCCTCGTCGGCGGCCTCGTACGGCCTGATCTCCGCCTTTCGGTACGTCATTGCGCCATCGCCCGCTCGACAGCCTCCCGCTCCTCGGGCGACAGCTCCACGGGAGCACGCCCCCGGTCGAGCTGCTTCACGTAGATGCGCGCGTAGTCCCGCCCCTGGATGGCGCTCATGACCACCCCCGAGCGCGCGCCGTCGAGAAACGCGAGCGAAGCCGACTGGTGGCCGCCGGCGTCCTCGTACGCGTTGTAGCGGACGAGCGCGGTGTGCGAGAGGCACCCGTCCACGCGCCGGTCGATGCGGGCGAGGCCCGCGGCGACCTCGTCGACGACGCGATGCAGGTCGTCGATGCGCGTCTGGAGGGAGACCGCGAAGTTGACGAGGTCGTCCTTGCCCGTCCCGAGGAGCACGAGCTGCGCCTTCCGGACCGCGCGCAGCTTCAGATAGAAGGCAAGCGAGAGGGCCAGGGCTGCGACCGCCGCCGCTGCTGCGCCGATGGCGATCCAGGGAGCGGCGTCGGAGAGGTCCGACATCGAGCGTCTAGCCTACCGCGGCCTTATGCGAGCGTGAAGATGATCGGGTACTCGACCGTGTTGTTGTTCGTGTTCGCCTCGCCCTCGACCGGCTCCACCTGCACCTGCAGGGTCGTCTGAGCCGAGAACTCGAGCGCCTCGAAGTCGGTGAACGTGACGGTCTTCGTCTCGCCCGGGTTGATGACGTCGATCGACTGCTCCTGCCGGATCTGCGGATCCTGGCGGACGATCAGCGTCACCTGCACCTGGGTCTCCTGGCTCTCGCCCGAGTTCTCCACAAGCACCTCGAAGGCCAGGTCCGCGCTCTGCTCGACGGTGTTGTCCTCGCCGCGCACGAGCTCCTGGCCGCCGGGCTGCACCCGGACCGCGACGATCCCGTTGCCCCGCACGCCGCCGGCTTCCGGCCCCTGTGTCAGCCGTCTGACTGTCTGCGTCCAGAAGGAAGGGCTTCCGAACTCCGGGTTCTGGACGAACACGGAGGCGGGGATGGCCACGTTGGTCACGCCTTGCTGGTCGAGCACCGACTGGGACGCGGCCCGGAACGCGTCCGCGTAGACGATGTCGCTCGCGACGAGGCGCTGGGCCTGGTTGGCCAGGTTCCTGCCCGACTCCTGCGGGTCGTCGGTCTGGGCCACGAGCTGAAGCCCGCGCCCGAGGCCGGCGAGGCCGTTGACCCTGAACTGCATGGTCTCGACGAGCGCCTCTTGCTGTTCCACGAGCGGTCCGGGAGGGCTCAGATCCTGCGTGCGCCTGAGAATCTGCTCCTGCTGCTCCTGCAGCCCTTCGACGTCGGTGCGCAATGCCTCGAGCCTGATCCCCGGGGTCGTCAGCCTGTTGTTCACCTGATTGCCGATCTCCGCCGATTCCGAAGCGACGGCGCCCACGTCCTCCATGTAGCCCTCGTAGGCCGACTGCTTCTGGTCACCACGACAGTTGTTGACGACGAGGATGAGGATGACGGCGAGGAGAATCGCCCCGGCGATCAGGAGGCCGAGCCGATAGAGCTGCGGTCCACCGGGAGGCGTCGGCGGCCGCTTCGGCAGCTTAGGGCGCTTTCCGGGCGGCCCGTCCTTCTTGCGAGTGTCGGACTCGGAGGTCGCCGCTTCGTCGAAGAAGTCGAAATCGATACCGGTCTGGGGTTCGCTTTTTTCGCGGTCGAACACGGTCGATCCGAGTCGAGGAAGGCGCCGAGTCTACCAGCCAGGTCGGACTTTGCAGGACTTTCCCGACGGAGCGCCAAGAGCCGGTTACCACCCGATGCAGACTGCCGTCGCGCTCACTGAGAACCACCTCGTCCTCGGCCGGTACAGGCCGCTCCGTCCGCTCGGCAGCGGCGGCGGCGGCTCGGTCTGGCTCGCCCGCGACGAGCACGGCGATCGGGACGTCGCGCTGAAGGTCGTCGAGCGCGAGGGCAAGCCCGGCGCGCGCGCCGAGCGCGAAGTCGACGCTGCCACTCGGCTCCGCCATCCGCGCTGCCTGCGAGCGCTCGCCCTGGGGCGCGACGACCAGCACGTCTACGTCGCCTACCCGTACGTCGCCGGCCGAACGCTCCGCGATGCGCTGCGAAACGGCGCCGTCGACGACTGGAGCGCAGTCGAGGCGGGTGCGCAGGTCCTCGAGGCGCTCGCGCACGCTCACTCGAAGGGCGTCGTCCACCGGGACGTGAAGCCGGCCAACGTCATGCTCGAGGAGGGGGACGAGGTCTCGGTCCGGCTGCTCGACTTCGGGCTCGCCCAGCTCGAGCGGGCCGACACCCTGACTGCCATCGGAGATGTACCTGGGACTCTCGCCTACATCGCCCCCGAGCGGCTCGCGGGTGAGGACACGACGGGCGCGGCGGACGTCTGGGCCGTCGGCGTGCTCCTCTGGGAGTCGCTCGCCGGGCGCCACCCGTTCTGGGCGGTTTCGCCGCTCGAGACGGCGCGGCGCATCGAGCAGGGCGCTCAGCCGCTGGCGGAGCTCCGCCCGGATCTCCCGCGCGAGCTGACGAGGACGGTCGACAGGATGCTCTCGCTCGACCCGCGCAAGCGCCCCGAGGCGAAGCAGGCGTTAACCCTGCTCAGGTCGGCGGAGGAAGGGCGCGTCGAGCGACGGCGGGCGGCCACCTCGCCCGCGATCCTGCGCGAGCGGGCTCCGCACGCGGTCTTGGCCGCCCTCTTCGCAGGCAGCGCCGCTTTCCTCCTCCCCTTCTTCCCGACCGGCTGGCCGTTTCTCCTCGGAGCTCTGGCGGCTCTCACGGCGTTCTTGAGCCCGACTGCCGGCCTGGCGGTGGCGCTGGCCGTGCCGGTGTTGCCGCTCGGGAACATCTCTCTCGGCCTCGCGCTCGCCTACATCCCGCTCGCGCTCGCCTGGCTGCTCCTGTTCGCGCGCGACGCACGGTCGAGCCTCTTCTTTCTCTCGGGCCCGCTCCTGGCTCTCGGGCACCTGCTCCCGCTCGTGCCCGTGATCGCGCTCGCGGCGCGGGGGCTCGTCCGGCAGGACGCCCTCGCCGGCGC
>JBOHAB010000153.1:0-7414 GCA_050697655.1 Gaiellaceae bacterium
GCGCGGTCGAGGCGGCGTCCGCCGCCGCCGCGGCCGCGGTGTTCGAGGCGGCCTGGTTGGCCGAGCTCGACCCGCCGGAGACGTTCCCGCCAGCGACGGTCACGGGCGCGTTCGCGTTGACCGCGTTTTGGCCCGCGTTCGCGTTGGCGTTCGCGTTCTGGCTCGTGGACGCCTGTTGGCCGACGTTCTGCGCCTGACCGGGAGCGCCCTGCCCCCATGCCGGGCTCGTGCCCAGCCCGAGGGCGACGGTACTCGCGATCAGTGCAATCAGTCTCGTTTTCACATTTCCTCCTAAGTCGTCGAGTGGTGCGCCGGTGTCGACTAAGGACCGGCGCACGAAAGAACGGGACCTAGGAGGGGTCAGCCGGGTCGCTGAAGCGGCGAGAGGTACGCCTGGTGCCGCCAGGGCGCCGAGGCGAGGCCGAGCCGCCGGAGAAGGAGCCCGAGAGAAGCGAAGTAGATCGCCAGCGTGGCAATGGCGCTGAGAACGAGGCCGGCGGGGCTGAACAGCCCTCCGCCGGCAGTGGGTGCCGGAAGCGGTGGAAGAGGAAGCGGAACCAGCGGCAGCTGCGAAGGTTCCGCCTTCTTTGCAGGGGTTTGGACGAAACTGGACGAAACGCCGGACTTGGGCTCGGCGCCGGACGAGGCGGGGTTGGACGAAAACTCCCACCCGGCCCAGGCCGTCCCGCCGCCGGAGCGGCCGCCGGCCACGGCGTCGTCCTTCGGCGGGCGACTGGTCTCGTCTGCGGGCGGACTACTCCCGCCGGGGAAGGGCCAGGTGGGTCCCGAGAAAGGCACCTCGGGCATCGTCGGCAGCGGCGGCAGCGGTGGGAACTCCGGTTTCGGCGCGGCCAGCTCGAGAATCCAGTCCAGGTTCAAGTTCAAGGTCCAGCCGGTGACCGGACCGACGAAGTTGTTGATCCCTCCGAAGTCGATCACGGGAATTGCGGGAGGCGACGGCGGCGCATTCTGAGGCGGGGAGATCGGGGGTTGCGACGCCGGCGCGGCACTTCCGGCTTGCGACGGACCAGAGGCTTGGTTCGTCGAGCTGGAGTTCGCGGCCGTTGCGCCTGCCGAGTTCCCGTTCGTCTGCACGATCACCGGGCTGGCGCCCGGGCTGTTCACGATGGTCTGCGCGGCGATATTGGCGGGCTGCACCTGCGTGGCTCCTGCCTGCGCGCCCGCGCCCTGTCCAGTCTGGCTCGACTGCGACGCCGGCTGCGATTGCCCGCCTCCTGAGCCGCCTCCGCTCTGGCCGATGCCCAAAGCCGAGCCCGTGCCGCCGCTCGGCTTGGACTGACCCGAGCCCTGCGTCGTCGAGCTCGAGTTCCCGGCCGCGGCGCCTGCCGAATTTCCGTTCGACTGCACGATCACCGGCTTGCTGCCGGGACTGTTCACCACGACCGTGACCGCGACATTGACCGGCTGGACCTGGACCGCCCCCGCCTGCGCGCCCGCGGCCTGGACAGTCTGGCTCGCCTGCTGCGAGACCAGCCCGAGCGCCCCTTGGGGGCCGCTGGAGGCCTGTGCGCCGCCGCCTTTACCTGCCGCCTCGGCCGCGCCCGCGAACGCGAGAGCTACGACGGCCATTATCGCGAACGAGGCCCACAGGCGACCTGCCCGCGGGCACTCGTGTGTAAAGGATTCGAGCGTGAACGTCCTCATCGAGAGAATCGGATCGAGGTTCAGTGGTACACCCCGTGGACGCGAAAGTAAAGATGTTTCTTCCGAGATTTCGTCCTTTCCTCGGACCAGAATCTGACAATCGCATTTCGCTGCCTGGACGCTTGACCCGAGTGGTCGCCGCATACGCCTACGAATAGGCAAAACAGCGCCGTTTCAATTCGATTGGACGCAAGACATCCGCCCTCGCAGACGCCTCGCGAGCAGCCCACAGCCCGCCTCGGACGAAGACTTGAATCTTCGGCGGAAACGCGAGAACATTCAAGACTCGTCATTTTTCGCACGAGGCGGTTACTGCCGACAGTGAACGATCTCAACGCCGAAGAGCGCGACGGTTTCACGCGCGTCTTGAAGCCGGCCCAGGAGCGGGTGCTCGCCGAGGTGGCCGCGCGCCCGGACGAGCATTTCACCCGAGCCGACTACGAGAGCCTCGCCCACGTCAGCCGTTCGCAGGCCGCGTACGACCTGGCCGAGCTCGTCAAGCTCGGAATCGTCGAGCGAATCGGCTCGGGCCGCGCTACCCGCTATAGCGTTGCCCGGGTAGGCGCCGGACGGCGGCGGAAGTGGACTCCCGAGCGCATCCGCACGGAGCTCGAGTCGTTCTGCGACGAGCTGGGAGGTTGGCCGCGCGCGTCCACCTTCAAGGAAGAAGGACGCGGGGACCTCTATCTTGCGGCCAGCCGGTATGGCGGCATCGATCACTGGGCGGAAGAACTCGGCTACTTCGAGGAGGATGAGCCCGAGCCGTCCGAGCCCGAGGCCGCGACCGACACACACGAGCCTCGCTCGAAACTCGCCTGGGCGGGAGCGGGCCTCGCCGTTCTGGCGGCGCTCGCGTCGCTCGGTCTCCTTCTTGTCGTGGGCGAGCGGCCGCCGCGGGGCGAGTTCGTTGCAGCCGCGCCGCTTCGTGAGAGTCACGACGCGACCGCTAGACCGATCGCCGAGCGCGACAACCCGCCGCCGCCGGAACGGGATGGAGTCGCGCTGCGCCTGGCGGCGGCCGGCGGCGCTTCCTGGCTCGCCGTTCGACGGGACTCGGCCGACGGGCGGCTGCTCTGGGAGGGGATCCTCGAACGGGGCGACGCGCTCCGCTTCCGCGGGCGGCTGTGGCTCCGGCTCGGAGCGCCCAGCTACCTCGTCGCCCACCTGAACGGCGACCGCGCCGCGCTCCCGCGCCGCACGAGCACCGCGCGGGTCACCGCCGACGGGATCCGCGTCCTCGACGTTGTGCAGCCCGCGATTCTCGCGTCCGCCGATCCGGACGAGCCCGAGCCGGTCTCGCAGCCGGCGAGCTCGGGCTCGACGTCGCAAGCGAGCTCCCAGCCTTCCAGCGGGGGAAGCCCGGCGCCCGACACTTCGCCGGGGCCAGACCCGTCGCCGGGCGGGGGCTCCGGTCCCTCGCCCGATCCACCTCCAGGAGATTGAGCATGGTCAAGACGTGGGCATCCCTCAGCCTCCTCGCCGTCGTCGTGCTCCTCCCAGTCGGATCGGCAGGGGGCCAGACCGACCCTGGCACGCCGTGGATCGACGTACATGTCTCGGGGGATCAGGGATTGAACCGCTGGCGCGTGGGAAACACCACCGTCGGCTGGAGCTACGGCCCGCCGGAAGACATCACGAGGACGGTGGGCTGCGACGTGAACACGGTCACCGAGGAGACCGCGGGGACTCCCTTCACCTGCACCGTGATGACGGCGAATGACGAGGTCTCAATGACCTATGTCGTCAGGCTCGACAAGACACCGCCCACCGTCCGTCCTAGACCGACCCGGCCCGCAGACCGGAACGGCTGGTTCAACCGCAGAGTCCACTTCGAGGTCATCGCCTCGGACGAGGTCTCCGGTGTGGACGAGGACACATGCACTCAGGTCCCGTCCTACGGCGATCCGGACAAGGCCAACATCCGGATCAGGGCCAGGTGCCGCGACATGGCCGGCCATCGCGCCACCGGCACCTTCCTGCTCGACTACGACGACACGGCGCCGAGCGTCCGGGCCACCCTAGCGCGCGCGCCCGACCGGTACGGCTGGTACGCAAGGGACGTGCGCGTCTCCTTCGCCGGCAAGGACGCGGTCTCGCGCGTAGACCACTGCTCGAGGAGGGTCTATCGTGGGCCGGACACCGCGCGGGCCTCCGTCACCGGCTCGTGCCGGGATCGGGCGGGGAACCGGCGCCTCCGCACCCGCACGTTCAAGTTCTCCGAGCCTCTTCTCCGGCCGAGGGCAGGCAGCCGCGCCCAGTCGGCGCCACTGCTCGACTGGGTGAACGTGCGGCGAGTGCTCGAGTACAACGCCCAGGTCTGGCACGACGGGCGCAAGATCCTCAGCAGGTGGCCCGACAAGTCGAGGCTGAAGCTCGACCGTGGCTGGAGGTTCCAGGGAGCGTGGCGCAGGTTGAGGCCGGGCGAGCGCTACACGGTGTACGTCTGGCCGCGCTTCCGGAGGGGCTACGGGGAGCTGCTCAGCCGGGGCGGCTTCACCTTCGTCGGCGGCTCGAGCGCGAGCACGGAGGTAGTAGCGGCGGCAGGACTCGAACCTGCGACACACGGATTATGATTCCGCTGCTCTAACCAGCTGAGCTACGCCGCCCTGCGCGGCGGAGTCTAGCAAGAGAGCTCTTTTTCTCAGCTCGTTCGGAGGAGCTCGATGCCCTCCGCAGCGAGCTCGGCGACGCCGCCGTCCACGACGTGGATGACGTCCTCGACTCCGGCGCGGCGAAGGAGCGAAACCGCGATCGAGCTGCGGTTCCCGATCGAGCAGGCGACCGCGAGCGGCTTCCCCCCGTTCCTGAGGTCGTCGGGCACGCCCTCCCGCAGGTCGTAGTAAGGGAGGTGCCGCGAGCCTGCAACATGGCCCTCCTCCCATTCGTCCTGGTCACGGACGTCGAGCAGGCGCACCGTGTCGCCGCGAAGCCGCGCGGCCAGCTCGGGGACGTCGATGGCGACCGTGGTCTCGAGCGGAAGGCCGGCCTCGCGCCACGCTTCGGATCCTCCGCCGAGGAGACCGGCGATGCGCCGGAGGCCGACCGCCTCGAGCAGGAGGGCGAGCCGCCGCGCCTCCTCGTCCGTGTCTGCGGTGACCACTACCTCGCTCTCGGGGTCGACGACCCAGGCGGCACGCGTCCCCACGGCGGCGCGGACCATCGTGACGTTGATCGAGCCGGGGACGTGCGCCGCGTCGTAGGCGACCGTGTCGCGCCCGTCGAGGAGGGTGGCGCCGGCTGCGAGCCGCGCCTGCACCGCGGCCGGCAAGAGCGTCTTGACGGAAGCCGCTTCGGTGAGGAGCGGGCCGCGGTTGAGCGCGACGATGCGCTCGAAGTTCGGGGGCTGCGGCGCCAGGCTTTCCGTGAGCGCGCCGACAAAGGTCTCCTCGTCCTTGCTGGCGAGCAGGCGGTTGAAGCGGCGCTCGAAGCCGATGGTCGTCCCCGGCTTCTCGCTCATCCCCGCGCCGCCGCAGAGCGAGCCGCCGATGTGGCCCGGCCAGACCTCCGCGAAGTCCCCGAGCGCCAGCAGGCGCTTGACCGAGGCGTAGAGCCCCCGCGCGCCCTCCTCCTTGTCGACCGCGAGGTCGGGCCGGGCGACATCGCCCACGAAGAGCGAGTCGCCGGTGACGACCAGCCAGGGCTCGTGGCCACGCGACTCGTCGGCGACGAGGTACGCCGTGTGCTCGGGCCGGTGGCCGGGCGTGGCGAGAGCGATGATGGTCAAGTCGCCGAAGGACACCTGGTCGCCGTCGCCGAGCGGCTCGTGCGCGAAGTCGACCCCGGCCGTCGCAGGGACGTGGATGGTGGCGCCGGTCGCCTTGGCGAGCCTGCCCTTCCCGGAGACATGGTCGGCGTGGTTGTGCGTCTCGAGCACGTGGGTGACCGCGAAGCCGTGCTCCTCGGCCAGCCGCAGGTAGTCCTCGACCTCCCACTTCGGGTCGATCACCGCGGCCTCGCCGCCGTCCGCGACGACGTAGGAAGCACAGCCGAGATCCTCGTGCAGAACCTGCCGGAAGAACATGCGCGCGATCATAGGTGATAGACTTGCCTATGCAATGCCTAGGCACAGTGTCCGCGCCGCCGATGCGGCCCGGCAGCTCGGGATCAGCCTCGACACGCTCCGCCGCTGGGATCGGCAGGGACGAATCCGCACCGAGCGCGACGCTCGAAACCAGCGGCTCGTCCCGGTCGCGGAGATCGAGCGGCTGCGCGGGGGGCCCGAGCAGCACGACCTCTCCGCGCGCAATCGCTTCCACGGACGCATCCGCGAGGTGCGGATCGAGGGCCTGCTCGCCCAGGTCGAGCTCGACGTGAACGAGCCGACCAGGGTCGTGGCCGTGATCACGCGCGAGGCCGCCGAGCAGCTGGGCCTTGCCGCCGGGCAGGACGCTACCGCCCTCGTCAAAGCGACCTCCGTGATGGTCGAGCGGTGAGGCGGCTCGCCTGGCTCCTCGCCGCCGCCTTGGTCGCGGTGTCGTGTGGCGGAGACGACGCGCCCGCCGAGGAGCCCGAGGCGGTGACCGTCTTCGCGGCCGCATCGCTCACCGAGGTCTTCCAGGAGCTGGCGCCGGACGTCACCTTCAACTTCGCCGGCTCGGACGAGCTCGCCACCCAGATCAGGGAAGGGGCGCCGGCCGACGTCTATGCGGCCGCCGGCCCCCGGTATCCGAACGAGCTTGCCTCGGAGGGCTTCCTCGAGCCGCCTCAGATCTTCGCCACCAACCGGCTCGTAATCGCCGTGCCTGCCGACAACCCGGCCGGCATCCAGTCGGTGGACGACCTGGCGGCCGAGGGCGTCAGGCTCGTGATCGGCGCCGAGGGTGTCCCGGTGGGCGACTACACGCGCAGCGTGCTCGAGACGATGGGCGCCGAGGACGTGCTCGACAACGTCGTCTCGAACGAGGAGGACGTGAAGGGCGTGCTCGCGAAGGTCGTCTCGGGCGACGCCGACGCCGGCTTCGTCTACGTCACGGACGCCCATGCGGCGGGCGACGACGTTCGCGCGCTCGAGCTCCCCGCGCAGGCGCTGATCGAGTATCCGATCGGGATCGTCACGGCGAGCGAGAACTACGAGGCCGCCGAAGCATTCGTCGAGCTCGTCCTCGGCGAGGAGGGCCGGCAAGCCCTCGAGGACGCCGGCTTTGGCCTCCCGTGAGACGGACGTTCGAGCTCGGCCTCGCCCTGGCTACCGGCCTCGCGCTCGCCTTCCTGCTCCTGCCGATGCTCGCGCTCTTTCTCCGTATCTCACCGGCCGAGCTGATCGACGCGCTCACGAGCGAGGTCGCTCTGGATGCGCTCTGGGTCAGCCTCAAGACCGGCCTCATCGCCCACGCCTTCGTCCTCCTCGTCGGGACGCCGGCCGCCTACTTCCTGGGCACGAAGCGATTCCGTGGGCGCGGCGTCCTCGTCACCCTCGTCGAGCTCCCGCTCGTCCTCCCTCCGGCCGTCGCGGGCATCGCCCTGCTGGCGCTCTTCGGCCGGCGTGGGCTCCTCGGGGACACGCTCGACGCCTTCGGGATCCAGATCCCGCTCACCCAGGCGGCAGTCGTCCTCGCCGTCACCTTCGTGGCTGCTCCGTTCTACATCCGTCAGGGAATCGCTTCGTTCGAAGCGGTGGACCCCGCGCTCATCGACGCCTCCCGCACGCTCGGAGCAAGCCCGGCCCGAACGTTCCGGCGCGTCGCGCTGCCGCTCGCCTCCTCGGGGCTCGGAGCCGGCTCCGCCCTCGCCTGGGCCCGCGGCACAGGCG
>JBOHAB010000154.1:0-7341 GCA_050697655.1 Gaiellaceae bacterium
TTCTCGCCGAAGAGCATCATCGCCCCGAGCTGGCGGGCCTCCTCGATCGGCGTCAGAAACGCCCTCACGGGCCGGTTCTCGAAGATGCGCTCGTTCACGATCTCCTCGACCCGCTCTCGTTCCACGTCGGTCAGCGCCTCCGGGTGGCTGAAGTCGAAGCGGAGCTTGTCCGGGCGCACTGCCGAGCCGGCCTGGCGAACGTGATCGCCGAGCACCTCCTGCAGCGCCTTGTGGAGGAGATGCGTGGCCGTGTGGTTGGTCATGGTCGGGAAGCGCACCTTCCACGGCACGACCGCGCGCACGCGGTCGCCGGCGGCGAAGCCCTCGCCCTCGAGGAGGAGGGCCTGGTCCTCGCCGAACCGGTACGCGGCGACGAGCTCCGCTCCGACGCCGTCCTTTTCGATCCAGCCCTGGTCGCTCACCTGCCCGCCGCCTTCGGGGTAGAAGGGCGACTCGCGCAGCTTGGCGAGGAAGAGCCCTCCCTCGAGCTCCTCGAGCGCCCCGATCTGCGTGAGGACGTCCAACTTCTCGTAGCCGACGAACTCGGTGAGGAAGCCGGCCTCGCGACAGAGCTCCGCTGCCCGCTCGACGCCGCGGCCCCCGCCCGCGCGCGAGATCTCCCGGTGCTCCTCCATCAGCTTGTCGAAGCCCTCCTCGTCCACCGCCAGGCCCCGCTCGCGGGCGAGCTCCGTGGTCAGTTCGACGGGAAAGCCGTACGTCGCGGTCAGCGTGAACGCGTCCTCGGCCGCGACAGCGCCCTTCGCGGCGACGTCGTCGAAGAGGCGGATCCCGCGCGACAGCGTCTCCGAGAAGCGCTCCTCCTCGGCCCGCAGGGCATCCCGGATCCGGTCCCGGTTCTCCTCCAGCTCGGGATACCACGGCGCCATCTGCTCGACGACCACGTCTGAGAGCCGCCAGAGATCGTCGAGCCCGATCTTGCGCGCCTGCTGGACAGCGCGGCGGACGATCCGGCGCAGGACGTAGCCGCGCCCTTCGTTCGAGGGCATGACGCCGTCGCCGACGAGGAACGTCATCCCGCGGCCGTGGTCGGCGAGAACCCGATGCGCTTTCCTCGCGGTCTCGTCCGTGTCCCAGGCGACGCCGCTCTCGGTCTCAATCCAGGCCATGATCGCCTGGTAGCCGTCCGTCTCGTAGACGGAGCGGACGCCCTGCATGATCGCAGCCAGCCGCTCGATCCCCATGCCGGTATCGACGTTTTGCGTGGGCAAGGGCGTCAGCGTCCGGTCCGCGTGCAGCTCGTACTCCATGAAGACGAGGTTCCAGAACTCGAGGAAGCGGTCGCAGCGCGGACAGGCAGGGGCGCAGCCGGGCTCTCCGCAGCCGTACTCCTCGCCCCAGTCGTAGTAGATCTCGGAGTCGGGGCCGCACGGCCCCGGCCCTCCGACCGACCAGAAGTTCTCCGAGCTCGGGAGCCCCACGATTCGCTCGCGCGGCAGGCCGATCGCCTCCCAAAGCACGATCGCGGTCTCGTCCTCGCCGAGCCGGAGCTCCGGATCGCCGGCGTGCACCGTCGCCCAGATCCGGTCCCAGTCGATCTGGAGGTGCTCGCGGATGAACTCGGCGGCGAACTCGATTGCGCCTTCCTTGAAGTACTGCCCGAACGAGAAGTTGCCGAGCATCTCGAAGAACGTCAGGTGGTGGCCGTCAAGCCCGACCTCGTCGATGTCAGGCGTGCGGAAGCACTTCTGCGCGGTCGCGGTCAGCGGGGCCGGCGGCTGCTCGCGGCCCAGGAAGAACGGCATCTGCGGCTGCATCCCCGCCGAGGTGAGGAGCGTCGAGTGGTCGTCTGCACGCGGGATCAGCGGCCACGAGGGCAGCCGCTCGTGGTCTTTCGACTCGAAGAAGGCGAGAAAGCCCTCCCGGAGCTCGGCGGTCGTGCGCATACGGTCGATTCTAGGTGCCGCTGGCCCCGGGCTCTTCGGGCCTGCTCCCGGCGCCGATCTCTTCCCGAACCTTCTCCAGCGAGCGGCGGATCAGGCGCGAGACGTGCATCTGCGAGATGCCCACCTCCTGTGCGATCTGGGATTGCGTCAGGCCCTCCCAAAAACGCAGGTGGATGATGCGTCGCTCGCGGGCATCGAGGACGTCGAGGCCAGGCGTGAGCACGGCGCGGTCCTCGCTGACCTCGTACTCGTGCTCGAGCTCCCCCAGCGCCTCGAGGGGGTCGAGCTCGCCGTTCTCGCCCTGGCCCGCCGGCGCCGAGAGGGAGACCGTCGTGTACGCCTGCCCCGACTCGAGGGCCTCCAGCACCTCTTCCTCCGTCACGCCGGCCGCCTCGGCCAGCTCGGGGATGGTCGGCGAGCGCTCGAGCTCGACCGTCAGCCGCTCCAGGAGCTGCGACAGCCTGACGTTGAGCTCCTGCAGGCCCCGAGGAACTCGGATCGACCAGCCCTTGTCGCGGAAGTGCCGCTTGATCTCGCCGATGATGTTCGGCGTCGCGTAGGTCGTCAGCTCGACGCCACGGTCGACGTCGAAACGGTCGATCGCCTTGATCAAGCCGATCGAGCCGACCTGGACGAGATCCTCCAGCTGCTCACCGCGGTTCGCGTAACGGCGCGCGAGCGAGCGAACGAGCGGAAGATGCTGCTCGATCAGCTGCTCGCGCGCCTCGACGTCGCCGTCTTCGTGATAGCGCCGCAGGAGCTCGCGGTCGGTCCTCCCCCCCGCCGCCGTCACACGTTCTTTCGGGGCTCGGGCCTCGTCATGGGCACTCGCTTCACCATTCGCAGCCGGTGTCCGTCATCCGTCTCTCGGAGTGAGACCTCCTCGACGAGCGTCGCGAGGAGCCGCGAGAGCGAGATCTCGTCCTTCGAGGCGGGCTCGAGGTCGGGCCCGAGCGCAGCCGGATCGAGCGGGCCGATCTCCATCACCACCGAGTCGCTCTCGACGACGAGCTGGACGATGACCCGGTCGCCTCGCACGTACCCCTCCCCGTCGAGCACGCTCTCCAGCGCCAGCTGGAGATCCTCCAGGTGCTCGTAGCTGAGCTCGAGACGGGCGGCCAGCCCCCCGACCACGAGGCGGGCGACCCCGTGATACGCCTTCGCCTGCGGGAACGAAAGCGTGATCGAGTCAGCGCTCAGCGCCAGGCTCACTCCTGCGAAGCTCGTCAGCGATCTCCTGCTCCCGGCGCTGCGCGGCTTCCCGTCCGCTCTGGTAGGCCTGCCGCGGGCTCTTGCGAACACGGAGCGAGGCGAACCCGTGGGCGATTCCCTCGGCGAGGCCCGAGACCTTCTGCACGGGCCGCGTGATCGCGAGCGACACCGCCCTGGTTGCGGTGTCCACCTTGTCGGCGATGTCGACCGCGCTGTCGGTCATGACGTCCGCCTTGTCAAGCTGAGCGTTGACGCGCTGCAAGGTTCCACCGGATTCGTTGATCACGGGAAGGAGCTCCTGCTCCAGCCCCTCGATCAGCGAGCCCGTGCGGTCGACGGTTCCGCTGAGCCGCACGAGGAAGTACGTCAATCCACCCGCGAACGCCAGGAAGAAGACGCTGAGCGCGATCCAGAAGACGTCGATGGCTTCGAACGCGAGAAGCATCGGTCGGCAGTCTAGTCGGCGATCAGGCCTGCTCCGACGACAGCGTCGTCCTCGTAGAGGACGGCCGCCTGGCCGGGGGCGACGCCGTAGACCGGCTCGTCGAGCGAGAGGCGGAACCCGCGACCGGCTCGGTCCACACGCGCCGGCGCCGAGGGCGACCGGTAGCGCAGCTTGGCCTCGACCCGGTCCGCCGGCACGAAGAGTCGGCCGGAGGGGACGTCGACGGTCGTGCGAGCGAGCGACTTGCGCGGCCCGACCACCACCGTGTTCGTCCGGGCGTCGGTGTCGAGGGCGTACAGCGGCTCGCCGGCGGCAACACCCAGCCCGCGGCGTTGTCCTCGCGTGAACCGCCAGTAGCCGTCGTGACGCCCGAGCTCGCTTCCGGCGGCGTCCACAATCGGACCCTCCTCGCGCGCCAGTCCGTGGCGGGCGAGGAAGTCACGGTAGTCGCCTCCGGCGAGGAAGCAGGCCTCCTGACTCTCGGCTCGGCCCGCGACGGCGAGCCCGGCCGCCCGCGCCTGCGCGCGCGTCTCCTCCTTCGTCTGCTCGCCGAGCGGGAACCAGAGCCGGTCGAGGAAGCGGGGATCGAGGCGGGCGAGCATGTACGTCTGGTCCTTGGCGGAGTCAGCCGCGCGGGCGAGGAGAAGGCGGCCGCGATGCTCGCGCACGCGGGCGTAGTGGCCGGTCGCGAGGCGTGCCGCCCCGATCCGCCGGGAGAACGCAAGCAGGGCGCCGAAACGGAAGCTGCCGTTGCACCTGACGCACGGGTTCGGCGTTTCCCCCCGCGCGTAGCCCGCGACGAACGGCTCGACGACGGCCTTGTGGAAAGGTTGCTGGAGGTCGAGCGTGATGTGCGGGGCGCCGAGCGCGTGGCAGGTCTCCCGCGCCGCGACGACGGCTGCGGGAGAGCAGCAGGCTCGCTCGCCGTCGGGCCCGGCCGGGTCGCTCCAAAGGCGGAGGGTGACCCCTACGGCCTCGCGGCCGCCGGCGAGGGCGTCGAGGAGCGCGACCGCGCTGTCCACCCCTCCGCTCATGGCGACGGCGACACGACCCGGCTCGGGCCGCGCACGCACGGCGGGGCCGAGGGCGTCGTGAAGCGCGTCAAGCGCCAGCGTCGCTCCGGGAACGGCGGCCGCTTCGAGCAGGGTCAGCCCGTGTACGTTCGCGCAGAGCTGGGCGGCGCCGGTCCCCTCCCCCCGCGCCGAGACGATGCGCCCCCGCTCCACGGAGAGGGCGATCCAGGCGAGGTCGTCGCCTCGCGCGGCGTTCCCGATCAACTCAGCCGTGGTCATGGAAGAAAGAGTGCTCGACTCCGCCGGTGAGCCTCGTGCGTGAGGAACCTGGTAATGCCAGGTGGGTGCCCTACCGACCCGGAGGCCGGACCCGGGCTCCCTCTCAGTAGATGTTGGTTCTACATGTGCGCACGTCGCCACGCACGGAGTCGAGCACTCTGCGTCACTCTACCGCAGTTGCGGCGACGGCTATTCGGCGAAGCGCCAGCGGACCGTGGTCTCGCCGCCGACGCCGAGCTGCCGGGCGAGCGCCGGTGTCAGCTCGAATGCCCGGCCCGCGGCGACGGGCCTGTGCTCGAGGACGTCTGCCTGTGCCTGCTTCCCTTGGTGCTCCAGGAGGAGCTTCGCCCCGCACGGGAGCACGGGGTGCGCGATGCCGCGAGTCTGCGCGGTGACCGTCACGCCGCAGGCGGTCGGCTCGAAGGCCGGCTCGAAGCTCGCCACCCGGGCCGTCTCCCACTCGACGACGGCCGCCGGGGGCGCGGGCGCGCTATTCGAGTCATCGTCGAGGCGGGTAAGCGCGATCGCACCGAGCGCGCCGACGAGGGCGACCGCCGCCAAAGCGGCCTGGCGTCGGGTGAGCACCCCTCTCGTCAAGCCGCTCACTCCGGCTGCGCACGCAGCTCAATCCCAAGCTCCTCGAGCAGCTCGTGCTCGACCTCGGAGGGCGCGCCGCTCATCGGGTCGACGCCTGCCTGATTCTTCGGGAACGCGATCATGTCCCTGAGATTCGGCTCCCGGCCCAGCGCCATCAGCATCCGCTCGATCCCGAAGGCGATCCCCCCGTGCGGCGGCGCGCCCATCGCGAGCGCGTCGAGCAGGAAGCCGAACTTCTTCCGCTGCTCCTCCTCCGTGAGCTGCAGCGCCGCAAAGACCTGGGCCTGAAGCTCCTGCTCGTGGATCCGAAAGGAGCCGCCGCCGATCTCGATGCCGTTGACGACGAGATCGTAAGCCTGTCCGATCGCAGCGCCCGGGTCCGAGGGGACCAGCTCCTCAAAGCTGGGCGCGGGTCGCGTGAAGGGGTGGTGCACCGCCTTCCAGCGCCCGGCCTCCTCGTCCCACTCGAACATCGGGAAGTCGGTGATCCAGACGAAGCGCCACGCTTCTTCGTCGATCAACTCGAGCTCCCGTCCGAGGTGGAGCCGAAGGGCGCCGAGCACGCGGGCGGCGACCGCCGGCTCGTCGGCTGCGAAGAGAACCGTCGACCCGGGCTCCGAGCCGAAGAGCTCCAGCTCGCCCTCGGAGAGGAACTTCGCGATCGGCGAGCGCACCTCGCCGTCCTCCGAGTAAACGAGATAGGCGAGGCCCTTCGCGCCCCACTCCTTCGCGAAGGCCTCCAGTCGCTCGAGCTCGGCGCGAGAGAACGCCTGCGGGACGCGGAGGAACCGCACTATCTCCGCGTTTGCGAAGACGCCGAACTGCGAGCTCCGCGTCGCCTCGGTCGCATCCTCGATCTCCAGCCCGAAGCGAAGGTCAGGCTTGTCGCTCCCGTAGCGGGTCTCGGCCTCCGTGTGCGTCATGCGCGCGAACGGGGTCTCGAGCTCGGCGCCGATTCCGTCGCGCCAGACCGCCGCGCACATGCGCTCCATGAGCGCGAAGAGATACTCCTGGTCGGGGAAGGCCATCTCGACGTCGAGCTGGGTGATCTCCTGGACCCGGTCGGCCCGCAAGTCTTCGTCTCGAAAGCAGATCGCGATCTGGTAGTAACGGTCGAAGCCGCCGATCACGAGCAGCTGCTTGAGGATCTGCGGCGACTGCGGCAGCGCGAAGAAGCGACCCTGTTGCAGCCGGCTCGGGACAATGAAGTCGCGCGCGCCCTCCGGCGTCGGCTTGAAGAGGATCGGCGTCTGGATGTCCAGGAAGCCGTCCGCCTCCATCTCCCGCCGGATCGTGGAGACCAGGCCGGCCCGAAGCCGAATGTTCTGCTGCATCCGCGGCCGCCGCAGGTCGAGCCAGCGATAGCGCAGGCGCAGCGTCTCGTCGACCCCGTCCTCGTCCAGCTGAAACGGCAGGGGTTTCGAGGGCGAGACGATCTCGAGCGTGTCGACCTGGAGCTCCACCTCACCGGTGGGCAGGTTGGGATTGACGTTTTCGGGAGCGCGCCTCACCACTTCCCCCTCCGCCCGAAGCACGAACTCGTTGCGAATCTGGTGCGCGTCCGCGGAGGCCTCCGGCGCGCGCTCCGGATTGTGCACGAGCTGGCACAGACCGCTCGCGTCACGGAGGTCGACGAAGACGAGGCCACCGTGATCGCGGCGCGCGTCAACCCATCCGGCGAGCGTCAGGCGGCTCCCGACATGCTCGGGGCCGACTTCGCCGCACATCAAGTCGCGCCATCTCACCAAGTCGTCACTCACTCGGCGTCACTCACTCGGCACATCTCGCGCGCCACGCGCGCGCTTTTCCTCGTTAGGCTCGAAAGCGGGTGGTGGGCCGGGGTGCCCCACGACGGCAGACGCGATCTCGGTGACCGCGAACGGCTCCCCCA
>JBOHAB010000155.1:0-7258 GCA_050697655.1 Gaiellaceae bacterium
GCCGGGCCTCGGCCACGGGGGCTGCGGCGCCCGCGACCACGGCGGCGGCGGCGCTCGAGCCGGTCACCGTCGCGAAGCCCTGGCCGCCCGCATCTGCAGTCGCCAGGCCGACTCCGGGAGCAACAAGGTCGGGCTTCACGCGGCCGTCGAAGGCGACGCCGCCCGAGGAGAAGGGGGTGACGTCCATCAGCAAGGCGTTCGGCAGGGGCCGGGCGCTCGAGAGGTCGAGCGTGGCGTCTCCCGCGAGCGCGGCCTGACCCACGTCGGCGGGAATCGCCAGAACGGGGACGCCGATCCCGTCCTCGAAGTCGAGCGAGCCCGCAGGCAGGTCCGTCCCGGAGACGAGCACGACGCCGGCACCCGCCTCGGCAGCATGACGCACACGCCGCTCGACGGCGCCCCGCTCGGCCTGGACGATGACCGCCTTGCCGGGGACGAGGCTGAGGCCGTCCGTCCCGAAGAAGTCACCGAGAGCGTCGCCGCTCGCGAGGATCCCGGCGGCCCGGTCGGCCTGGGCCAGCGTCGGCCCCGCAACCGTCGCGATCTCGAAGCGCTGGGCCGACTGCGGACCGACGCCGCCGAGGAGCCCGGCGGGCCCGTCCAGCACCGTCTCGCCTTCCACCTGCAGCACCGCATCGACCTCGAGCATCTCCGGCCGCGCGTCGAGTGTGCCTACGGCGAGCGCCTCGGAGGCCGCAGCGGGCGCCCCGATCGCCCCGAACCCGAGGCCCGGGCGGCCGTCGTTCCCCACGGGGGCGACGACCAGCGTCCCGAGCCGGGTCGCGCCGGCAGCCGCTCGCGCCTCGGGGCTGTCCGTGAACGCTGCGTACGGCTGGACACCCCCTACGAACGCGATCCTGACGGCATCGTCGACGTCCCCGTCTCCGTCGGGGTCGACGGCGCGCTCGAGCCCGGCCAGCAGCAGGTCGCCGCGCCCGAGCACGGCCCAGCTGCCGTCGGCGGTCTCCTGCCACCCCATGATCCGGATGGGCAGGACGCGCGCGCCCGGCGCGACTCCCTGGAGATCGGATGCCGCGTCGTCGCCGACCAGGAGCCCTGCCATCCTCGTTCCGTGCGCCTCCACGAGGGTGGGATCGCCCGGCTTCGCCTCCGCTGCGGAGGTCCGGTCTCCGCCGACGAGGTCGAAGCCTCGCGAGACCCGGCCTTCGAGGTACGGATGGCCGCGGTCGACGCCGGTGTCGAGGAGCGCGATCGTGACCCCGTTCCCGCTGAAGCCGGGCAGGGAGACCTGGGCGCTGCCGCCTTCCGGGCGGAAGGTGCCACCTACGACCGTCTCCGCCTTCGGCGCGGCCGGGTAGACGGTCCGCACCGGATAGACGCCGGCGACGCCGTGCGCGCGCTCGAGCTCGGCCAGTGCACGCGCCGAGACGAGAGCTGAGAAGCCGTTGAAGGTCCGGGTGAAGGTCTGATCGCGTACGACGCGCACCTTCCTCTCGCGCAGGCCCGCGAGCAGGAGCTGCTGCTCGCCATCGGCCTCGGCAGTCCACTCGCGCTGCTGCGCCGGTGTCGGCTCGCGCTCCGCGGCGGCGATCCGGTCGGCGAGCGAGGGTGCGGTGAGGACGACGAGCACACGCTGACGCGCCTCCGGAGCCGGCTTGGGACGGTCGCCGAAGACCCCGTGCCACGCCCGCTCGGCCATCTGCGTGACCGGGTCGCTCGCCCCCTCGACGGTGCCGGCCGTGACGAGCGCCGTGGCAACAAGCGCAAGCGCCGCGAGCATGCTCGTGCGCACGGTTCTAGAGCTCGTCTCAGAGCTCTCAGGCCGCCGTCGCATACGCATCCAACGCAAGATACTCGGGAAACGGGATCGGCGGCGCATACCGCGCAGCCGAGGCGATCATCGCCGCGTTGTCGGTGCAGAGGGCAAGTGGCGCGAGCGCTGCGTCGCCGAGCGCCCGCCGAAGCTCGGAGTTGGCCGCCACCCCGCCTACGACCGCGATCTGCCGCGCTCCCAGCTCCTCGGCCGCGGCGCGGGTGCGCTCGACCAGCGCACGCACGATCGCCCGCTGATAGGAGGCGGCCAGGTCGGCGTGCCGGCGGCCGAGCTCGTCGACCGAGAGGTCGCGAACGGCGTAGAGGAGCGCCGTCTTCAGCCCCGAGAAGGAAAAGTCGAAGCCGGGAACCCGGGCGACCGGGAAGGCGTACGCCTCCGGATCGCCCTCGGCCGCGGCCCGGTCGAGCGCTGCGCCTCCGGGGTACCCCAGCCCCAGCAGGCGGGCGCCCTTGTCGAAGGCCTCGCCGGCCGCGTCGTCGAGCGTCGTGCCGACGACCTCGTAGCCGTCATGCGCCTGGACATCGAGCAGCAAGGTGTGGCCGCCGCTCGCGAGCAGGCAGAGGAACGGGGGCTCGAGCGGCTCCGGCTGAAGATAGAGGGAGGCGATGTGGCCGTGCAGGTGGTCAACTGGCACGAGCGGGAGGCGCCGCGACCAGGCAAGCGCCTTGGCCGCCGAGAGCCCTACCAGCAGCGCCCCGATCAGGCCCGGACCGTGGGTGACGGCGACCGCCCCGAGGTCGTCGAGCGACGCCCCGGCCTGCTCGAGCGCCTCCTCGAGCACGGGCGCGGCGAGCTCCAGGTGGCGACGGGAGGCGACCTCCGGCACGACGCCTCCGTAGCGCGCGTGCAGCTCGGCCTGAGACGAGACGACGTTGGCCCGCACCTCGCCGGCGCGGGTGACGAGCGCGGCCGCGGTCTCGTCGCAGGACGTCTCGATCCCGAGGATCATCCGGGCGCGTCCGGCCCTTCGGCGCGGATCGGGTCCTTCCACATGATCAGAGCGTCCTCGCGGTTGTCCGTGTAGTACCCGCGCCGCACGCCGCTCGTCTCGAAGCCGAAGCCTTCGTACAGGGCGATGGCACCCCGGTTGGAAGTCCTGACTTCGAGGGTGTAGCCGCGCTGCGCGTCACCCGCCGTGAGCTCGAAGAGCGATTCGAGCAGCCGGCTGGCGATGCCGGAGCGCCGCCTGACGTCGTCGACGGCGACGTTCATGATGTGCCAGGCGTCCACATAGCGGGACACGATCAGGTAGCCGACGAGCCGGCCTTCCTCGTCGAAGGCTCCCAGGCATATCGAGGACGGCTTGGCGAGCTCGCCCGCGAACATCGAGCGCGACCAGGGCGTCGGGTAGACCCGATGCTCGATACGTTCGATGTCCGAGAGGTCGCCGAGCGCCAGCTTGCGGATGTCGACGCTGACTCGCTCGACGTCGATCATCGGGAGAGCGCCCTCTCGGCGTCGGGGGCGCGGAGGTAGATGGGCTCGGCAGCCTCGCCTGGCCCGAAGTCGCGCGCGAGGCTCGCGTGGTGACAGGCCCACGGCACGTGCTCGCCAGCGTCGTCCGGCGGGACGACTCCGCCCGCGCCGACGATCTCGTCGCGGTAGCGGACGGCCCCGTCGCCGACGTAGACGCGCCCCGGCTCGACCTGCAGCCCGGAGGCCGGGACGCAGGCGGGCTCGCCCCCGGCCAGCGTGAAGACCTCCCGTCGCTTGGCGTCGATCACCGGCACGGCTCCTGGTGCCCCGGCTGCGAGCGCAGCCAGCGTGGAGACGCCCGCGATCGGGACGTCCATCGAGAGAGCCAGCGTCCGCGCCGTGACCAGCCCCATGCGAAGCCCCGTGTAGCTGCCCGGGCCGGTTCCGACCGCGATCGCGTCGACGTCGTCCGCCTCGAGCCCTGCTTCGCCCAGCAGCTCCTCGGCGTCCTTGAGGATGCGGGCGGCTCTCGAGCGGCGCTCGCCGAGCACGTTGCCGTCCCGGACGAGCGCGACGGTGGCCGCGTCCGTAGCGGTGTCAAACGCGAGGATCAGCACCTGCAGATAGCCGTATTTCCAGGGATTTTTCGGACGATTCGAGCGAAATCAGTCTATGTGCCGGCCCCAGGTGCCGCAACCGGATGCGTACCCTGGCCGGAGGCAGGAACGTCTCCCCCGCCTCGGGCCACTCGACGAAGACGACGGCGTCCTCGAAGTAGCGTTCGAGGTCTCCCCACTCGGCGTCGGACATGCCGTCGAAGCGATACAGGTCGAGGTGAGACACGTCTGGATGGCCGGCGTAGCGGTGGCCGATCGTGTACGACGGGCTCGTCACGGGCCCCTCGATCCCGAGAGCCCGAGCTGCACCCCGCACGAACGTCGTCTTGCCCGTCCCGAGCTCGCCGGAGACCGCCACGACGTCGCCGAGCTCGAGCTCCCGGGCGACCGCCGCACCGATGCGCTCGGTCTCCTCGGGCGAGGACGACTCGAGCTCGACCATCCGCTTAGCTTCCGGTGCGAGCGCGGCGCTCGGATTCGGCCTTGAGGTGCGCGAGCCCGCCGTCCACCGCCTTCTGCAGGCTTTTCTGCATCGAGCCGCGGATGACGCGCACCAGAAGCCCCTGCCAGGACTCCTCAGTGCGCACGAGCGTGCCTCCGTCGCGCAGGTCGAGGCGCCAGACGTGGATAGCGTCGATGCCGGTCGTCCTCCCGGTCCAGCCGATGAGGCGTGGACGGTCCACCTCCCTGATCGTCGAGGTGATCGTCGCCCGTCCGGCCTTCCAGCGAAAGGTCGCCCCCTCTTCCAGGCCTCCCTCGTGCGCGACCGCGCTCACGTCGGGATTCCAGCTCGGCCAGCGTTCGAGGTCGGTCAGAACCTCCCAGACCGTTTCCGGGTCGGCCGCGATCTCGGTGGCGGCCTCGGCGACGGCCGGTGCGCTCCGGTCGACTTCCACTCGGCCAGCCTAGCGAGACTAGAAGAGGCCGAGCTGCTCGTCAGGCGACTGCGCGGCGACGACGGCAGGCGCCGGAAACTGGATCACCTGGGCCTCGGAGGGGGCGACGCTCGCGTCCGTGCCGGCCAGGAGCTCGGGGATGCGCGCGAAGTCCTCCTCGAGCGTTTTCAGCATCGCGGGCGTGTACAGCGCCGCGGCAGGGTGGTAGATCGGGTAGAGCGTGACGCTGCGACCGCCCACCAGCGCCTCCTGCGGGCGCCCGTGCACGCGCGTGATCCCGGTCGGCTTCCCGGAGAGGAGCTTCGTCGCGAAATTCCCGAGCGTGGCCACGAGCTTCGGCTGGATCAGCTCGAGCTGGCGGAAAAGGTGGCCCTCACAGGCCTCGATCTCGTCCGGCTGGGGATCGCGATTCCCGGGCGGACGGCATTTGATCACATTCGCCACATACACGTCCCGGCGGGAAAGGCCGATGCCCTCGAGGAGCCGGTCGAGCAGCTTCCCCGCCGAACCGACGAACGGATAGCCCTGCTTGTCCTCGTGGAAGCCCGGCGCCTCGCCGACGAACATGAGGTCGGCGTCGGGGTTGCCGACGCCGTAGACGACCTGGGTCCGGCCCTCGGCGAGCCGGCAACGCGTGCAGCTGGAGGTCTCGGCGGCGTGCGCCTCGAGCGCGGCCCGGCGGCTCAGGAAGTCAGGCTCAGCAGCCACAGGCTCCGCCGCAGCACCCGCCTCCGCCTCCGCCAAAGCTTGGACTCGGAATCGACTGCTCGGCGGTGCCGGGGGCTCCGTGGGCCGCGAACACGGAGAGCTGCCGCGCCACCCGCGAGGCGCCGCAGTCGGGACAGCCCGGATCGGCCGCGCTCATCCCGACGAGCTCCTCGAAATGCGACTCACACTCCATGCACACGAACTCGTAGATCGGCATCGCCGACGGAGTGTAGGCAGGTCCCCGGATGCACCGCAACCAGGACTAGGCTCACGCCAAATGGAGGCGGCCGTCATCCTCTTCGACGGGAGCTGCGGTTTCTGCAGAAGGTCGGTGGCGCGGATCCTTCGTTGGGATCGGCGGGGCCGGCTGAGGCCCGTCGCGCTCCAGGATCCCGAGGCGGACGAGCTCCTCGGCGGCATGGACGCGCAGCGGAAGATGGCCTCCTGGCACCTCGTGACCGCCGACGGCCGCGTCTACTCGGCAGGCGCGGCGTTCCCACCGCTCCTGCGCCTCCTCCCAGGCGGCCGCCCGCTCGCCGCGCTGACTGCCGCCTTCCCGGCCCTGACGGAGCGCGCCTACCAGTACATCGCCCGCACCCGTGGGCCGGTGCGCTAGATCGCGCAGGTGGCGCGGCCGCGCTTGACCAGGTACTGCTGGTGGTACTCCTCGGCGCGCCAGAAGTCCTTTGCAGGCTC
The DNA here is from genome assembly GCA_050697655.1 of Gaiellaceae bacterium. Lineage (GTDB taxonomy): Bacteria > Actinomycetota > Thermoleophilia > Gaiellales > Gaiellaceae > JAIBJN01. The sequence continues at coordinate 6,129 of JBOHAB010000155.1, forward strand.
GATCTCGGTGACGACCGGCCGTGTGTAGCGCGTCTGCACCTTTGCTTTGGAAGCGAGCGCCTGCTCCTGCTGCTCGGGCGAGTGGAAGAAGATCGCCGAGCGGTACTGCCGGCCGACGTCGGGGCCCTGGCGGTTGAGCTGCGTCGGGTCGTGCGCGTCCCAGAAGGTCCGCAGAAGCGTCTCGTAGGAGACCTCGGCAGGGTCGAACTCGACCTGGACGACCTCGGCGTGGCCGGTGCGGTCGGTGCACACCTGCTCGTAGGCCGGGTTGGGGACGTCGCCGCCCATGTACCCGACCGCGGCGTCCTTGACGCCCGGGGTGTTGCGGAAGTCCACCTCGACGCCCCAGAAGCAGCCGGCGCCGAACGTCGCCTTCTCCGTCACTCCGAAGCTCCTTCCTCGCGCTCGAGATCGAGCGCGCACGAGTTGATGCAGTAGCGAAGGCCGGTGGGCTGGGGGCCGTCCGGGAAGACGTGTCCCAGGTGGCCGCCGCAGGCGACGCAGTGAACCTCCGTGCGCGGCACGAGCAGGCTCCAGTCCCGCTCCGTCTCAACCGCCTCCCGGGCGACCGGCTCGAAGAAGCTCGGCCAGCCGGTGCCGGAGTCGTACTTCGTCTCCGAGCTGAAGAGCTCGGCGCCGCAGCCGGCGCAGCGGTACACGCCGGGCTCCTTGGCGTCGTGGTAGGCGCCTGTGAACGCCGGCTCGGTGCCGTGCTCACGCAGGACGCGGTACTGCTCGGGAGTGAGCTCCGTCTGCCACTCCTGCTCGGTCTTCTGAACCTTCTCCGTCATGGAGAAAGCCTAGCGACGCAGTTCGTGCCGGCGTCGCCTCCGAGCAGGCTCACCCTGGGATGGGCGAGTTCAGAAATGTCGCTTGGCCCTCGGAGGGTTAGCGGATACGACCTGGCGACGACCTCACGCGGCGAGAATCCGGTCGCGTGCTGCTGCGCGCTAGCTGCTAGCGCCTGTTGTCGCGCGGATCCCAGAGCAGGGTCTCGGCCGTCTCCTCGTAGGCCATGCCCTTCGGGTAGCTGATCAGCTCGATGTAGGTACCGAACGGCGCGCGGAAGTAGTTGATCGACTGCCCGGCAGCAGGGCCGTCGGTCACCGCCAGCGGGCCCAGCAGCTTTT
>JBOHAB010000156.1:0-7258 GCA_050697655.1 Gaiellaceae bacterium
GCCTCGGGAGCCTTCCTGCTCGCCCTCGCGGCGCCGGCCGTCGGCATCCACACGGAGCTGCCTGGCGTCTCGACCCTTCCCCGCGACCTCGCCATCATGCAGACCTACGACCGGATCCAGACCGCTCTCCCGGGCGGCCCGCTTCCGGCGGTGGTGGCGATCGAGGCCGACGACATCGGCTCGACCGAGGTGCAGGGCGCCATCGGCGACCTGCGCGAGCAGGCGCTCGCAACGGGTCAGATGCGTGACCCGATCCAGGTGGAGACGAACCCGGACGACACCGTGGCGCTCGTCTCCATCCCGCTCGCGGGCGACGGCGACGACGAGGCGTCGCAGGCTGCACTGGCCACGCTCCGCGGGAACGTGATCCCGGCAACCGTCGGCGCCGTCGACGGCGTCGAGGTCGCCGTCACGGGCGAGACCGCAGCGTCGAAGGACTTCAACGAGCTTACGAAGGACCGGGTGCCGTTCGTCTTCGCATTCGTCCTCCTGCTCGCCTTCGCGCTGCTGCTCGTCTCGTTCCGCTCCGTGGTGATCGCCGCGAAGGCCGTGCTCCTCAACCTGCTTTCCGTGGCCGCGGCCTACGGCCTGCTGGTGCTCGTCTTCCAGCACGGCTACGGGGAGTCGTTGCTCGGCTTCGACACGACGGGAGCGATCGTCTCGTGGCTCCCGCTCTTCATGTTCGTGATCCTCTTCGGGCTGTCGATGGACTACCACGTGTTCATCCTCAGCCGGATCCGGGAGGCGTACGACCGCGGGCTCGACACCGAGGCGGCCGTGACGCAGGGGATCAAGTCCACGGCCGGCGTCGTCTCGGCGGCCGCGCTCGTGATGGTCGCGGTGTTCTCGATCTTCGCGACACTCTCGACGATCGACATGAAGCAGCTCGGGGTCGGGCTGGCGGCCGCTCTCCTCATCGACGCGACGATCGTGAGAGGCGTGCTCCTCCCGTCCGTCATGAAGCTGCTGGGCGACTGGAACTGGTACCTGCCGAGCTGGCTCGAATGGCTGCCGCAGGTCTCGCACGAGACCGAAGAGGCCGCTCGGAATCCCGTCCCGGTCCCTGCAGGCCGCTAGACGGTGCTTCGCCCAGGAGGCCCGCGCTCCATCACGGGGGCGGGCCTCCTGACGTTTCGAAGAGACCGGATAGGCTGGCCGCGTGCCCGACCTCGAGGACCTGGCCGAGCGCCTGCGCGAGCTGGCACTCTCGCTGCCCGAGACCTACGAGGACGAGCCGTGGGGCCATCCGGTCTTCAAGGTCGGAGAGAACCGCATGTTCGCTTCGATGGCGGTCGCCGAGGGGTGCGTTCGGCTGACCGTCAAGCTGACGCGGGAGGAGCGCGAGATCGCGCATCTCCTCCCGTACGTCAGCACCGCGCGTTACGTCGGCCGCTACGGCTGGGTGACCGCCGATGTTGCCGACGACGAGTCACTGGAAGCGGCCCTCGAGTGGCTGCGCGAGAGCTACTGGCTGAAGGCGCCGCCACATTTACGCTCGGTCGTCGAGGGAGATTGAGCGAGCTCCGAGAACTGCGCCCGGGGCTGGTCCGTTGGACCGCGATCCATCCGGAGGCGGCGCCGGAACCGACGACGGAGAGCCCGGACGACTGGGGGCCCGAGGTTGGCTCGGTCGGGTACACCGCGCCGGACGCGCTCGTGCTCGTCGATCCGCTCGCCCCGGCCGACCGGCCCGGCCTCCAGGAAGAGCTGGACGCGCTCGTGCGCTCACACGGCCGTCGCGTGGCGATCCTGACCACGCTCCAGTTCCATAGCCGCAGCCGCGACGAGTTGGCCGAGCGGTATCGCGCCTCGACCTCCCGCGCGAAGAAAACCCTGCCCGAGGGCGTCGAGACGGTCGTGATCCGCGGCGCCGGCGAGACGATGGTCTGGCTCCCGAAGCCGCGCGTCCTGATCCCCGGCGACCGGCTGCTCGGCGACGACGCGGGCGGCCTTCGGCTGTGCCCCGACTCCTGGCTCCGCTACCTGCCGAGCGGCATGCGGCAAGAGGGACTTCGCGCCGCGCTGCGCCGGTTGCTCGACCTCCCGGTCGAGCTAGTGCTCGTCTCCCACGGCGAGCCGGTGCTCGAGAAGGGCCGCGAGGCGATCGCGCGGGCGCTTGCTTAATCGGCCGTCGGCACGTCCTCGGCGTCGCCTGGGTCCTCTCCCTCGGGATCCGGGACCGGCGAGCCCTCGTCGGTTTCCTCGGGCTCTTGCGGCGGTTCGTGCTGAGTATTCTCTGTCTCCATGCGGGTGATTCTCCCTGATGAAACCGAGCTCGAGCTGCCCGACGGCGCGAGCGGGCTCGACGCGGCCCGCGCCATCGGGCCCAAGCTCGCCGAGCAGGCGGTGCTCGTGCGCGCGAACGGCAGCGTCCGCGACCTGCGGCTGCCGCTCGCCGACGGCGAGCGCATCCAGATCCTGACGACGCGCGACCGGGAGGATCCGGACGCCCTCTACGTGCTTCGGCACTCGGCGGCCCACCTGCTCGCCGAGGCCGCGCGCCGCCTCTACCCCGGGACGAAAGTCGCGATCGGGCCGCCGATCGAGAACGGCTTCTACTACGACTTCGAGTTCCCGGGGCCCGTCACCGAGGAGGCGCTCGGGCGCCTGGAGGAGGAGATCCGCCGCGAGATCGCCGAGGGCCGCGCCTGGGAACGCCGGGAGTCGAGCCGCGACGAGGCGCGCGCCTACTTCGAGGAGGCGGGCGAGCCGTACAAGGTCGAGCTCGTGGACACGGCGGACGGGGACATCTCCATCTACGAGCAGGGCGACTTCGTCGACCTCTGCCGGGGCCCGCACTTGCAGAACGCCGAGCCGATCAGGGCCGTGAAGCTGCTCTCCCTCGCCGGTGCCTACTGGCGCGGGGACGAGACGAAGCCGCAGCTGACGCGCGTGTATGGCACGGCGTTCTTCGACCCGCAGGACCTGGAGGGCTACCTGAACCGGATCGAGGAGGCGAAGCAGCGAGACCACCGCCGGCTCGGTCGCGACCTCGACCTCGTCCACTTCGACGAGCATTCTCCGGGCTCGCCGATCTGGCATCCGCGCGGGATGGTGATCTGGAACGCGCTCGAGTCGCTCCGCCAGCGTGAGAACGCGCGGCGCGGCTATCTGGAGGTAAAGACGCCGCTCCTCTACGACGTCGATCTCTGGGAAACCTCCGGCCACTGGGAGAAGTACCGGGAGCACATGTTTCTGGTCGAGCAGCCCGAGAAGACGTTTGGGCTCAAGCCGATGAACTGCCCGGGGCACATGCTCCTGTTCGGAAGCCAGATCCGGAGCCACCGGGAGCTACCCCTGCGCTATGCGGAGGCCTCGACCCTCCACCGCGACGAGCCCAGCGGGACGCTGCACGGTCTCCTACGTGTTCGCCATGTGACGCAGGACGACGCGCACATCTTCTGCTTGCCCGAGCAGATCGAAGACGAGATCTTCGCCTGCCTCGACTATACGGCGTTTCTCTATGACCTCTTCGGCATGGATGCCCGCTTCGAGCTCTCGACAAGGCCAGAGAACAAACTCGGGACCGACGAGGAGTGGGACTTCACCGAGGCAGCACTCGCGAGGGCGCTCGAGCGCCAAGGGATCGAGTACGAGCTCAACGAAGGTGACGGTGCGTTCTATGGGCCGAAGATCGACCTCCACATGACCGACGTCCTCGGACGCTCCTGGCAGATGGGGACGATCCAGCTCGACTCCCAGATGCCGCGCCGATTCGGTCTTGTCTATGCGGGCGAGGACAACCGCGAGCACACGCCGTATGTGATCCATCGGGCGCTTCTCGGCTCGCTCGAGCGCTTCATCGGGATCCTCATCGAGCACTACGGTGGAGACTTCCCCGTCTGGCTGGCTCCCGAGCAAGTGCGGATCCTGCCGGTCGGCGAAGCGCACCGTACCGATGCCGAGTCGCTCGCCGACAGGCTGCGAGCGGCCGGCGTCCGCGCTGCGGTGGACGAGCGGAGCGAGACGGTGGGCAAGCGCATTCGCGACGCCGAGGTGGAGAAGATTCCCTACGTCGTCGTCTGGGGAGACCGCGAGTCGCTAGAGGCCGTGTCCGTCCGGCGTCGAGGCGGTGAACAATCTGTGACTTCGGCCGAGGCGCTCGCCGAGGAGCTGAAAAGCGCTGCTAGACTCTGAGCCTGCAAGCAGGAGCGTCGTTTGTTTCCTCACCTCCGGAGCCACCGGCTCATCGGAGGTTCAACCGAAGCGGGGAAGTGACCGGCTGCCTGCGTGCAGCTTTTCGTTTGTCTAGCAGGAGGAAGCAGCACAGCTTGGTGACGTTTCAGTGAGGCCGCGGCGTAGGTTCGAGCAGGCCAGGCCACAGCAGGACACGACTCGGATCAACGAGTCCATTCGTGTCCAGCGCGTGCGGCTGGTCGACTCGGACGGCTCGCAGGTCGGCATCAGGCCGACGGCTGAGGCGCTCGAGTACGCCTACTCCAAGGATCTTGACCTGGTCGAGGTCGCCGCCGGAGCCGACCCGCCCGTGGCCCGGATCATGGACTACGGCAAGTACAAGTACGAGCAGGAGCAAAAGGCCAAGACAGCGAGGAAGCACCAGTCTCAGATCCAGGTAAAAGAGATCAAGCTGCGCCCCAAGATCGGCGTCCACGACTACGAGACAAAGAAGAGCCACGTCGTCAGATTCCTGGGCAACCGGGCGAAGGTGAAGGTGACGATCATGTTCCGAGGCCGCGAGCAGACGCATCCCGAGCGCGGGCGCGACCTGCTCTTGCGTCTGGCCGAGGACGTGAAGGAGCTCGGGGCGATCGAGTCGCCGCCGCTCCAGGACGGACGCAACATGGTGATGGTGCTGGCGCCGCATCGAAACGTCGGGCGAGAAGTGGGAGCAGCTCAAAGTGCCTAAGCAAAAGACCAACTCAGCCGCGAAGAAGCGGTTCAAGATCACCGGATCGGGGCGCCTGCTCCGGCGTCATGCCATGCAGAGCCACAATCTCGAGAAGAAGTCCGCCAAGCGGGGCCGCGCGTTCCGCAGCGACCACCCCGTGGACGGCAGCGACGTCCGCGAGGTCAAGCGCCTGCTCGGGCGGTAGAGGCAGAAGGAGGAAGCGATGCCCCGCGTCAAGCGATCCGTTCACGCGCGCAAGAAGCGCCGCAAGGTCCTCGAGCGCGCGAAGGGCTACGTCGGCCAGAGCTCGATCTCGTACCGGAAGGCGAAAGAGGCCGTCCAGAAGGCCGACAACCATGCCTACCGCGACCGGAAGCGCAAGAAGCGCGTCTTCCGCCGGCTCTGGATCGTGCGCATCAACGCGGCCGCGCGCCAGGAGGGTCTCTCCTACAACCAGTTCGTCGCCGGCTGCCGGAAGGCCGAAATCGAGCTCGACCGCAAGGCGCTCGCCGACATCGCGGTCAGCGACCCGGCGGCGTTCACGAAGATCGCCGAGCGGGCGAAGGCAGCCCTGGAAGCCTAGGCTTCCCCGGGTGATCACGTCCGCGGCCAATCCGCGGGTCAAGCTCGTTCGCAAGCTCGAGGCGCGGCGCCAGCGGGAGAAGCTCGGCCTGTTCGCCTGCGAGGGCGAGGACCTCGTGACGGCAGGCCTGGATGCCGGCCTCGAGCCGGTCGAGGCGCTGATCGACGCCGAGCACGCCGCCCTGGTCGAGCGGCTTCCGAGCGCCGAGCTCGTCGCGCCCGCTGTGATGGCAGGTCTCTCGACGCTGCCGCATCCGGCCAGGGTGGTCGCCGTCTTCCGGCGTGCCGATCTGCCGCGCGACCCGAGCGCGCCGGTCGGGCTCGCGCTCTGGCGCGTCTCGGATCCCGGCAACGTTGGGACGCTCCTGCGGGCGGCGGACGCGCTCGGCCCCGCGTTCGTTCTCCTCTCCGGCGGCTGCGCCGACCCGACTGGGCCGAAAGCGCTGCGCGCCTCGGCGGGGGCGGTCTTCCGCGTGCCGCTGGGCGGCTTCGATGACGGGGAGGGCACACGCGTCGCCCTCGTCCCCCGCGACGGCGTCCCGCTCCCCGAGCTCGAGCTGCCCGAGCGAGCCATCTTCCTACTGGGAGCGGAGCGGGAGGGGCTTCCCCCCGACGTGCTCGTCACGGCGGATCAGGCCGCGACTATTCCCCAGGCGGGCTCGGCGGAGTCGCTCAACGTCGCGACGGCGGGCGCCGTCGCGCTCTACGAGTGGAGGCGGAGAAGGGCGTCGTGACGGTCGAGGAATGGATCGCCGCCTACGGCCGGGCGTGGGTCGCCCGCGACGCCGATGCCGCCGTGGCGCTCTTCACCGACGACGCCGTCTATCGCTCGCATCCGTTCCGCGAGCCGCACGCGGGCTCCGACGGCATCCGCGAGTACTGGACACGAGCGACCTCGACGCAGGAGGAGTTCGAGCTCCGCTTCGGCGAGCCGGTCGTCGAGGGGAGCAAGGCCGTCGTCGAGTGGTGGGCCGTCATGCGGGACGACGGCGCCTGGATCACCCTGCCGGGAGCGCTTCTGCTCCGCTTCGCGGCGGACGGCCGCTGCGAGGAGCTCCGCGAGTACTGGCACGTCGACGACGGCCGCCGCGAGCCCCCACTCGGCTGGGGCTGCTGACGGCGCCTGCCAGGCCGCTGTCCCGAAGGGCCACGCCCAGGGGTCTGACCCCGGGGCGTGGCCACTAGAGACGTGGCCCCGCGACGAAGCTCGCGAAGGCCTGGCGGGCGCGGCGGCGGTCGATGCCAAAGAGGCCAAGGACGCGATCAACCGCAAGGAAGGGCGCAGGTCGGATGATTCCGACCGTGGCCCGGTAGCTGCTCCACGGCCAGTCCGCCGGCTCCTCGCAGAGACGGGCGCGGACCGGGTTGAGCGGCAAGTACCTCGCGAGCTCGAGCAAATGAGGATCGGTCTCCACCCGGACCGAGTGGAAGCGCCCCTGGAAGAGGTGACCGACCAAGCGGTGACGTCGATTGAATGTCTGGGCGTAATCTCCGTTCAATGACTGGAGCCCGCTCGAAAGCGTCGGCGCGTCGATCTCGACGACAAGGTGGTAGTGGTTCGGCATCAGGCAGTAGGCGTGGACGATCCATTCGGCCTTGGAGTAAACGGTCTCGAGTAGCGCGAGGAAGCGCAGGCGGTCGCCGTCCGTGAGGAACACGTCCTGTCTTCGGTTGCCGCGCGAGGTGACGTGGTAGATCCCGGGGGCTTGTGCTCGCGGAGGTCGTGGCACGCCAACGAGCGTACGGGCCCGCTCCGCCCCTCGCCGGCGCCGCGCCACTCTTGTGACATACATCCTGTCCGGACCGGCCACGCCCAGGGGTCAGACC
>JBOHAB010000157.1:0-7220 GCA_050697655.1 Gaiellaceae bacterium
CACGTGCTCTTCGACGGCCAGTCGCGCCAGCTCGTGCCGGAAGCCGACGGCTTCGCCCTCGGTGACGAGCATGCCCGAAGCGAGGCACTCCTCCACGTGCCCGACCGCTTCACCGGCAAGCTCTTCGAGGAGCCAGAGCTCCGCCCGCGGAGTCATGACGGCGACGCTGTCCAGAACCGTCCTTGCCGACGCGCCGAGACGCGCCGCCCGGGCCAGGACGGCGTCTCGCACCGTGGCCGGGATCACGTCCTCTCCGGCGGCGAGCGCCTCGGTGATGTAGAAGGGATTGCCGCCCGTCTTGCGATGGAGCTCTTCGGGATCGATCTGGTGCGGGGCGGCGAGCTCGGCGACCGCCCCTTCCGAAAGCGGGCGCAACCCGAGTCGCAGGATTCCTTGGCTCGCCAGCCCGCCCAGCACGATTCGCAGCGGATGGGCGCGGTCGAGCTCGTCGTCGCGGTACGTCGCCACCACGACCGCGGGGACGCTCTCGACCTTGCGGCCGAGCAGTCGGAGGACGTCCAGCGTGGCCTCGTCAGCCCAGTGCACGTCCTCGAGAACGAGGATCGTCGGCTTCGCCGCTTGCAGCTCGTGCAGGAGCTCGGCGGCGACCGCGTGTGGGCGCGCCTCCCGGGCGACGAGCTCCGCCAGGCCCCCGCCGACCTGCTCGGCCACGTCCAGCAGCGGCCCGAGCGGGCTCGGCGTGAAGAGCGCGTCGCAGGCTCCGTGGAGGACCCGGGCCGAGCTCTCCTGCGAGCAGAACTCGCGGACGAGCGCCGTCTTCCCGACGCCCGCCTCGCCGCCCACGATCACTAGCCGTCCTGAGCCCGCGCGCGCGGCACCGAGCGCGGCGACGAGGGCATCGAGCTGGTGCGAGCGCTCGAGCAGCATGTCGAGATCGTCCTCCCGCCCCCGGGAGTTGTCTAGCCCTGCGAGGCGACGACGAACGCCGCCACGTTCTGAATCTCCTCCTCGGAGAGCGTGCCCTGGAAGGGAGGCATCTGCCCGCCGCCGTTCGTCACCTGCTGGACGACCGCGTCGTGGTCGAGCGTCGACTCGTCGAGGTTCGGGCCGATGTTGCCGTTCGTCCCTGCCTCCTCGAGCGTGTGGCAGCTCCCGCAGTTCGCTTCGAACACCGGCTGTCCGGCCGCCGCGTCGCCCTCGCCGCCGCCGCCGCCGCCTCCGCCGCCGTCTGTCTCCGCGGGGACGCTCTCGCCGCCCTCCTTGCCCCCCTCCGCCTCATGGCTCTCGCCGAAGATCTCGACGGAGGCGAGCATGACGACGACGAGCGTGACCGCAACCGCCGAGAAGACTCCGATCGTGCGCCCGGGAAAGCCGGGATCGCGCCTGGGGATCACGATCGAGACGACGAGACTGAAGAGGACGAGGACGAGTGCCGCGACCCCGATGATGACGTCGTTCCGGCTCACCGACCGCCTACGATAACCCGTCTATGAGTCGCGCCGGCATCTTTGTCGTCGCCGGCGGGGCGCTGCTGGTTGCCGTCGGTCTCACGCTCGGCCAGGTCGGGGACGAGCCCGGTGCGTTCCCCAATTGGCAGGCGCTCGTCCTCGGCCTCGTCCAAGGCGCCACCGAGCTTCTTCCCATCTCCTCCTCGGGGCACCTGATCCTCGTGCCGTGGCTCTTCGAATGGGAGTACCTCGAGCAGAACGACGAGTTCAACCAGACGTTCGACGTCGCCCTGCACGTGGGCACCTTGGTCGCCGTCGTCTCCTACTTCTGGGCCGACGTCAAGCGGCTGATCGCGGCCTGGGTGAGCAGCGTGCGACGGCGCCGGATCGAGACTCCCGACGAGCGCGTGGCGTGGTTTGTCGCGGTCGCCACGGTGCCGGCCGCGCTGGTCGGGGCGCTCGGCGAGAGCTTCATCGCCGATCATTTGGGGGAGCCGTGGCAGATCGCCATCGTCCTCGCCGTCTTCGGGGTACTCCTCTGGTTTGCCGACCGAACCCCTGCCCGACGGGACATGAGCGACCTCGGGCTCGGCACCGCGGTCGCGGTTGGGTTTGCCCAGAGCCTCGCGCTCATGCCGGGCGTGTCGCGCTCGGGGATCACGATCACGGCGGCGCGCTTCCTCGGCCTCGACCGGGACTCGGCTGCGCGCTTCTCTTTCCTGCTCCTGATTCCGATCGTGTTCGGCGCCTCGCTCTGGGAGGGGGTCAACGAAGTGCTCCTCGACGACCTCCCGCCCGGCTCGACCGGGCCCTTCCTCGTCGGCATGATCGCTTCGGCGGCGAGCGGGTTGCTGGCCATCTGGGCGCTGCTCGGCTACGTGCGCCGGCACGACTACACGATCTTCGTCATCTACCGGCTCGCGCTCGCGGCGTTCATCTTGTTCCTGATCGCAGCCGATATTCGTGAAGCGACGTTCTAAACTTCGACAGTGAGGGAGAGAACAACGGCAACGCTGGCGAGAATTGCACCGCGAGCGGCCCGCGGTTGGCTCGCTCTCGCGCTCTGGGCGCTGCTCCTGGCAGCGATCGTGGTCGTCGTCGCGACCTGGGTGGCGGGCGAGATCGCCGAGAGGCAGGAGCGCGACGCCGTGGACACCCGCCTGACGCTCGACCTCCGCAGCGGCCGGGAAGAGTTCGCCGCCGTCCTCGACGAGGCCGAGGCGAGGGCTATGGAGATCGCCGGGAGGCCGCGCGTTCAGCGTACGCTCGCCGAAGACGACGTACGGGCAGCGCAGCAGCTCGCCGAGAGAGAGGACGACATCGGCCTGATCGCGGGCGGCCGGCTGCTCGCGGGCGAGGATTCCTGGTCGGCGAGCCGGACCGTGGGCGTCACCGAGGAAGGCGAGCGCGTCGGGGAGGTCGTCGTCGGCGTGCCCCTGGACAACGCCCTCGCAGAGCGGCTCGCCACCGAGCTTCCCTCGTCGGACTTCCTCGCAGTCACCGACGACGGCGAGACGCTCGCGTCCTCGGGCCCGCGCGAGCCCGCTGCGCTGCCCCCGGACGAGCAGGGAACCGTCGAGCTGGGCGACGAGGCGTACCGCTTCGTCTCGACGCCGCTCCTCGAAGGCACCGGCGTCAGCCTGGCCGCGCTCACGTCCGAGGCGCCGATCGCAGCGGCCGTCGACGACACGCGGCGTCGTGCGTTCTTCGCGTCGCTCGCCATCGTCGGGCTCGCCCTCCTCCTCGCCGGGGCGATCGCGCTCTTCCGCCGCCGTCCGGCCGAAGCGCCGGTCACCGAGGAGGCCGACCTCCACCGGCGCTCGAGCGACGTCCGCCGGGGGGGCGACGAGCAGCGCATCAGGGAGGCCGTAGCCCTCGTCGGCGAGGCGCTGGCCGCGACCCACGACCCGGAGGCGCTTCTGCCCGTGATCCTCCAGAGCGCCATCGAGGCGACCGGGGCCGCGGGGGCCCGCCTCGTCAGCGGCGGCACCGAGGTCGTGAGCGCCGGCCGTCCCGATGAGGGCGGCGCGCCACTCACGCTCGAGCTCGGAGCAGACCAGGACGGGATCGGACGCCTCCTCCTCTACCCGCCGCTCGGCGGCTCCTTCGACGACGAGTCCAAGCAGCTCGCGCACTGGCTCGCGGCCCAGGCCTCGATCGCGATCGAGAACGAGCGCCTCCACCGAACCGTGAAGAGCCAGGCGATCACCGACGAGCTCACTCAGCTCGCCAACCGCCGGCGCTTCACGGAGACTCTGGCCGTCGAGATCCGGCGCGCCGAGCGCTTCGGTGACCCGCTCGCACTCGTCCTCGCCGACCTCGACGACTTCAAGCTGATCAACGACCGCTACGGCCACCAGGCGGGGGACGAGGTGCTCCGCCGCTTCTCGGACGTCCTGCGGGAGAACGTGCGCGACTTCGATCTGCCGGTGCGCTACGGCGGCGAGGAGTTCGCCGTCCTTCTGCCCGAGACCGGGGTCGAGGGCGCCGAGCGGCTGGCGCGGCGGCTGCAGAACGCGCTCCTCCGCCTGCGCCTGCCCCAGATCGGCGGCAACCGGCCGCCCGTGACCGCCAGCTTCGGCGTCGCCGCTTTTCCCGCGGCGCGGAGCGCCGAGGAGCTGCTCGCGGCTGCAGACGGAGCGCTCTACCGGGCGAAGGCCGCAGGCAAGAACCGCGTCGCCTCCGCGTAGAAGTTAAGGTCGCGTTAGAGCTCCACGCTCACGCGATTCGGCGCGCGAGCACGTCGGTAGCTTGAGGGAGCAGGCAACCGACCGGGGAAACATCGTGCTCGACCCTCTCATCGACCTCCTCAACTCGAGGACGCCCATCTATTCGCCCTTCGGCGGCCTCCTCGTCATCGCCGGGCTCTTCGCCCTCGCCTGGCTCGTCGCCCGCTCGAGCGGCTGGGTCGCCCTGCGCGTGCTCGACTGGCACGAGCGGCGAAACAACTCGAGCGATCTCGAGGCGACGGGCAAGATGGTCAACTTGAAGCGGCGCGAGACGCTCGTCTCGATCATCAAGGCGGCCATCATCTACGTGGCTTTCGGGGCCGCGATCATCCTCTCCATCGGCCAGCTGATCGGCGGCGTCGACCGCCTCACGGCCATCGCCGGCGCCTCCTTCTTGATCATCGTCGCCGGCTTTGCGACTCAGAGAATCCTCGCCGACGTGATCGCAGGCTTGACCATGTTCGTGGAGCGCTGGTTCTCGGTCGGCGACACGGTCGCCGTGCATGCCGGGGTCGAGCTCCAGGGCGTCGTCGAGGACGTCTCCCTGCGGCACACGCGCCTGCGCTCGGTGACCGGCGAGGTGATCCACATCCACAACTCGCAGATCCAGGCTGTCCGCGTGCTGCCGCGCGGCGTGAAGGAGCTCGCCATCGAGCTCTTCGTGAGCGCGCGCGACGAGGGGGAACGGCTCGTCCGCGAGGTCTCCTCGATCCTGCCGGTCGGCCCGACCACCTTCGCCCGGGGGCCGTGGGTGGAGCAGGTCGACGAGCTCTCCGACAGCCTCACGCGGATCCGGATCCGCACGACCGTTGCGCCAGGCCGCGAATGGCTGGTCGAGGGCTTCTACTCCGATCTACTCAAGGAGCAGGCCGGCGAGTCGCTGATCGTCCACGGGCCTGTCGTCCTCGCCGTCGACGAGCGCGCGACGCGGAGCTTCGCCCGCGCCAGCGGAGCGACACGGGGAAGCTTTGCCCGCGAGCGGCGCACGCCGGTCGGCACTCCATAGAGTTCCTCGCATAGTGACGCGCCGGCTCGCCCTCCTGCTGGCCGCCGCAGCGCTCGTGGCGGGCTGCTCGGTGTCCGATCCTCCGGCGAGCGAACGGCTTGGCTCGCTGGGTGAGGAGCTCGTCCCACCGGGGAGCGAGCTGCTCGAGACCGACGAGGGGTCGTGCCCGCAGATCGCGGGCAATCCCTCGTGCGCTCGTGTCTACTTCACCTCGCCGTTGTCGGCCGAGGAGCGGGCCGACGCCCTCGAGGATGCCGCCCGCGCAGCCGGCTGGGAGGTCGTCTCGCGCGAGCCACGGTCGGACGGGATCCTCGTCGAGCTCGGCCGCGAGGGCTATCGCGCCTTCGCCGCCATCTGGGAGGACGAGCGGGCGGCCGCGTGCCAGGAGGAGCCCGATACCTCCTGCGCCGACGAGCTCCAGCTGATCGAGGACGTGTGATCAGACCGCTCGCTCTTGACGACGCCGAGGCGTGCGACGCCGTCGTCCTGACTCTGCCGTACCACTTCGGCGACGAAAGCGGGCGGGCCGAGTGTGCCCGCGCCGTGAGGACGCAGAACGGGCTCGTTGCCCTCGAAGAGGGCGGCGTCATCGGCTTTCTCACGCTCGAGCGCCACGATCCCCGAAGCGCAGAGATCACTTGGATGGCGGTTCGGGCGGACCGGCGACGACACGGCATCGGACGTAGGCTGATCGAGCGGGCTCTCGACGACCTCTCCCACGACGGTGTGGAGCTCCTCTCGGTCCTGACCGTGGCCGACTCCGAGCCCGACGACCGCGAAACCGACAACTACGCCGACACGCGGGCCTTCTACCGCTCCCTGGGCTTTGTCGCCCTGCGGGAGCTCGCGCTCGAGTCGTGGGACGAACGGGCCGTGATCCTCGCTAGGCCTGTTCCCTAGCGGGAGAGGATCGACCCGAGGCGGGCGATGCCCTCCTCGAGCCGCTCCTCGGAGGCCTGGCTGAAGGAGATGCGGATGTTGCGCTCGCCCCCGGCGTCGACGAAGAAGGGCCTGCCGGGAACGACGGCGACGCCCGCCTCCAGCGCCCGTTCGGCGACGGCCGCTCCGTCGTCGTCGAGCTGGAGCCAGGTGAAGAACCCACCGTGGGGGTGCGTCCACGTCGCGCGTCCGCCGACATGGCGCTCGAGCGCGCTCATGGCCGCGTCCCGCCGCGAACGGTAGACCTCCCGCGCGCCGGCGATCTGCTCGTCGAGGAGACCGCGGCGACCGGACTCCTCGAGCAGCCGCTGACCGAGCGCGCCCGCGCACTGGTCGGTGTTCTGCTTCGCCCAGACGAGCTTGGCGACGAGCTCGGCCGGGCCGGCCGCCCAGCCGAGACGCACGCCCGGGAAGAACGTCTTCGAGAACGTCCCCGCCTGGAGGACGACGTCGGGCCCGAGGCTCAGGAGCGTCGGCGGGCTTTCGCCTTCGTAGCGAAGGTCGCGGTAGGCGACATCCTCGACCAGGAGCATCCCGTGGCGGCGGGCGAGGGCGACGAGCGACTCCCGCCGCTCGGCTGGAAGCGTCACGCCGGCGGGGTTCTGGAAGTCGGGAATCGCGTAGAGGAGCTTGGGCGCCGGCCCGGCTGCGAGACGACGCTCGAGCTCGTCGACTGCGAGGCCGTCTTCGTCGACGGGCACGCCTTCGACGGCTGCCTCGAAGCCCTGGAAGGCCATGATCGCGCCGAGATACGTCGGCGCCTCGACGAGGACGCGGTCCCCCTTGTCGACCAGCGCCTTGCCGACGAGCTCCAGCGCCTCGATCGCTCCGCTCGTCAGCATCAGCTCATCTTCGGCCGGCCGGGGGCTCTCGCGCTCGAGCCGGTCGGCGACGTACTCCCGCGGCCCGGCGAGCCCGTTCGTCGGCGAGTACTGGAACGGGGAAGCGTCTCCCCGCTCGGCCAGCTCGCGGAGGATCTCGGCCACCGCGACACCCTGGATCGTCGCAGGGTCCGGGAGGCCGCCTGCGAAGGAGATCACGTCCTCCGCGCCGGCGAGAGCGAGGATCTGGACCAGGCCTTCGCCCGCGCCGCCGCGCGTCCGCGCCGCGAAGAGCGCATCCCAGCGCCGAAGCTCC
>JBOHAB010000158.1:0-7172 GCA_050697655.1 Gaiellaceae bacterium
CTTCGAGTTGCTATCAGCACTCGCGAGGATCGCCGGCTCGTCTCAGGCCCGACTCGTATGCGAGCACGACCGCTTGGACGCGATCGCGCAGCCCGAGCTTCGCGAGGATGTGGGACGTGCGTGCGAAACGGTTGCCGCACTCACGAAGAGTCGCGCGGCAATCTCACCGTTTGCGAGGCCATGCGCGATCAGCGTCAGCACCTCGAGCTCACGCTCGGCCAAGTCGTCCAGCTCGGCCGGCTTACGCGTGCCCGTGCAGGCCGACGAACGCAATCCTCGATGAGAGGCCGCACGAGCGCGGGCGCGAGGAGCGCGTCGCCCGCCGCCACCGTCCGCACGGCGCCAACGAGCTGATCGCGCGGTGCGTCCTCGAGCAGGAATCCGCTGGCGCCGGCCTTCATTGCCTCGTAGACGTACTCGTCGAGGTCGAAGGTCGTGAGCATAGAACGCGCGGCGCATCGCCGTCGCGAAGCAGGCGCCGCGTCGCCTCGATTCCCGGGCATCCGGACATCCACTAGCACTACGTCAGGTCGCAGCTCCCGCGCGCTCTTCGAGGATCGCACGGAAGCCCGCCCGCACGAGCGTCTGGTCGTCAGCGACGAGGACGCGGATCACGCCGTCCCGGCGGGAAGTTTTCGCTACGAGGTCTGGCCGGTAATCGCGCCTATCACTGGCGAGCACTCACTCGGATCGCTCTCCAGGCGGGCTACGTCGACCTGGAGCGAGACGGCACGATGGGTCGCAGCTCGGCGACACCGGGCTGGACGATGGCGACGTGGGATTCGGGCACCTCGTTCCAGGCACCGGCGAGATCGCCGAGGGGCTCGGACACGATGACCCGGGTCTCGTCCGACAACCCGGCGAGCTCCTCGCTTTCCGGGTAGAGAGCCTTCAACGCGTCCATGCGCGTGCTGAAATAGAGCGAGCGCGAGTCGCCCTCGGTCGAGTAGCGGAACGCCCACACGCTCTGCCCGTCGGTCGTCGCGACCGTCATCTGGATGGGATGCTCGACCCCGTGCTTGCGGCCCGTGTCCTCGACGAAGCCGACCATCTGCTCGACGGCGGCCGGAGGGTCGCCCTCCAGCCCGAAGGTCAGCGACAGGTAGAACATCACCTCCGAGTCGGTCGTGCCTTCGATCGACGGATAGAGCGAGTGGTCGACCGCGAGCACGAGCTCACGCCTCATGCGCGGGAACTCGCGAATCAGCCCGTTGTGCATCCAGAGCCAGCGCCCGAAGCGGAACGGGTGCGTGTTCGTCTCCTGAATCGCCGTCCCGGTCGACGCGCGGATGTGGGCGAAGAAGAGCGGCGAGGAGATCCCGGCGGCGAGCTCGCGCAGGTTGCGGTCGTTCCAAGCGGGATGGGTGCTGCGGTAGACCCTCGGCTTCCCACCTTGGTCGTACCAACCGACGCCGAAGCCGTCGCCGTTCGTCGTCGTCGCGCCCTGCCTGGCATGCAGACTCTGGTCGATCAGCGAGCGGTCGCGCTTGACGAGCAGCTCTTCGAGTGGGATCGGAGATCCTGAATAGGCGAGCCAGCGGCACATTGGCCCTACCGCTCTGCCCTGCCGGGCTGGGTCGTGGGGATGCGCTGAGCGAAGAAGAGCGCGGCGATTGTCAGTACGGCGAGAATCGCAAGCGCCGAGCGGAGGCCGTCGATGCGTGCGTCGCGGTAGGCGCCGAGCGCGGCGTCTCTCGTCTCCGACGTCGCACCGGTCTCGTCGAGGGCCGCCTCGAGGTCGGCGTCCGAGACGAATGCAACGCCGCCCGCGAGCTCGATCTGCGCCTGAGACTTGACCTCGGAGGGAATCGCCGGGCTCTGCTGGATGTTCGCGAGGAACGACGACGCCACCGCGGCGATCATGATCGAGCCGGCGAGCGCCGTGCCCATCGAGGCGCCGAGATTGGTCATCGTGTTCTGCACACCGCCAACCTCCGGGCTCTCGTCGTCCGGCACGGCAGAGACCGTGACCGCGCCAAGTTGCGAGGCGAGCGCCCCGATCCCCAGCCCGATCAGAAGCATCGGCACGAAGACAATCTCCGGTCCGGCATCCGCGTCGAGCCCTGCGAGCAGGACAACCGTCCCCGCGAGCAGGGCGAGGAGGCCGCTCCGGACGACCAGCCGCGGCGAGATGTTCGGGAAGAAGCGAGGGATTCCGACCGCGGCGAGGAGCAGCGTGACCGAGAGCGGCAACAGCCGGGCGCCGGTAGCCAGCGCCGACAGGCCCAGGCAGACCGAGAGGAACAGCGGCACGACGAAGAAGAGGCCTGCCTGGACGAGGTACTGGAAGAAGAACATGATCAGGCCGCCGCTCAGCTGCCGGTTGCGGAGCATTCCCGGGCGCACGAGCGGCTCCTCACCCCGCGACACGCGGCGGGCCTCCCAACGGGAGAAAAGCCAGACTACGAACAAGCCGGCCAGGATCAGCCACACGGTCGGCGAGAGCCCCGCCCAGGACGGCCCCTCCGCCTTCGGCTGGATCCAACCCCATTCGCTGGAGCGGAGAACGCCGAACACGAGCAGTCCGAGACCGGCCGCGGAGAGCACCGTGCCGACGACGTCTAGGCCAGGACGCTCCTCGGCCGGCGCGTCGGCGATCCGGCGGGTCAGAAGAAGGATGACGAGGACGACCACGACCTCGCCGGCGAAGACCCAGCGCCACGAGAAGTACGTCGTGAAGAAGCCTCCGATCAGCGGGCCGACGGCGACCGCGATCGCGCCTGCGGCCGCGACTAGCCCGTACGCGGCGGGACGGCGCTCGGTCGGGAAGTTGCCGGCGACGAGCGCCACGATCGCGGGCAGGATCAGCGCCGCGCCGACCCCTTCCAGGAATGACCAGCCGAGCAGCAGCACGGGAAGGCTCGGTGCGAGAGCGGTCGTCATCGACCCACACCCGTAGATGACGCAGCCGATCGCGAAGGCCCGCTTTCGGCCGATGATCGCCCCGACCTTGGCACCGGTGATCATCAACGACGCCATCACGAGCGTGTAGGCCGTGATCGCACCCTGAATCCCGATCACCGTCGTGCCCACGTCCTTCGCCACGGTCGCGATTGAGACGTTCATCACCGAACTGTCGAGCGTCATCAGGAACTGGCCTGACGCGAGCGTCAGCAACACAAGCATCGCGCCGCCCGCGCGAGCCGAAGGCGCAGACTTCGCAGCAGTCACGAAAGCACCGGAGCACTTGTCATCGACACGTGCTCAATGGGTCAGGAGCAGCTTGAGTCCGACCAGGATGACGCCGAGCCCCACGTTCGCGGCGACGACCGCGAGAGTTCCGAGCCGGCCTAGCTGCTCGACGTGCGCGAAGGTGATTCCTTGTACGGCGAGCACGAGCAGGCCGAGGCCGATCGCTAGCCAGACCGCGACCTCGGTGGAGACCACCCCGAACGCTCCGAGCAGCAGTGCCGCGATGGGTGGAAGCGCGGCCTCCAGGATCGACCCCTCACGGTGGGCGACAGACCGCAACTCAGCGAGCGAGAGATGACGGTCCTGCCCGACGCTGTATGCGAGCCCGTGCGCATAGACGTGCGCAACCCAGAGAACGAGGGACGAGACTCCCGCCAGCGCGGCGATGCGACCAGCGTCTTCGGGGTAGGCCCTCGCTCCCGCGACGACGACGGCGAGGACGACGATCGTCCCGTAGATGAAGCCCCCGAGGCGCTCGCCGATCGCATCACGGGTGAAGCGGACGGCTCTGGGGGGACGAAGGCGTTCGTCGGCCACGTGCGCATCATGGCTCAGATCACCCGCCGCAGCCGCTCCCGCAGGCCACGAGACCTCGGTCTGCAAGCCCGAATGAGGTCGCGAGCCTGCAGTCGCTCCTCTGGCAACGGCGGCGATGTCGTCGCTCGAGTTGTCAAACACCCTGTCCCTGCGCCCATGTGGCGGGCACGTCGGCTCCGCCCTCCTCGGCGATCCGCGGCCCGAAGCGTACGAGTGCAGGGTGCGACGCGATCTTTCCCGCGACGAGCGATTCGCCTATCCGGAACGTCGTCGCCCGCTCCAGCAGCGGCGCCGGCGCAAACGAAAGCGTGTGGGCGACGTAGGCGAGGTCGGCGGCCGACGTCATCCGCATGAGCACGAGGTTGTCGCATTGCGAGACGACGAGCTCGTTGACGCGCTGCGGCCGCTGCGTGGAGACGAGCAGGTACACGCCGAACTTCCGCCCTTCCGCCGCAATCCGGGCCGCATGCTCGGTGGCCAGGGCCGTGACCTCGTCGCCGGGCTCGCGCGGGCACACGTTGTGAGCCTCGTCGATGACGAGCAAGACAGGCTCCCTCGCGGCGCGGCGCCTCCAGAGCGCTGCGAGGACGCTCTCGGCCGCAATAGCCTTCTCCCCAGGCGTCTCCAGAGAGCCCAGATCGACGACGAGGGCGCGCGGGCCGCCCGGCGCCACCAGATCCTGGACAGAATCGGCGTCCCCGACGGACCAGATCTGCCAGCGGTGAATCCCCAGGTTGCGGAGACGGGCTCCGAGCGCCTGGACGTCTGGGCCCGGTGTGCCGAGCAACCGTTCCATCAGCTCGACCGTGCTCATGGCCGAGTCCTCGAGCCCGCTCTCCAGAAGGTCGACTAGGGCGCCGTATTCGTCGCGGTCGTGGATCGGATCGAGCCGGAGCACGGCGGCCTGTTCCTCCGCGCCACAGTCGGTGAAGCGCACATGAAGCCGCTCAGACCCGGCCGGCGCGCCCCGGCGCACGACCAGCTGGGCGGCCGCTCTGCGATAGCGCTCCGCAACCGCCTCTTCAACGTCCTCCCGCACCTCCCGGAGCAGGGCGAAATCCGAGTTCGGGTCGAGGACAACGATGCGGAGCGTCGTCTCGAGCAGAAGCTGCTCGAGGACCGTGCCGAGCGCGTAGGTCTTCCCCGACCCGGACTGGCCGCAGAAGAACGTGTGCCGGTCGAAGCCGCCCGCGTCGAGAGAGAAACGCACACCCGGCTGGAGCACGAGCTCGCCAATGTCGAGCGAGGCCCTCTGCGGCCGCACGCGCTCGAGCCAAGCCGCGACCGTGGCCTCGTCTGCCCGCTCGATCGGAAGGTCGTGGAACGAACGGACACCGTCTTCGAGGACGACGCCGTGGCCCCGAGCAAGGGCAATCCGAACGTTTTCCGAACCGCGGAGCTCCGCGCTCACAACGGCGGCACGCTCTCCTCCCTCAGCCGAAGCAAGCTCGACGGCGTGGATCTGACCCAGCCGTCCGCCGATGGAGACGTAGCCACCAGCTTGCAGCTCGAGACCGTGCACCGAGCACTGAAACGTGAAACGCCGGCCGTCTAACGAGGAGGCCGCCGCGACGACAGAGGCTTCGAGATCGCGGCGGCTCGCGTTGGTCATCGGGTCCGGCTACTCCAGCTCCTCCAAGGAGTACGTCGTCAGCCCGTAGACCGCAAGCAGGTAGAGCGTGATGGCGAGCACGCTCACGAGCGGATAGCTGAAGATCCAGAAGAGGTTTACGATCGCGCCGAGGAACGCCGCGGCGATGCCGGCCAGCACCGCCCAGGTTGCCCGGCGGAAGATGAAGATTCCGATGAGGACGAGCACGATGCCCGCGACGAGGTAGATCCAGCCCCACGCTTCGAGGTTGTCGCCCCAGAAGAGGCTGTCGACTGCCGTGTCCTCCCTGTCGAGCGCCCACAGTCCGTTCATGATCTGCATCACGCCCGCGAAAATGATCAGGATGGCTGCATACGCGTTCCACCCTCGACCGGGCCTCCGATACTCAGATGTGACCGTCATTCCTCGCTCCCTTCCTCGTTGCTCAGTCAGTCGTTGTCATTTCGTACGACCGCACCTCTTGGACGTCGCTCCAGCGAACTGTTAGGGCGTAAAGCACGAGCACGTTGAGCGCCAGCACTGTGAGCGCCCAGAGCGAGTACTGGCCTGAGCCGACGAAGCCAAGCTGGACGATGATGTTCAGGCTGGCAACGACGATCGTGAACCAGCGTGCCCAACCCGCGCCCGTGGCGAGCGCCCAGCCGGCAAGCGCGAGGATGACGCCCCAGATCAGCAAGATCCAGCCCCACGTCGTGAGATCGAACACGATGATCTGCTCCGCACTCAGCACGTAGTAGTCGTCGCGGATGATCGCGATCAGCCCCTGAATGACATTCAGAATCCCAATGAGCACCATCATCAGGCCCGCGAACCCGACCCATTCCGTCCAGAACACCTTCGATGCCACGTTCTCTCCTCGTTCCTTGTGTTCGCCCGCCTCAGGCGGTCGCTAGACAAGCCGTCATTTCTCCGGCAGTGCCATCTCTCCTTCTCGTTCGCGGAGCTCCCACCGCCGAGCTGCGTTCGAGGCGGCCCCAGCGCTACGGCCCGCCGGGCTCGAGGGCCTCGCACGAGCTGAGCGTCGACCTGAACGATGGCTCCTGCGACCCGCGGGCGAATCGCCGGCCCCTAGGAGGAGGAGTGCACCAGGGGCATAATGAGCCGGGCCTTCCGACGAAGGAGGAGACATGTATGCACGCGTGGCGACATTCGAAGCCGATCCTTCCCGTGTCGACGACGCAATCGAACTGGTTCGCGGCCAGGTCGAATCGGAGGAGACTCCAGCCGGACTCGAAGGGGCGAAGATGCTCATGCTCGTGAATCGGGAGACTGGCAAAGGCCTCGGTGTCACTCTCTTCAAGAGCGAGGACGCCATGCGGCGCGGTGACGAGGCACTGAACGCCATGAATCCCGGGGGAACTGAGCGGCGAACGTCCGTTGAGTTCTTCGAGGTTCCTGTGCAGACCGTTCGCTAAAAGTCCGAGGCGAAGACGCAGGCCCTGTACGGCCGCTCAACGAACCCGATGGGACGGTTTGGGATTACCTGCGCGATTGCGCCCCGTCGCAAGGAGCCGGTGTACGGAAGGTGCACGGAAGTCTGTACGCCTCGTAGTCGCGCACGTTAGTACAGTCAAGCAACATGGCTTTCATCGATCACCTCGCCATCCCAGTCCGTGACCTAGCGGCGAGCACGCAATTCTACGAGGCCGCGCTTGCACCGTTCGGAATCGAGATGGCCGAGGTGGAAGGCGCGGTGGGCTTCCACCTCGGGAGCGTTGATTTCTTCGTCACGGAAGGAGAGCCCGCGGCGCCGATGCACATTGCGTTTGCCGCACCAGACCGCGCGACCGTCGAAGCGTTCCACGCCGCGGCCCTCGCCGCAGGTGGCCGC
>JBOHAB010000159.1:0-7046 GCA_050697655.1 Gaiellaceae bacterium
GCCGGGGGCGACGGCGACGAACTCGTACCTGCCGGGGGCGAACCTGGCGAAGTCGTCCAGGTTGATCCCCGCGCTCGTCGTCGGGTCGGTGTCCGCGATGGGCGACGCGCGGCCTTCGTAGTGGCCAACGAAGATCCGCGCGTTGACCGGATCGTTGCCCTCACGGGTCCTGGCCTGGAAGGTGACCGCGGTTGATCCGGTCCCGACCGCCTCGAAGTCGGGCGTCGGGTCGGTGTCGGTGTTCGCAGGCGTGTTCGTGCTCGTCGCGTTCCGGCCGAAGCCGCTCCTGGCGAACTCGAGCCAGAGCTCGTCCTGGTTCGCCCCGCCGAAGCGCATCAGGTCCGCCGCGAGCTGGGCGTCACGTGCCTGCAGCATGGACGGGTTCGTGGGCATGAGCAGATACGAGTCGAACACGAGCTGCATCCAGCGGCGGTTCCCCGGGCAGCTCTGCGCCGGAAACTCGCCGTTGGCACAGGCCTCCTGGAGCTCCGCGTCGTCGGGCGGGAAGCGCTGGTCGTACTTGTTGCTCAGCGCTTTCCGGATCTCGAAGTTGACCTTGCTCCAGATCTCGCCGTCGGCGTGCACCTGCGGGCCCGTCACGTCGTAGCCCATGTCGCTGAAGTTCAAGGCGTTGACCAGGAGCTGCTCGCTCGGCTCGGGAACGTCTCCGGACCGCGGGAAGTTCATCCCGTAGTTGCGGATACCGCGGACGCTGTTGCCGGTGGCGTACGCGCCGACGGCGTACCGGTTCTCGCTGCCGGTGGGGACGTACCCGAACTCGTTCAGGTACTCCATCGCGGTCAGGTCCGCGTGGCTCTCGCCCATCGCGCCGGCGTGATGACCGCTGCGATTCGCCCCCTTCCCGATCATGCGGTTCTCGATCATGTGGGTGTACTCGTGGCCGATCACGGCCATGTCGAAGTCCCCGTCGACGCAGGGTGCGTAGAACGCGCCGGGCAGCGACTGCCACATGTACATGTTCGTGACCGACGGAATTCCCTCGGGCAGCGTGAACATATTGGCGTTGTCCCGTGCTCCGGCGACCACGCCGGCCTGGACGTTGCCGATCAGCGGATCGTTCTCGCGGTAGAGCTCGGTCTGGCCGAAGTTGAAGTCCTGGGCGTTCCAGGTCCGTTCGGTGAAGCCCAGGAAGTAGGAGAAGTCATGCAAGCGGTTATGCATGGCGAACAGGTTCACCGTGGCCGCCGAATCGTCCCAGGTCGCGCCGGGCTCGCCGGCGGTCGGCTCGCAGCCGCCGAGGTACCAGTCGTTCGTCCATGGATACAGGTAGTCCCGGGACGGGCTCGTCGGCCGGAACTGCGGCGGGCTGACAACGAAGGGATGCTCCCACGACGTCGCCGTCACGGCGTTGTTGCCGACGGTGGTCAGCGTGGGCGCGTTCGCCTTGAAGTTGTAGTCCCACGGCCCCCGCGAGGCGAGGTTGCCGACGACGCGATCGCAGTCGGCCGCGTCGCCCGACTCCCAGCACCACAGCTCGCGCGTGTCCGTGCTCGGGTTGTTCCACGGAAACGCGGGGAGCGGGTTCAGCGGCGGGTTCGCCGGGAACACCTGCCACCGCGCCAGGTACGGGTGCGGGGCGGCGGTGTCGTCGATCGTGAACGTCCCGGTGAAGCCTCGCGGCTCGATCGGTGGAGCTCCGTCGGGCCCGAACTCGCAGACCTCGGCGAAGTAGGTGCCGGGCGGAACTCCGCCTGCCGGCTCGTAGTGGATGACCTCAGGTGTAAAGCCCGTGTCCCCCTCCGCGATCAGCGTGGTGTCGCGATAGAGCGCGAGGGTGATGTCCTGCGCGGGTGTGTCGGCGTTCGCAAAGATGCGAAGGAAGCGGACGCCCGAGCCGACGGTGAACGGTCCGTTCCTGGGCGCGCACCCGCCGTCCGTGGTCGGGAGCGTCCCGGAGAACGGAATCGTGACCGGCGCCAGCTCGCTCTCCGCGAGGTTGTGCACGAGGTTGAAGCGTGCGAGAACGCTCCCGTCGCGCGCGTCGACGAAGACCCGCTCGCCGGTGCCATTCGCCTTGTCGACGACGAGCGACTCGTACGCCGGTGCAACACCCGCGCGCAGAGTCGGGAAGGCAACCAGCTTCACCTGCTGGAGGAGCTCGAGGCCCTCCACCCGCAGGTTCTGCCACGTACCCGTGTCCTTGGCGTCCTCGACGTCGCCGGCCGAAGCGGTGACACCGGCCGCGCGTGCCGCCCGCACCCATCCCTGCTCGGGAGACAGCGCGATCTCGCCCTCGGCGAGCGCCGCGTCGCGCGTCAGCGAGGAGGAGACGTAGGCGACCTTCCAGCGGCGCGCCGCGCTGCCGGTCAGGCCGACGGTCACGAGCCCGCTCTCACTGGCTTGAAGTCCTTCGAAGACCTGCCGGAAGTTGACTGCGTGGCCGCGACTCCCTCGCAACGGCGAATCGGACTCGAGCCTGAGGCCGGCTGTGGAGCGGAGGCCAAGCAGGGCTCGGTTCGCCTCCAGCCAGTTCCGTGCTGCAGCCGCGGCGTTGGAACCGCGAATTCCGGTCGCGAGAAACTTCCCTCGCTTCGTGAGCGAAGCCGGTGTCCCGAACCGGTTCCACGTGACGGCCGCCTTCAGCTTCTTCACCGCCACGCGTTGAGCACGGGTCGGTGCGAGCTTCCCCGTCCGCGAGTCGAACTCGGCCGGTTGGGCAGCCTCGTCGGCGATCTGGACCACCGAGACTGCCGAGCCGGGAACGAGCAACGTCGCGAGGACGGCAGCGAAGACGACCAGGACCAGCGGTCGTGGTCTCATTGCGTTTTCCCCCTTCTGTCGACTAACGCTTCCCGAGGAGAGCGGCGGGATCTTCCGCCCGCCGGCGGCCTTTGTCAAGGGCGCCGGTCAAGCGGTTGGCAGGTGCTGTCAGGCGGGGGTCGAGTAGCCGCGCATGCCGTCGACGAGGAGCGCGTGGAAGGCGTCGGCGAGCGCATCCGTGTCCGCGCCGGCGCGCAGCCAGGTGAAAGCCCAGTTGGCGGCCGAGAGAAAGAGGAGCGCGGCCACGTTCTCGTCCAGGTCGGAGCGAAGCTCGCCCTGCTCGCGGCCCTCCCGGAAGAGTGCGCGCACGCGCTCCTCGTAGCGCCGCCGCTCGGCGACGAACTGCTCCCGGCGCTCGTCGCCCAGGTAGCGCCACTCCTGGACGAAGACGGTAGCGAGCTCGAGCTGCTCGGCGACCACGCGAAGGTGCCCGCGGAGGGCAAGCCGGATCTTCTCCGTCGCGGGCAGCTCCTCCGGGATCGCGTCGAGCGCGCCGTGGAAGGCCTCGGCCCCCTGCCGCATCGTCTCGTAGAGCAGGTCCTGCTTCCCCTCGATGTGGGCGTAGAGGGAGCCTTTCTGGACGCCGATCGCGTCGGCGAGGGCGCCGATCGACGTGCCGTGGTAGCCCTTCTCGGCAAAGAGACGGGCGGCTTCGCGGGCAAGCTCCTCGCGGCGGCTCATGGTACCCTGCTCATACTAACGATCGTTCGGTTGGGAGGACTTTGCCAATGCTCGAGCGCATGGGCGACGACGAGTTTCGCGCCTATCTCCAGGAGGGCGGCCAGGTCGAGACCGGCGACCCGATGCCGGAGGACTACCGCAAGGCCCTCATCAAGTTCATAGAGATGCACGGGAACTCGGAGCTGATGGGCGTCCTGCCCGAGCGCGAGTGGATCCTCCGCGCGCCGACCCTCCAGCGAAAGCTCGCGCTGACCGCGAAGGTGCAGGACGAGGTGGGCCACGGCCAGCTGATCTACCGGGTCGTCGAGGACCTCGGCAAACCGCGCGACGCGTGCTTCGACGACCTGATCTCCGGCAAGACGAAGTTCCACAACGTCTTCCACTACCCGACGAAGACCTGGGGCGACGTCGGCGTGATCGCCTGGCTCGTCGATGCGGCCGCAATCATCTCCCAGAAGGCCTTGCTCAAGTGCTCGTACGCGCCCTACGCGCGGATCATGAAGAAGATCTGCTGGGAGGAGTCGTTCCACATCCTCCACGGCCGCGACGTCGTGCTCACGATGATGAACGGCAGCGACGAGCAGCGGGAGCTCGTGCAGGAGGCGCTCGACCGCTGGTGGGGCCCGCTCATGCAATTCCACGGGAACCAGATCCCGGCCGAGGACGATCCCATGTACCAGTGGCGCATCAAGAGCCAGGCCAACGAGGAGGCGCGCCAGCAGTTCCTCGACGGCTACGTGCCCCAGATCTGGGAGCTCGGCCTCACGGTGCCGGACCCGGCGCTCGGCAAGGACGAGGAGACGGGTGTCTGGCACTACACGGAGCCGGACTGGGACGAGCTCAAGTGGGTCGTCACCGGCCACGGACCGGCGACGGAGCGGCGACTCGGCCTCCGGCGCGCCTCGCGCGACGAGACGGCCTGGGTTCGCCGGGCGGTCCTCGCCGACGCGGCGTGATCTGGGAGGTCTTCCGCCAGGAGCGCGAGGGCCAGCCCTTCCAGCACGGCGGCTCGCTCGAAGCGCCGAACCTCGAGTTCGCCGAGGCCTACGCAGTCGAGTTCTACGGGCGGCGCGCCGAGTCGGTCGCCCTCTGGGTCGTTCCGCGGGAGGAGATCCGCGAGATCGAGGACCCCTACGTCGCCGACGTTTTCGACCGCGACTACCGCCGCGTCGACGGCTACTCGCTGAAGCTCAAGCTGAAGGAGGCGCGTGAGCGCGCAGGCACCGCCTGAGGCTGCGGTCGAGGCGGTCCTCGCCTTCGCCGACGACGAGCTCGTCCTCGGCTGGCGCGACTCGGAGTGGACCGGAATCGCCCCGTTCCTGGAGGAGGACGTCGCCTTCTCCTCGATCGCACAGGGCGAGATCGGTCACGCCCGGGCGCTCTACGAGCTCGCGGCCGGGATCCTCGGCGGCGACGCCGACGAGCTCGCCTTCGACCGCGAGCCCGCCGCGTACCGCTGCGCGCCCTTCGTCGAGCTCCAGCTCGTGGGCGACTGGGCCGCGACGGTCGCACGCCACTGGCTCTACGAGACCGCCGACTCGATCCGGGTGGGCGCGCTGCTGGAGTCGGACTGGCCCGAGCTTGCCGGCCTCGCCGCGAAGATGGACCGCGAGGAGGCCTACCACCGCATGCACGCTCAGATGTGGTTCGACAAGCTCGCGGGCGACGAGCGCTTCGAGAACGCCGTCGCCGAGCTCTGGCCGTACGCGCTCGGGGTCCTCGAGCCGGAGCAGCGCGAGCGCCTGGCCGAGCTCGCCGGGCGCGAGCTTGTGACGCCTGCGGAGCGCGGCTCGCACGAGGACGGCTTCGCCGCGCTGCACGAGGAGATGACGATGGTGCGCCGCTCGGTCCCGGGGGCAGCATGGTGACCGCGCAGAAAGTCTGGCAGGCGCTTGCCGAGGTCCCCGACCCGGAGATCCCGGTCATCTCGCTCGTCGACCTCGGCGTCGTCCGCGAGGTCGAGGTGGAAGGCGAGCGTGTTCGTGTCGAGTTCACGCCGACGTTCCTCGGTTGCCCGGCACAGGAGGTCATGCGCGACCGGATGGCCGAGGCCGTCCGCGCCCTCGGCGCCGAGCCCCAGATCGACGTCGTCCTGGACGACTCCTGGTCGACCGACCGGATCACGCCAGAGGGCCGGCGCAAGCTCGAGGAGTCGGGGTTCGCTCCACCTCATCCGCGCGCGTCCGCGGGCCCGACGCTCGTGCAGCTGGACGCGCAGGCGTTCCGGTGCCCGTACTGCGGCTCCACGGACACGACCCTGGAGAACCTGTTCGGCCCGACGCCGTGCCGCTCGATCCGCTACTGCCGGAGCTGCCGTCAGCCCTTCGAGCAGTTCAAGACCATCTAGCGCAGGGCTGAGCGGGAGCCGGGCCGTGGTCGGCGCTTCTCGGCCAATGCCCTCAGCCCGAGCCCAAGGGCAATGAGTGGTATCTCGACCTGGACGAGGAAGACCTGCCCGAGGTAGAGCGGGAGTGACTCGCCGAACTCCGATATCGGGTATCCGGCCGGGATCGCCAGGAAGATGACCGCTATGGGAAGGAGCAATGCGACCCATTCGCGCACCACGAAACCGAAAGCGACGTGCGCGACAGCGATGCCTGCGAGGACCAACCACGCATACGGGCTGCCTCCTTCGTACAACCCGCGGTCGAGAATGCCGTAGACCCAGAAACAGCTCAGTGCGAGGTAGACGAGCGTCGCACGGACGAACCTTCTCCATCGCACACTTGCGATATATAGCATATCGGCGATAAACGCAAGACGGGCGACGACTACACTCCGCGGCGCGATGAAGTCGGCCCTAGTGGTGTCCGCGACCTGTCTCCTCCTCGTCTTCGCCGCTTGCGGCGGAGACGACGGCGACGACCCCGAGTTCATCTCTCAGGTGAATGCCATCTGCGCGGACTACCGGCCGAAGCTGGAGCTCTTGCAGCCGCCGGCCGAATTTCTGGATGAATGGGGAGCGGTCGGAGCCGACATGGCCGACCTGCTCGAGGCCTCGGTGAACGAGCTCCGGCTGCTCGAGCCGCCCGAGGGCATCGCCGGCGAGTACGACGAATGGCTCGGGCTGCGGGCCGAGATGGCGAGTGCGATGCGGGAGGTTCAAACCGCAGGGACGGTCTACGACGAGCAGACGATCGACGCCGGATTGCAGCGCGTGGACACAGCCGTTGCCGAAGCCGACCCGCTCGCCGAGGAGCTCGGCTTCGCCGAATGCTCCCCCACCGGTGTCACGACCGGGCTTTAGCGGCCGCTGAAGCGGGGCTCGCGCTTCTCCAGGAACGCGGCCACGCCCTCCGCGAAGTCCTCTGTCCCGGTCGCCGCAACCTGGAGCTGCGCCTCCAGCTCGAGCTGCTCCTCGAGGCGTGAGGCGGCCGCGCGCTCGAAGAGGCGCTTGCTCATCCCGATTGCCCGCGTCGGCAGCGCGGCGAAGGCGGCTGCACGCTCCTGGGTTCGCGTGAGCACTGTGTCCGCCGGCACGACCTCCGAGACGAGCCCCCAGGCCAGCGCCTCCTCGGCGCCGAGCTTGCGGCCGGAGCACATCCATTCGAACGCGCGCGCGTAGCCGAGAAGCCTGGGAATGA
>JBOHAB010000160.1:0-7004 GCA_050697655.1 Gaiellaceae bacterium
GGTTAGTCGGTCTCTACCTTGCCGCGATCGTTGATCGAGACGTGGCTCGTCTGCGGGTTGAGGAAGTCGAGCTTGATCGACGGTCCCTTCGTTTCCCGCGCGCGCACGTCCCAGATGTAGAGGCCGCGGCGCGTGTCGCTCTCGAACATGTCACCGTCGTACCAGTACGACGACCAGTCGCCGCCGCGGAAGTTCGTGCGGCCGCCTGGGCTCGTCGGCGACGGCGGGTCGAGCGGATCGGGATCCATCCACGCGATCTCGTAGCTCGAGTCCGGGTCGGTGAAGTCGACGAGCGAGGTTCCCGACTGGTACGAGCCGTGCACCAGCAGGTAGCGCCTCTTGGCCGGAACGATGTTGTAGTTGTGCATCGTGCAGTTCTCATAGATCGACTGCGGGCGAGGCAGCACGTGCCGGCCGATGATGTCGCCGGTGTCGGCGTCGAAGAAGAAGAGCGTCTTCATCTCGTCGGTCTGCACTTCTCCTGGATCCTCGCCGGGGAGCTGCATCCCGGTGGGCAAGCAGCGCGGCTGCGTCCCGCCGCCGGGCTCCCAGCCGCCGACGATGATCTCGCCGTCCCAGGTGAAGGCGGCGGAGTGCCAGCCCGTCACCGTGGGAGCTTCGGCCGCGTACAGGAACACGGGGTCGTCCAGGTCGGAGATGTCGAAGACGGCGATCCCGTTCGGGTGACCGGCGCAGGCGGCTTTGTTCACGGCGCCGAGGATCACGCCCATGTCGTGGCAGCCGTCCATCATCGTGCCGTCGTCCAGCTGCCCGAGCGAGAACGAGCCGATCACGCTCGCCGAGGCCGGGTCGTCGAGCGGCACCTCGACGATGTCCTCGCGGTTGAACGGCTCTCCCGGGCACTGGTTGCCGTACTTGCCCGGGTTCGCCTGCATCCCGGTCCCGCTGACGCTGTTGTAGATCAGGACGCGGTCGTTCTCCTCGTCGGGCACGACCGTGTGCGTGTGCGAGCCGCAGTCGAGCGGCACCGAGGCGATGTGCTGGATGTTGCTCAGGTCGCTGATGTCGAAGATCTGAATGCCTTCGAAGCCGGTGCACGGCGCCGGCACCGGGGTACAGTCGGTGGGGCTCCCGCTCTGGCTCTCCGCGGCACACTGGTCGGTCCGCTGCTGCGAGTCGACCGAGCGGAAGACGAGGTCTCCGTACACGCCGACGTCCCCCTGCGGGCTCACGCAGGTGAAGAAGGCCAGCTCCTCCGGCGCCTTCTTGTTCGTGAAGTCGATCACCCGAAAGCCGTCGTAACGGCCCTGGATGGCCGTCTTCCCCCAGAACGCGAGGTCAGTGTTCCGGGTGTCCCACGGGACCGTTCCCGGGCCGGTCGGCGGCGGCCCGGTGACCGCGCCGGGCTTGAGGCTGGCGCCGATCAGGCGCAGGTTGTCGCTATGGGGCCGGTCGGGCGTGTCCTCCGGCGGTGGTGAGGCCGCTCCGCCGAGTGGGACGGCGGCGGCGATGACCAAGGCAAGAGCCAGGACCGGCAGCGCGAATCGCTTTCCGGGTCGCATGGCGAATCCCCCTTTCCTCGAGGGAGCGCCGGCGAGCAACGCCGACCGCGCGGTCTCTCGAGGACCTGCCTGGTCCCCCGACGAGCTTCAGCCCGGCACCCCCATGACGGCGAGCCGTCAGCCTATGGGACCTTAGGCTGTTCTGCCAAGCTCTCTCCCGCCGTCGCAATGTCCTCCTTCGTCACCGAGCTCGCGTGTCCCCGGTGTGGCCGCCGGCTCGAGGCCCGCGTGCCGCAGAACCTCTGTTCGTGCGGCTCGCCGCTCCTCGTCGAGTACGACCTGGAGGCCGTCCGTGGCGGCGCGACGAAGGAGGAGATCGCCGCCCGGCTGCCGGGCATGTGGCGGTATGGGGAGCTCCTGCCCGTCGACGACGCCGCCGACGTGGTCAGCCTGGGAGAAGGCGGGACGCCCCTGCTCCGACCGGCCGCGCTCGGCGCGCGCATCGGGCTTCCCGGCCTGCTCGTCAAGGACGAGGGGCTGAACCCGACCGGGACGTTCAAGGCGCGCGGTGCTTCGTGCGGCATCTCGATGGCACGCGCTCTCGGGATCCAGGAGGTCGCCTTGCCCTCCGCGGGAAACGCGGGCGCCGCCTGGGCCTGCTACGGGGCCGCCGGCGGCGTCAGCGTCCACGTGGCCATGCCGCGCGACGCGCCCCTCCCGAATAGGCTCGAGTGTCAGCTCTACGGAGCCGAGCTCACCCTCGTCGACGGGCTCATCTCCGATGCGGGCAAGGTGATCGCCGAGGGCATCGCCGAGCACGGCTGGTTCGACGCGTCCACCCTGAAGGAGCCGTACCGGATCGAGGGCAAGAAGACGCTGGGGCTGGAGATCGCCGAGCAGCTCGAGTGGCGAAGCCCTGACGCGATCGTCTATCCGGCCGGCGGCGGGGTCGGCATCATCGGCATCTGGCGAGCATTCGCCCAGCTCGCCGCCCTGGCTTGGATCGAGGGGCCGCCGCCGCGCCTGATCGTGACGCAGGCGGAAGGCTGCGCTCCGCTCGTGAAGGCCTTCGCCGAGGGGAAAGACGCCTCCGAGTACTGGGAAGGAGCGACCACGATCGCGACCGGCCTCCGCGTGCCCCACGCGCTGGGCGACTTCCTCGTCCTGCGCGCGATCCGAGAGACCGGCGGGACGGCCCTGGCGGTGAGCGACGACGCGATCCGCGAGGCCATGTCGCTGTTCGGCAGCGCGGCCGGAATCTCGGCCGCGCCCGAGGGCGCGGCGACGCTCGCCGCGGCGATCGCGCTTCGCGAGCGAGGCGAGCTACGTGCCGAGGACGCCGTCGTCCTGATCAACACGGGCTCGGCGCTCAAGAACCTCGAGCTTCTCTAACGCCGGAGCTTCGGTCCCTAGCGGCGCGGGTCGGCCATCCAGCCGCGATCGCTGAGCCGACGCGAGTCGACCCCGTAGAAGTACGAGAGCGGGGCGATCAGAACGATGAACGCGAGCACAAAGAATCCGGTCATGCCAGCCTCACCTCCTTATTCGTTCCACTAGTTACTAGAACGAGCTCGGCCCAGTCGGCATTCCGCACCACGTGCGGTCTGGCATGCTCGTCTCGCCGTGATTCCCGACAAGGAGCTCGACCGGCTCTACGCGCTGCCGCTCGCCGAGTTCACGCGGGCGCGCGACGAGCTCGCCCGCGGGCTCCGCAAGGAGGGAGAGACCGAGGCGGCCGACGAGGCGAAGGCGCTCGCCAAACCCTCGATCTCCGCTTGGGCCGTCAACCAGCTCGCCCGCAAGGAGCGCATGCAGGTTCGCTCTTTGCTCACGGCCGGCGAGCACCTGCGCGAGGCGCAGGCGGAGGTTCTCGGCGGAGCCGGCCCGGGCGAGCTCCAGGAGCCGCTCCAGCGGCAGCGTGAGGCGGTAGCCGCGCTCGTCGAGAGCGCCGCGGGCATCTTGAGCTCGGCCGGCCATGCGACGACCGAGGCCACGCTGGAGCGGATTCGCGGAACGCTGACCGCGGCCGCCATCGACCTCGAGGGAGCCGGGCTCCTCGAGCGAGGCCGCCTGACGAAAGACCTCGAGCCCGCGGGCTTCGGCGGGCTGACGCTCACGCCGAGCCCCGGTGCGACCAGGAAGCGCAAGGGCGCGAAGCAGGCAGGGCGGCAACCCGGCCGGAAGGAGACGGAGGCCCGCAAGCGCCGCCTGGAGGCGGCGAAGCGGGACGTGGACGGTCTCCGAGCCGAGATCGTCGAAGCGAAGGCGAACGCTCGCCGAGCGAAGTCCGAGGCGACGAAAGCCGAACGCGCGGCCGAGGCCGCGAGGAAGGCGGCGGCGAAGGCGGAGGAGGAGCTCGAGCAGCTGAGCGAGCGGCTCGAGGCGGCCAAGGACGAGCTCGAGCAAGCGCGAGGCTAGTCCGCGGCCGCAGCCGTATTATCCGGCCATGGTTCCCGAGGCAGAGCTTGAGGAGACTGAGGCGGGCCTCGTCCCGGCAAGCGTCGGCTGGTTCGTCATGAACGCGCGCGACGCGCGCTGGTTCGACAAGCCGGGTCAAGGCCACAGCGTGCCGCTCACCGGCTACGACGAGTACGAGGCGGAGACCTTCTTCCCGATGCTGGGCATGGCCATCCGGGTCGTAAGCCCCGGTGAGCCGACCGGGGCGTATCACTGGGAGACGGAACAGGAGGACTTCCTCGTGCTCTCGGGCGAGGGGCTGCTCATCGTCGAAGGGCAGGAGCGGCCGCTCAAGCAATGGGACTTCGTGCACTGCCCGCCGGAGACGCGCCACGCGCTCGTGGGTGCCGGCGACGGGCCGTGCGTGCTCCTCTGCGCGAGCTCACGGCAGTTTCAGAAAGACGGCCCGTGGGGCTACTACTGCGCCGACGAAACCGCCGCTCGCTACAACGCGAGCTCTCCCGAGGACACGCAGGACGGCGAGCTCGCCGACGCGGGGTTCCCGCCGCCGCGGGAGACCCGCTACCCCTCCGGTCTGCTGCCGGACTGAGCGGCTAGTCCGGCTCCCAGGCGAGCTCGATCACGTACCCGTCGGGGTCGCGGCACTTGACGCTCACGTAGTCGGGCTCCTCCCACTCCTCGGTGATCGGCACGCCGTCCCGGCGCAGCCGGTCGCGGAAGGCGCGCACCTCGTCGGGGCTCGCCGCGCTCCGGAAGCCGAAGTGGAGGAAAGACGGCAACGAGATCGGCTCCTCGGTCTCCTTGAGTGCCAGGCTGAAGTCGCCGGCGTCGAAGAGCATGAGCACCCCGTCCGACATGCGCTCGGCCGGCGCGACGTCGAACCCGAAGTACGTCTCGTAGAAGCGGCGCGAGCGTTCCTCGTCGCGCACCGCCAGCGCCAGGTGCGCCATTCAGCGCCGCATTCCCGTGCCACCCAGCGGCTCATCCTTGGCCGGCTCCCGCTCGCCGCCGCCGCTCCTGGCCGCCTCCTCGATCGCCTGGTTCATCTGCTGCACCCACCCGGAGAGCTCGGTGGACAGAACGGACTCACAGTCGTCGACGAGCTTGTCGTAGTCGCGCTTCCCCTTCGGCTTGGCCTCCCAGGTACGGCGCAGGCCCTCGAGCCTGCCCGCAGCCTGGTTGTAGGCGACGAGGGTCGGCTCGACCTGGAGGTAGCCGAGGTACGCGACGATGTTGGCGGCGATCGCGGTCGTCAGCCCGATCCACACCTCGAATCCAGCTGCGGCGAGGATCGTCCCGGTCGCTCCGGCCACCAGTGCGAGCACCTGGAGCGCCCGCAGCCGGCGTCCGAGGTCTGCGATCTTCGGGTGGTAGTAGCGGAGCTGATCGCCGACGCGGAGCTCCAGGTACTCGGCGTCGTCCAGCGGAGTGAGCCCGTCGTCGCCCGCGCTCGCGCCGTACATCTTCGGCGGCAGAGGGCCCTCGTACGGTGTCAACGGCCAGCTGCTCGCCTCGGTGTGGAGAAGCCGCTCGCCGACGGCGTTCAGGCGAAGGGCGAACGTCTCGTCGGGCGTGCGCCCCGACTTTCTCGACTCGGCCGCTCCGTAGATGCCCGTTCCGGTCCGGAACCGGTAGATCTCGCTCTTGATCGTCTCGGCTGCCCCGCGGAGGAGGACCCAGCGCTTCCCGAACCCGAGGCGCACGGCGAGCGCGATCAGAAGCGAGAGCAGGATCGGAGAGGCGACCACAGCCCAGTGAATGGCGTCCTCGAGCCAGGAGCGAAACGCGACAGCGTTGTCGAGGAGGGCGAGGAAGGTGCCGCCGATGCCGAGGATCACGATCGCCGCCGTCACCCGCGAGAAAGTCCTTCGCGCGCCGTTGGCGATCGCGTCGTGGCTCGCGAAGGTGAGCCACGCTCGCTTGAGCGTGGGCTCGTCCTGGAGCTCCCAGGCAAGGTTCCGCGCCAGCTCGGTCGAGCCGCCCTCGGCGAAGAGGCGCACCGAGCCCGAGGCGGCAACTTCGTCAAGGTCCGGGTCGGCCGCAGGCGCGCGACCCTCGTCGCCAAGCGCTCGGCGTCGGGCCGCAACCTGGTCGGCGGCTCCTCCGGTTCCTTCGATGACGACGAGCGTCCACCGCCGGCGCACCGTCGCCAGAGCCTCCGCAAGGGCGACGTCGCCGCCGCCGGCCAAGACGGTGACGACGGGAGCGCCCCCGGCGAGCTCGTCGGCGACCTCGAAGAGGAGCGCCGTCTCGCTCCCCCACGCGGCGCCGGGCGCGAGGACGAAGTGCGAGTGGTTCGGCTCCAGGTCCGCGCCCTTCGCGACTGCCTCAGAGCCGGGGTATTCGACCAGGCCCGCAGGGGCGACGCCGAGGAGGATCGCGCCGTCGTCCCCGTTTCGGGCGACCGCCGCCCCGACGATCGCCATGATCCCGGCGGCGGTCCCGCCGTCCACGACGACCGCGCCGACGCGTGTGGCGCCGCGCACGACTCCCGGCCCGACGACGTCGACCGCGCGATCGTAGCACTCGCCGCTGAGCCCGCCGGCCCCGCCGATGACGACGACTACCGGCCGGCCGCGCTCTTCGTCGAGCCCCACCTGCTCGAGAAGCCGCGCAGCGTCGGAGCCGACGTCCGCAGCGACCAAGGACGCCCGCTTGCCGTTCTCGAACGTGATCTGGCTAGTCGTGCGTCAAACGTTACTCCCTGCAACTGCCGGTAGCCTTGAGCTCATGTGCCGGAACATTCACACGCTCTACAACTACGAGCCGCCCGCCACCGAGGAAGAGGTGCGCGCCGCCGCCCTGCAGTACGTCCGCAAGGTGAGCGGCTTCACGAAGTCGTCCCAGGCGAACGAGGAGGCGTTCGAGCGCGCCGTCGACGAGGTCGCGGCGACGACGAGCCGGCTCCTCGGCGAGCTGGTCACGTCCGCAGCGCCGAGGGACCGCGAGGCGGACGCGGCGAAGCGCCGAGCCCGCTGGCTCGAGCGCCAGGCCGTCTAGCTGATCACGGGTTCACGGCGAGCGGCGCCAGCGTTCGACCGTCCAGGAAGAACAGGGGTGCGTCCTCGGCGGCGACCTCGCCGCTCACGGAGACCGTGCCCGTGAGGTCGCTCGCCCCGGGGT
>JBOHAB010000161.1:0-6985 GCA_050697655.1 Gaiellaceae bacterium
GCCTTCATCCTGATCATGACCGGGTTCACCGGAGTCGATCTCGTCGACAACGCCCTGGGGCTCGGGCTCCTCGTCGGCCTGGCCGTCGCGCTCACCGCCGCCTTCGGGATGGAGGGCGCCGCGACGGCTGCGGCCGTGAGCATCGCGGCGCTGAACGTCGTGCGCCTGGTGCAGGTCCGCCGCCGCGTCGGCATCCAGCCGTACCACCGGGCCTATCTGCGCCTGGCACTGCCGGCCGGCGCAGCGGCGCTGGTCGCACTCGCCGTCCACGCTGCCCTTTCCGGCCGCCCCTGGTGGATCTCGCTCGCCGCGACGGGAGCCTGCGCGCTTGCCGCCTACGCTGCTCTCATGCCTCTCGCTCTGCCCGCCGACGAGCGGTTGGCGCTGTCGGCGCGCGTCGGCAGGGGCCCGAGAGCCCCCCGAGCCTGACGAAAGGAACACGGATGCGGCCGCGGGTTCTTCTGGCCCGGCCGCGCTGCCCGCTGGCAAGATGTACGCCGTGTCGACTCGGGCGCTGAATGGCTCCGCAGCGGCGGTGGAGTCAAGCGGCGGCCGCGCCGCCGCCACATGACGTTGGACATTGCCGTCGTCGGGACGCTCCTGCTCGTCCCGGGCATCGGCGCCGCGCTGGCCTTGGCACGGCCCGGCGCCATCTCGATCGAGACCCGGATTGCGCTGGCCTTCGGCCTCGGCTACGGAATCGTGGCCGGGGTGGCAACGCTGCTCGCGCTTGCCCACGCCTTCACGAGACCGGTGTTCGTCATCGCCGTCGTGGTGGTGACGGCCGCCGTCTGGGTGCTCGCGCTTCGGCTCGCCTCCCCGCGCGCTCACCTGGTCGCGCTGCGCGAACAGGCCCGGGCGGCGCCATACGCGCTTGCAGCCGGCCTCGCGCTGCTCGTAGCGGTCATGATCGCGAGGTGGCTCCATCCGGCCGAGACGAGCCTCGCCGTCCGTTCCTCTTGGCGTTACTGGGCAGACGGCCTCGAGGTGGCAGCGGCCGGGCACGTCCCGGCGGAGACGCAGCAATGGGGGATCGAGTTTCCGACCACGGTGAGCAAAGTCGTGCTCAACTCGTTCGAGGGTGGCATCTCGATGCTGCTCGGCCCCGACCCGCTGCCTGCGATGCACGCGATCCTCGTCGTCGCCGCGGTCGGATTCGTGGCTGCACTCCTCGCTCTCGGCCGCGAGCTCGGCCTCGGCGTGTTCGCCCCGTTGGTGCCGGCGCTCGTGGTGCTGACGCCGACACAGCTGCCTCTCTCCGACGAGATCGCACGGGATCTCAACTGGTACACGGCCGAGGACGTGGGCCGCATGGCAGCATTCGCCGCGCTCCTGGCGGGCATGTACGCGGTGCGCTCGCGCAGCCGCGCGGCGACGGTCGTAACCGGGCTGCTCCTCGTCGCCGCCGGCCTGACCCATCTCGTGCCGGCTCTCATAGCCGGGTTGATGTTGACGCTCTACGCGCTGGCGCTCGTGATCATGGATCGTCACCTGCTCAGGCAC
This sequence comes from Gaiellaceae bacterium, assembly GCA_050697655.1. Classification (GTDB taxonomy): domain Bacteria; phylum Actinomycetota; class Thermoleophilia; order Gaiellales; family Gaiellaceae; genus JAIBJN01. Next base: position 1,504 of record JBOHAB010000161.1, read on the forward strand.
GTGCTCGTGACCGGGGCGGCCATGACCGCGGTCTTCGGAGTCGCCTATGTCGGCGTGATCGGCGCCAGCGGCGGCGATCTGGGCTTTCAGCGCGCGTCAGGCGCCTCGTTCAGCGGGATTCCACCGAGAGTCGACCCGACACGCGCGCTCACGCGAGGACGCCTCGCCCCGTACCACCGCAGAAAGAAGGACTTCCTCATTCCGCCGCGGATGCTCGTCAAACGCTATCTCGATCAAACGGCAAACCGAACGGGCGTCTCCTGGTATGTCCTCTTCGCCCTTGCGGCCCTCGCTCTGGCCTCGATCCCGCTGGTGCTCTACGTGCGGTCTTTCCTCCCACTGGTGGTCATCGCGTGGGGACTGTGCGGCGCAATCCTGGCCGTCGCCTTCTTCTTCAGCTACCGCTACGACACCATTGTCCCCGGCGATTGGGGCGCCCGCCGGCTGTACGACTACGCGATCTTCATCCCGGCGCTTCTCGTTCCCGCGCTGCTCGAGGCCCTCGTCAGGCCGCTGGGGCGGCGAAGCCGAGTTGCCCTTCCGGCCCTCGCGCTTGTCGCCGGTCTCGTCGCGATCCTCACCGCGGTGGATCGGGTTCCTCGGGACCGCGAGCTGCCCATCGCGCAGCAAGGGCTCGCCGTCATCGAGCGGGTGAGCGAAACGGTCCCGTGCGGTGCACGCATGCTCTCGAATGCGCGAACTGCCGGAACCTGGCAGGCGACGACCGGGCGGAGAGCGGTCACCGAGGGCCATGCCGTCTACCTGCGGCCCGAGGTGATGGGGCGGGTGCTGCCGGTTCTCATCAGCGCGAACCGGTTCTTCCACGACCCGTCCGCCAATCGGCACTACCTGGATGAGCTGGACATCGAGTACCTCGTGGTCGTCAAGCCGGGTGTCTGGGTGGGAACGGCCGGCGGGCGTCGGCCCCGTGAGGGCGATGCCGAGGCGATCGCGGCGCTCCCCGGTGTGGAGGCGGTCCATCGCGACCCGCTCGTCTCCATCTTCTCGGTGGGCCCGAGCCGGGCCGATTCCGGCGCTCCGCAGCCGCGTTGGTGCCCGCTTTGAGACGTGTCACGGGGGTGGAGGAAGGTTGTCTTGCCGGCTGCCCGGGCTGCTATCGTCGCCGGTTGCATGTGCCGCTCGTGGCAACCGACGAGGGCAGGTCCCGAGCCAGTTTTCGACGCGTTCTGCCTGAGCATGCCTAAGCGAACTGGAGGTTTCGAATGCGGGTCTTGATTCTCGGCGGCGACGGCTACCTCGGCTGGCCAACGGCCATGCGCTTCTCGGGCCAGGGCCACGAAGTCGCGGTGGTCGACAGCTTCGCCCGCCGCCGTTGGGTCGAGGAGGCAGGCTCGCATTCCCTCACCCCGATCGCCTCGCTCGAAGAGCGGATCCGTGCCTGGAGCGAGGCTTCCGGGAAGGAGATCGAGTCGTACGTCGGCGACATCTCCGAAGGGACGTTCGTCACCGACGTTGTCCGCGTTTTCGCGCCGGACGCGATCGTGCACTACGGCGAGCAGCCGAGCGCGCCCTGGTCGATGAAGAGCGTCGATCACGCAGTGGTCACGCAGGCGAACAACGTGATCGGCTCGTTGAAGCTCCTCTGGGCGATGCGGGACCACGCTCCCGACGCGCACTTGATCAAGCTCGGGACGATGGGCGAGTACGGAACGCCCAACATCGACATCGAGGAGGGCTTCATCGAGATCGACCACAAGGGCCGGAAGGACACGCTTCCTTTCCCGAAGCTGCCCGGGTCGCTCTACCACCTCTCCAAGGTGCACGACAGCCACAACATCCACTTCGCCTGCCGCATCTGGGGCCTCCGCGCGACCGATCTCAACCAAGGGGTGGTGTACGGCATCGAGACGCCGGAGACGAAAATGGACGAGCGGCTCAACACCCGCTTCGACTATGACGAGTTGTTCGGCACCGCGCTGAACCGCTTCGCGGTGCAGGCGGTGATCGGCCATCCGCTGACGGTGTACGGCAAGGGTGGCCAGACGCGCGGGTTCCTGAACATCGTCGACACTCTGCAGTGCGTCTCGCTCACCGCGGAGAACCCACCGGCTCAAGGCGAATACCGGGTCTTCAACCAGTTCACCGAGGTCTTCAACGTCGCCGACCTGGCGGAGAAGATCCGTCATGCGGCCGGCGAGCTCGGCATCGAGGTGCAGGTCGACCACGTCGACAATCCCCGCCTCGAGCTGGAGGAGCACTACTACAACCCCACGCACACGAAGCTTCTCGAGCTGGGCCTCCAGCCGACGCTGCTCTCGGAGACGCTGATCGAGTCGATGCTCGAGGTCATCCGCCGCCACCAGGATCGCGTGATCGCGGAGGTGATCGACCCGGTGACGCAGTGGCGCCCGGAGCCGCTCGGACAGCCGTCGACGTAGTGCCGATTCGGGGAAACCGCTAGAGCTCGATGGACCTAACGCCGCTTCGCGCCGCCGGGCTCATCGCCGCTCTCGCGTTCGCGATCATCTCGATCTGGGCGTACCGCAAGCGGCGAATCGGCAACGGCGACCTGATCCTGCGCTTCGGGTTCTTCGTCCTCCCTCTGCTCGTCGTCTCGCTCGAGCCCGCGATCTTCACCTGGTTCCTCGACCAGCTCTCGTTCGAGGAAGGCGGGCGAGGCCGGATCCTCGGCGCTGCGATCGTCGCCGTCGGCGCTCTCTACGCCCTCGGCTACATCCTCGCTTCGCGCCAGGAGCGGACTCGCCGTGACCTGACCCGGCTGATCGAGAATCTCGCGCTCAACGAGTTCCGGGCGACGGCGAACGTCGACGAGTTCGCCGGCGGCATCGCGGTGGTGATTCCCGCCTACAACGAGGCCGCCAACATCGCCCAGGTGATCGCCAGCCTGCCTGACGAGATCTCGGGCCTCCCTCTCCACGCGATCGTCGTGGACGACGGCTCGTCCGACGACACCATGGAGCAGGCGCGCGCTGCCGGGGCGGCGGCCGTGCACCTCCCCCTCAACCGAGGCCAGGGGGCCGCGCTGCGAACGGGCTACCGGCTCGCGCTCGCAACCGGCGCGCGTCTCGTCGTGACGATGGACGCAGATGGCCAGCACCAGCCCTCCGAGCTGCCCCGGCTCGTCGAGCCGATCCTGGACGACAAGGTGGACGTGGTCAACGGCTCGCGCGTCCTCGGTGCCGCCGACCCCAACCACGCCGCGCGCAAGCTCGGGATCAAGGTCTTTGCCGGGGCGCTGTCGCTCCTGACCGCAAGTCGGGTGACCGACCCGGCCTGCGGTTACCGCGCCGTCCGCACCGAGGCCCTCCGGGACCTCGAGTTCCACCAGGACCAGTTCCACAACTCGGAGTTCATCCTCGAGGCGTCGAAGCGCAAGCTGCGGACGATGGAGGTGCCCGTGACGGTCTCGAGCCGGCTCTCGGGCGCATCGAAGAAGCCGCCGCACTTCCGCTACGGCCTGGGCTTCGCCAACGCGCTCTTGCGGGCGTGGCTGCGTTAGCTCGCCGACAGAGCTCGACGGAAGCCCGTAGACGATCGTGAAGCTGAACGGCGTGCAGCGGCACAATCTGCTCGAGGAAGGAGTCGTGGTGGTCGCCGCGTTCCTCGCCACCCTCTACGCCGAGTGGAAAATCATCTCGGGTGGGCTGACCTTCCAGACCGACTCGATGATCCACGAGTACTGGATGCGGAGGTTCACCGACGGCGCGCTCTTCCAGGACACGCTCACGGAGTCGCTGCTCGAGACGGGATACAGCCCTCCCGCCTTCCGCTCCCTGTACTGGCTCGTGAGCCACGTGGTCGATCCCGTCCGCTTCGCGGAGCTCCTGCCCCTCGTGCTTGTGCCGTTCGCGGTATGGCTCGTCTTCCGGATCGTTCGCCTGCACGTCGAGTGGCGGCCGGCGGCCTGGATCGGGGCGGCGCTGTTCCTCGTCCCCTGGGAGGCCCACCGCTTCAGCGGCGGCCACCCACGTGCGTTCGCGCAGCCGATCGTGCTCCTCGCCCTCTTGCTCCTCCTCACGCGGCGCAACCTCGCGGCGGCGCTCGTCCCCCCGGTCGGCCTGCTCCTCTACCCCCCTGCGGGGGCCGTCGCCCTGGGCGTCGTGCTGCTCGCGACCCTGGACTTCCACCGCCCGCGGTTCCTCGACCTCGACCGCCTTCGCTGGGCAGGGGTGAGCGTCCTCTGCTTTGGAGCGGCGCTCGTCCTCACCCGGCTCACGACCGGCTCCCAGGATGTGATCACCGAGGCCGAGGCGCGTCTCAATCCCGAGTTCGGCCCGTCCGGCCAGATGCACTTCTTCGCCTCCTCGACCCTGCAGTTCCTGAAGCAGAACTACAGCGGCTTCTACCTCCAGTACACCGGCTCGATCCTCGCCTTGGCGGCAGCGCTCTTCCTCGTTCTGCGCCCGCGCAATGTCCGGCTGCTCCGCTGGGAGGTCTGGTGCGTCCCGATCGCGGCGCTCGTCCTGTTCGGGGCGGCGCACGCGCTCCTCTTCCGCCTCTACCTGCCGCACCGCTACACCTACGCGCTGCTGCCCTTCTTCTGCATCGCGATCGCCGTCTGGGCGCGTCCGACCTTCCAGGCGCTGGCCGAGCGCCGACGGGCCTTGCTCCTGCTCGCCGTCCCGCTCGTCGTCCTCGCCGCCCTGGTCCTCGCGCTCACGGTGTTCCCGCTCGGGCCGCAGCTCTCGGCCGCAGCGTTCCGCGCCTGGCTCGAAGACGCCGGGCCGTACCTTGCCGTCGGCCTGGCGGTAGGTCTCGTCGTGGCCGCCTTCGTCTGGCGCGGCGAACGAGGACGCGCTGCCGCCGCGGCGGGTGCCGCCGCGGTCGTCGCCGGAGGGCTGCTCGTCGGTGCGATGACGTTCGCCGGCGAGACGCGTGCCCACGGGGTCGTGCACTGCAGGGACCAGGCCCTGTACCGTCACCTGCGGACGCTCCCCAAGAACACGATCGTCGCCGCCGACCCGGCCGACTCGAACTGCATCCCGATCGCGGCTCGGCGCCCGGTTGTGATCTCCCGGAAGCTGTACCAGCCCTGGGCAGTGGACTATTTCGAGCTGATTCGCGAGCGCATGTTCCAGACCGTCGAGGCCTACTTCGGCCCTTCGGTCGAGGGCATCACGGCGCTGCGGGAGCGCTACGGCGCCGACTATCTGCTCGTCCGCGACGCGCCGAGCAAGCACTACTGGAGGCCGCCTTTCGCTGGCCCGGTGCGGCGCCTCCGAGAGACCGTGGACGAGCCGGCGGTCGAGCGCCTTCCCGAAACCTGCGTGACGTGGAGCCGGGGCGAGCTGACGCTCTACAGCCTCGCCTGCGTCGCAGGGGAGGAGACGCGGTGAGCGAGCCCCGGAGCGACAGGCGCGGCAGGTATCTCTCGGCGGCGCTCGCGACCGCCGTCACCGTGGTCTTCGGCTACCTCGCGGTCCGAAACGTGGACGTCGACGAGCTCGGCGAGTCGCTGCGGGAGAGCAACTACTGGTACCTGCTCCCGGCCTTCGCTCTC
>JBOHAB010000162.1:0-6940 GCA_050697655.1 Gaiellaceae bacterium
GGTCGCCTGCGAGAAGCCGCCGTAGCGGATGAAGAGGGTCGGCAGCGTCGCCACGAGCGCCAGGTAGAGCGCGCCGGGAAGCGTGAGGCGGGTGAGCACGCGGTCCAGGTACTGCGCGGTGGGCGGCCCCGGCCTGATCCCCGGGATGTAGCCGCCGTGCTTGCGCAGGTTGTCGGCCTGGTCGATCGGGTTGAACTGAACCGCCGTGTAGAAGTAGGTGAAGATCACGATCATGAAGCCCTGCAGGAGCAGGTAGGGCAGGGCCGTCGGCGAGAAGTTCTCGTTGATGAAGGTCTGCGTCTGCGGGAAGAACTGCGCGACCGTCGGCGGGAAGGCCATGATCGCCGCGGCGAAGATGATCGGGATGACACCTGCCATGTTCACGCGCAGCGGCATGTAGGTCGAGCCGCCCGCGGTCATGCGCCGGCCGACCATGCGCTTGGCGTACTGGATCGGAATCCGGCGCTGGCCCTCCTGCACGAAGACGACCGCCACGATGATCGCGAGCGCGATCAGCGGGAACATGAGCCGCTCGAAGGAGTCTCCGGCCCACCAGGCGCGCAGGCCGCCCGGGAGCCCGGCGAGGATCGAGGCGAAGATGAGCAGCGAGATGCCGTTGCCGACGCCGCGCTTCGTGATCAGCTCGCCCATCCACATGAGCAGCGTCGTGCCCGCCGTCAGCGAGACGACGATGAGCACGAAGCGGCCCGGGGTCAGGTCGAGCGCGCCCTGGCGGCTGAAGAGGTAGGAGTAGCCCGCGGCCTGGAGCGCGGCCAGCACGACCGTGAGGTAGCGCGTGTACTGGTTGATCTTCGCGTAGCCGGCCTCGCCCTCCTTCTGCAGCTGCTCGAGCTTCGGGATGACCACCGTCATCAGCTGGAGGATGATCGAGGCCGTGATGTACGGCATGATCCCGAGCGCGAAGACGGCGAACTGCGAGAGCGCGCCGCCCGAGAAGATGTTCAGGAGGCCGAGGATCGTGCCGCCCTGGGTGTCGAAGTACTGCTCGATCTGGTCGGAGTCGACGCCGGGAACGGGAATCCAGCTTCCCAGGCGGTAGAGCGCCAGGATCATCGCCGTGAAGAGCAGCCGGCGCCGGAGCTCCGGGACCCGCCACGCGTTCGTGAGCCAGGAGAACATCTACTCTTCCGGCTCCTCGGGCTGCTCCTCGGGCTGCTCCTCCGCCTGCGCCTCGGGCTCCTGGGCCTCGGGCTCCTCCGCCGGCTCGGACACGGCGGTCTTCCGGCGTCGCTTCTTCGCCTGCCTGGGCGGGCGAAGAGCGGTCGCGGAGCCGCCGGCCTGCTCGATCTTCTCTCGCGCGCTCGCCGAGAAGGAGTGAGCGGTGACGGCGAGCTTCTTCGTGAGCTCGCCCTGCCCGAGCACCTTGACGTCGGTGCGCGTGTTCTTGATCAGGCCCTTCTCGACCATCGCCTCGAGCGTCGCCTCGGCGCCGTCGTCGAAGACGCGCTCGAGGTCGCGGAGGTTGACCGGAACGGTGTGCGTGCGGTGCGGGCCCATCGGCATGGCGTCCTTCGAGTACGGGCCGCGCTGCTTGGGCAGTCGCATGTAGATCGGCATCTGGCCGCCCTCGAACCCGGGTCGCATCGTGTGCGAGCCCGAGCGCGCCTTCTGGCCCTTGATCCCGCGGCCGGAGTAGCGGCCCTTGCCGGAGCCCAGGCCGCGGCCGACGCGCTTGCGCGCGCGGCGCTTCTGGGCCGGCTTCAGGTTCGAAAGGTTGAGCTCGTCGTTCTCAGGCGGCACCTAGGCCTCCTCCACTTTTACAAGGTGCTTGACCTTGCGGAGCATGCCCAGCGTCTCCGGGCTCTCCTCGCGCTCGGTCGTCCTGCCGATCTTGCCGAGCCCGAGCGCCCGCAGCGTGCCGCGGTGGCGCTCGGTCTCGCCGATCTGGCTACGCGTCTGGGTGATCTTCAGCTTGGTCACTCGCTTCGGTCTCCGTCGTGGTCTCCGCCGCGGCCTCTGCCTCGGCGACCGGCTCCTCATCCTTCTTCTGGGCGGGGAACAGGATGTCTTCGACCCGCTTGCCGCGAATACGGCCTACCTCTTCGGGCCGCCGCAGGCTCTTGAGCCCGTTCACCGTCGCCTTCAGGAGGTTGATCGGGTTCGGGTTCCCCAGGCTCTTCGCGAGGATGTCCCTGATGCCGGCGAGCTCGAGCACGGCGCGGACACCGCCGCCGGCGATGACGCCGGTTCCCTCGCTGGCCGGGCGCAGGAGGACGCGGGCAGCGTCCGAGCGGCCCAGCACCTCGTGGGTGATAGTCGTGCCGTGCTTGGGCACCTGGAAGATGTTCTTCTTTGCGTCGTCGACGGCCTTCGAGATGGCGAGCGGGACCTCCCGCGCCTTCCCGTAGCCGACGCCTACCCGGTCCACCTCGTCGCCGATGACGACGAGCGCCGTGAACGAGAAGCGCCGGCCGCCCTTGACGACCTTGGCCACCCGGTTGATCTCGACGACGCGCTCCTTGAGCTCGCGCGCGTCGATCTCACGGTCACGCACCTGCTGTGCGTCAATTGCCATTAGAAGCTAAGTCCTCCCTCTCTGGCCCCGGTGGCGAGCGCCTTGACGCGGCCGTGGTACAGGTAGCCGCTGCGGTCGAACACGACCGTCTCGATGCCGGCTTTCTTGGCGGACGCGGCCAGGAGCTTTCCCACCTCGGCAGCCTGCTCGGTCTTCGAGCCCTTGAAGCTCTTCGCGAGCCCGAGATGGTTGGCCGCGGCGAGCGTCCGCCCGTCGACGTCGTCGATCAGCTGCGCCTCGATGCCGCGGTTCGAGCGATGCACGGTGAGGCGCGGCCGCTCGGCCGTGCCCATGATCTTGCTGCGGACGCGCCGGTGCCGGCGCTCGCGTGCCTGTCTGACGGTGAGCGTGGCCATGCCTAAGCTCGCTTCCCGACCTTCCGGCGGACGTACTCGCCTTCGTAGCGGATGCCCTTGCCCTTGTAGGGCTCGGGCGGACGGACGGCGCGCACCTCGGCGGCGACCTGCCCGACCCGCTGCTTGTCGATGCCCTTGACGAGGATCTGCGTCGGCTGCGGCACCTCGAACGTGATCCCTTGCGGCGCCTTCTTCACGACCGGATGCGAGAAGCCGACGTTGAGCTCGAGATCGGCGCCCCGCATGCCGGCGCGGTAGCCGACGCCCTGGATCTCGAGCGCCTTCTCGTAGCCCTTGGTCACGCCCTCGACCATGTTGGCGACGAGCGAGCGCGTGAGGCCGTGCAACGCCCGATCCTCCCCGCGCTCTGTCGGGCGCGTGACGACCAGCTCGCCGTCGCGCTGCTCGATGGCGATCCGCTGGGGGACGTGCTGGGAGAGCTCGCCCAAGGGGCCGTTCACCATCACGCGGCCAGGGGAGAGCGATACCGAGACGCCGGCGGGAAGCACGATGGGCTTGTTGCCAATTCGGGACATGCAGCTACCAGACGAAGCAGAGCACCTCGCCGCCGACGCCGAGCTCCTGCGCCGTCCGGCTGGTGACGAGACCCCTTGACGTGGACATGATCGCCGTGCCCATTCCGCCCAGGACGCGCGGGAGGCGGTCCTTGCGGGCATAGACTCGGCGTCCGGGCTTGGAGATGCGCCGCAGGTCGGTGATGACGCGCTCGCGGCTCCGCCCGTACTTGAGCTCGACGACCAGGGTATCGAAGGCTTCTCCGCGCTCGACGCGGTAGTCGGTGATGTAGCCCTCGTCCTTGAGCACCCGAGCGATCTCGACCTTCAGGCGAGAGGCGGGCATCGTGGTCGTCTCGTGGAGCGCCCGGTTGGCGTTCCGGATCCTGGTCAACATGTCGGAGATCGGGTCGTTCAGCATCAGTACCTCTTCCTCACCAGCTCGACTTGGTCATGCCGGGGATGAAGCCTTCGTGCGCGAGATCGCGCAGGCAGATCCGGCAGAGACCGAACTTCTTGTACACCGCTCGCGGGCGCCCGCACCGGTTGCACCGGCTGTAGGCCCGCGTCTTGTACTTCGGCGGGCGGGCGGCCTTCGCGATCAGACTCTTCTTGGCCATGCTCCTCCTAGCCCTCGTCCGTACGGAAGGGAAGGCCCAGCCCGCGCAGGAGCGCGAGCCCCTCCTCGTCCGTCTTCGCCGAGGTGGTGATGACGACGTCGAGGCCGCGGACCTCCTGCACGTCGTCGTAATTGATCTCCGGAAAGATGATCTGCTCTCGAATGCCGATCGAGTAGTTGCCGCGCCCGTCGAAGCTCCGCACGGAGAGGCCGCGGAAGTCGCGGATCCGCGGCAGGGCGATCGAGACGAGCCGGTCGAGGAACTCGTACATGCGCACGCCGCGCAAGGTCGCCTTCGCGCCGATGGGCATGCCCTCACGGATCTTGAAGCCTGCGATCGACTTCTTCGCGCGCGTGATCTGCGCGCGCTGCCCTGTGATCGTCGTCAGCTCTTCGACGGCGCTGTCGAGCGCCTTGACGTTGGTCTTCGCCTCGCCGACGCCCATGTTCACGGTGATCTTCTCGATCCGCGGCGTCTGCATGATCGAGCGGTGCCCGAACTGCTCCTTGAGCGCCGGACGAATCTCGTCCTCGTAGCGGCTCTTGAGGCGGGCGACATAGCCGTTCTGCGTCTGTGCTTTCGTCTTCGTAGCCATTACCGGTCCAGGATCTCTCCGCAGTCGGCGCGCTTGCAGACGCGCACCTTCACGCGCCCGTCCTTCGAGTCGCGGTACTCGTAGCCGACACGGGTCGCGCGGTTGCAGGTAGGGCAGACGACCATCACGTTGGAGACGTCCACCGGCGCCGAGAGCTCGAAAATGCCCCCGGGCTGGATCTGCGTCTGGCCCATCCGGCTCGAGTCCTTCATCGGCCTGGGCTTGCGATGGCGGTGCACCGTGTTCAGGTTCTCGACGAGGACGCGCCGCTTCTTCGGGTCCGCCTCGATGATGCGGCCCTGCTTCCCCCGGTCCTTGCCCGAGAGGATCTGGACGACGTCGCCCTTGCGCACTTTCATCGTCTGGGCCATGCCTTACAACACCTCCGGTGCCAATGAGACGATCTTCATGAAGTTCTTCTCGCGCAGCTCGCGCGCGACGGGCCCGAAGATGCGGGTGCCGCGCGGGTTCAGCTGCGCGTCGATGATCACAGCGGCGTTCTCGTCGAAGGCGATCGATGTACCGTCGTTTCGGCCGAACGGCTTCTTCGTGCGGACGACGACGGCCTTCACGACCTCGCCCTTCTTGATCGTCCCCTGCGGCGTCGCCGTCTTCACCGTCCCCACGATCACGTCACCCACGCGCGCGTAGCGGCGGTGGGAGCCGCCGAGCACGCGAATGCAGAGGAGCTCACGGGCTCCCGTGTTGTCGGCGACGCGGAGTCGGGATTCCTGCTGGATCACTTGGCCTCTTCGAGCACCTCGGCGAGGCGCCAGACCTTCGTCTTGGACACGGGGCGCGTCTCGACCAGACGGACGAGATCGCCCGGCTTGGCGACGTTCGCCTCGTCGTGGGCATGGAGCCTCGTCGAGCGGCGCACGATTTTCTTGTAGACGGGGTGGGGCTTCACGGTGTCGACGCGGACGACGATGGTCTTGTCCATGGCGGCCGAGACGACTACGCCACGGCGCTCCTTCCTCACCCCGCGAGCGTGCTCGGGCTTGGGAAGCCGCGTGATCGGCTTGCGCTCGGCCGGCTTCTCGCGCTTCGGCTTCGAGCGCTGCCGACGCTCGCTGCGAGGAACGTGCTTGCGCTTCGGCTTCGGCCCGGGGGCCGGAACGGCGGGAGCTGACTCCGCCTCGACGCCCGCGGCCTCGGGCTCGGCCTCCGCCTCCGCGACAGGCTCCTCCTCGGCGACGGGCTCGGGGGCCGGCTCTTCTGCCGGCTCCTCCTGGGGCTCCTCCTCCGCGGGCGCTTCCTCGGCGACCGGAGCCTCCTCCGACGCGGGCTCCTCGACGGGAGCATCCTCGGCGGCAGGCGTGGCCTCGGCCTCCGGCTCCTCGGCCGGAGTCTCCTCGACCTGCCCCTGCGTCTCTTCCTCGTTCTTCTTTGCCATCTACCTTCTCTCCAGGGAGTGTTTCCGCTCCGCCTGGATCGTCAGGATCCGGGCGATGTCGCGCTTGGCGAGCGACAGGCGCGAGGTCGCGTCGAGCGCCCCGGTTGCCATCTGAAAGCGGAGGTTGAACAGGTTCTCGCGGCTCTCGGCGAGGCGCTTCACGAGCTCCTCGTCCGACAGGTCTCTCAGCTCCTTAGCCTTCAAAGAGATCCGCCTCCCGCTTCACGAACTTGGTCTTCAGAGGGAGCTTCATCCCGGCCAGGCGCATCGCCTCGCGGGCCAGCGGCTCCGACACGCCGGACAGCTCGAACATGACGCGGCCGGGCTTGACTACGGCGACCCAGTGCTCGGGCGAGCCCTTGCCTGAGCCCATGCGCGTCTCGGCGGGCTTCTGCGTCACGGGCTTGTCCGGGAACACGTTGATCCACACCTTGCCGCCGCGCTTGATGTGCCGGGTCATCGCGATCCGGGCCGCCTCGATCTGGCGGTTGGTCACCCAGCCGGCGTCGAGGGCCTTGAGCCCGAAGTCGCCGAAATGCACCTGCTGCTGGCCCTTCGCGACACCACGCCGGCGACCGCGCTGCTGCTTGCGGAACTTGGTCTTGCGCGGCATCAGCATTACGACTCACCACCTGTGTCCTCGGCCGGAGCCTCGGGCGACGGGGCCTCGGTCTCGGGCGCCGGGGCCTCAGGAGCAGCCTCCGGGGTCGGCTCTTCCGGAGCCGGCTCGGCCGGAGGAGCCTCGGGCGCGGAAGCTGCCTCGGGCGCCGGCTCGGCCGGAGCGGCCTCGCCCTGGGGCTGCTGTGCCTCCTGCTCGGCGGCAGGCTTCTGCTCGCGCTCGCCCTCGCGGGCCGGACGACGGCGCTGACCGCGACGCGGACGGCCAACGGGGCCGAGGCCCTCGCGGTCGCCGCTACCGCGC
>JBOHAB010000163.1:0-6823 GCA_050697655.1 Gaiellaceae bacterium
GAGTGCGAGCACGGGCGCCAGGGCGATCCAGACGATGGCAGCCTGCCCGATCGCAGACAACCCGACGAAGAGCCAGTCGAAGGGCGGGGCACGATGCTCGACGACCCAGGTGAAGAGGTCGCGGTCGAGCTCGGCGAGGCCGAGGGGGGCCATGCCCTCAGTATCGGCTCAGGAGCGAAGGAGCTGCTTCGTCGCCGCCAGCAGCTTCGCGGGGTCGAACGGCTTGCCGATGAACGCGTGCGCGCCACGTTCGTCGGCGTTCTTGGCGTGCTCGAGCACACCGCTGTACATGATCACCTGGATCGCGTCGACCCCGTGGCGCTCCTGGACGCGGCGGAGCATCTCCCAGCCGTCCATGCTCGGCATGAGCACGTCCAGGAGGATGAGGTCGGGAGGCTCCTCGTCCAGCGCCGCCAGGCCTTCGTTGGCGCTGGCCGCCTCGCGCACGGAATACCCCTCGGCTTCGAGGTTCAGGCGAATGAACTTCCGCAGCCCGGCGTCGTCGTCGACGACGAGGACGCCGGCCGCCCCCGGCCGTCGGTTGGGGGGCGCGACGCGCGAGCGGGCCAGGAACGCGTCGAGGTCCGAGCGGCGAAAGCGTCGATGTCCCCCCGGCGTGTAGAAGGCCGGGAGCTGCCCTCCGTCGGCCCATTTGCGCACGGTGCCCTGCGCGGCGCCGAGGAACGCAGCCGCCTGCCCGAGGGTGAGCCACTCTCGAGCATCGTCTGCCAGCCGACTTGCGCCGCCTGGTTCGCGCTGTCGGTGATCCTGCATGGGCCGCTTCGAAAAAAGCTACCAAATCCTCAGCTTTCGTTACCTGGCCTGGCGGCTAGTCTTCGCGCGGTTCAGCGCCCGGAGGTCGTGACCGTGACGGTGCGCTCCCGAGGTTCGACCGTCAGCGGCTCGAGCGTGCGCACGATCGTCCGCGTGCCCCCCGGGCTCGGCGCGTCCTCGAGGGCCCTGCCGATCGCAAGCCCTGCGAAGAAGACGGCGGCGATCACCGCGAGGCGAACGAGCCAAACGAGGATCCGCCGGCCCGTGGACGGCCCGCGCTTCCGCCCGCGCTCGCGGGCCCGTGCGCCGGTTTCGCTGCCGAGGGTCACGGACGGTAGTCGCTCGCCCCACGGGCGTAGTGGGCGAAGGCGGCGTCCTGGACGAGCACGACGTCTTTGATCCCGGCCCGGGCTTTGGGCGGCGCGGCGGCTCTGACGACGTCGCGAACCCAGTCCTCGGACCCGTCGTACGCGCGGGCGAGCTCCGCGAGCGTGAAGGTCTGCCCGACCCGGCGCCGGAGCTCTCCGAGCACGGCCTCGACGAGCAGCCAGAGGTGCCGGCCGCGGGCGGTCTCCGCGCCCACGCGATCGAGCCGGCGCAGCCCGTCGTCCCACTGCTGGCGCGCGCTCTCGAGCATCACGGCGTCGCAGCCTCCTCGAGCGCCCGGGCACAGCGCCCGTCGGGGCACCAGCGCTCGCCGGCCTCGGCGACGACGCCGTCCCCGAGCTCGTAGCCGGGTCGGGCAAGCGCGAAGGCTGCATGGGCGTGCAGGCACTTGAGCTTGCCCGGGGCGCTCGTGCCCCCGATGCCGACGTCGAGCTCGGGCCGTAGCTCGCGTTGCTCGCGGTCGGCGCGCGCCAGGCTCTCTTCGAGGCGCGGATCCTCTTCGGCGGCGCGCGACCAGCGCTCGACGCCGCCGCCCGCCTCGAGCCGGGCGATCGCCGCCACGAGCCAGGGGCAAGTCAGGTAGTAGGTAGTCGGGAACGGCTCGCCGTCATCGCTGAACGGAGCCTGCTCCGTGACCGCGGGAAAGCCGTACGGGCAGCGGACTGCTACCCGCCGAAACGCCCGAGCGGGCCGCCCGAGCTGCCAAGAGACCACAGTCCGATCTTCCACGCGATCATCGTAACCGCGCCTTCTCACGCGCCCGCCGTTCCTGCTTCCACTCCTGGATCCCCGTGACGATGAAGAGGCGCTCGCCGGGTCTGACGAGCCCCAGCTTGCGGGCCTCGCGCGCGACGAACTCCGGCGTCTCTGTCTCGGCGATGCGCTGCTCGAGCCGCGTGTTGCCGCTTGCGAGCCGCGCGACCTCGGCCTTGCGCTCGGCGACGTTCGCCGAAGCGTCCCGGTAGGCCCTGATCGGCTGGACGTAGCCCACCGCGACGACGAGGAGGACGACGAGGCCGATCAGGCGAAGCGCGTGCGCCGGCCTCCGGATGCGGCGGGTCTTCCGCTTCGGCGGACGGCGCGGAGGTCGGCGGGAGTCCCGAGCGGCCATGGGCGTCCAACCTTCGACTGTAGGCCACGGCCTCCTTCTCGGGGCGCGATCAAGCTATCGAGCGGATCGGACGGAGGCCTAGGCCGTCTCGACCTTGATCACGTTCGTCGTCCCGGGGACGTTCACGGCCGTGCCGGCGGTAATGACGATGCGGTCGCCGGGGGCGACGAGCCCCGACTCCCGGGCCGCGTCGAGCGCGCGCGACCACAGGTCCTCCACGTTCTTGGCCTCCTCGATCTCCGCGGCGACGACCCCCCACTCGAGCGCGAGCTGTTGCACAGCCTGGCGCTTGTGGGTGACGGCGATGATCGGGCGACGCGGGCGGTGGCGCGCGACGGCGGAGGCGGTACGCCCGCTGTAGGTGGGGACGAGGATGGCGGCGGCGGCGAGCACCTCCGCGATGTCGCAGGCCGCGTTCGACATCGCCTCCCCGACCGTCGGGAAGGGGTGGTCGGCCGCCTGCGCGAGCTCGTGCCGGTAGTCGAGGCTCGGCTCGACCGCGCGGGCGATCCGGTCCATGAACCTCGCGCTCGCGACCGGATATTGGCCGATTGCCGTCTCCCCGGAGAGCATGAGCGCCGAGGTGCCGTCGAGGATCGCGTTGGCGACGTCGCTCGCCTCCGCGCGGGTCGGCTCGGGCCTCGTGATCATCGATTCCAGCATCTGCGTCGCCGTGATCGCGGGCTTTCCGTGCTCGAGGGCGCAGAGGATGATCCGCTTCTGGACGAGTGGGACGGCGGCCGGCCCGATCTCGACGCCGAGGTCGCCGCGGGCGACCATGACCGCGTCGGAAGCGCTCACGATCGCGTCCAGGTCGTCGAGAGCTTCGCCCTTCTCGACCTTGGCGATCACGTGCGCCTTCGAGTCCGCCGCGTTCAGGAGCTCACGCAGGCCGCGGCAGTCCGCGGCCGAGCGGACGAACGAGAGCGCGACGTAGTCCACGCCGAGCGAAAGCGCGAACTCGAGGTCGCTCAGGTCCTTCTCCGTCACCGACGGGACCGGAATCGGTACTCCCGGGACGTTTACCCCCTTGTGAGCGGCCACCTCGCCGCCGACCTCGACCGTGGCGCGGATGCGCTCGCCGTCGGTGTCCTCGATGCGCAGGCGTACGAGGCCGTCGTCGATCAGCACCTCGTGCCCGGGCCGGAGCACGTCCGTCAGCACCGCGGGCGCCACCGGCAGGTCGCCCGGCGCGCCGCTCCCGTCTCCAGCGAGGTGCACGGTCTCGCCCTCGATCACGATCCGCGGCGCCTCGAGCTCGCCGATGCGGAGCTTGGGCCCCTGGAGGTCGGCGATCAGCGCGAGCGGCCTGCCCGCCCGCTCCTGGGCCGCACGCACGAGACGGGCGCGCTCTCCGTGCTCTTCGTGCGTCCCGTGGGAGAAGTTGAGGCGGGCGGCGTCCATGCCCGCGGCGACGAGCTGGTCGAGCAGGCCCGGCGAGGAAGTCGCGGGGCCGATCGTGCAGACGATCTTCGTGCGGCGGAGCCCGTCGATCACACGATCCACGTTAGCGGGCGCGAGACGGCTGCCAGGAGGGCTCGGCGAAATACAGTCTGGGCCGCCGAGCCCTCCTAGCGGCCGGCGCGCGGGAAGGCGGACCAGCCCGGGTAGACGGCCTCGTCGCCCAGCTCTTCCTCGATCCGCAGCAGCTGGTTGTACTTGGCGACCCGGTCGCTCCGCGACGGCGCCCCCGTCTTGATCTGCCCGACCCCGGTGGCCACCGCGAGGTCGGCGATGGTGGTGTCCTCGGTCTCGCCCGAGCGGTGGGAAATGACCGCCGCGTAGCCGTTGGCCCGGGCGAGCGCGATCGCCTCGAGCGTCTCCGTCAGCGTCCCGATCTGGTTGACCTTGACGAGGATGGCGTTGGCGACACCGGCCTCGATGCCTCGGCGGAAACGCTCGACGTTGGTGACGAAGAGGTCGTCGCCGACGAGCTGCGTGCGCGGGCCCAACCGCTCCGTGAGCGCCTTCCAGCCGTCCCAGTCGTCCTCGGCGAGCCCGTCTTCGATCGAGACGATCGGGTAGCGGCCGCAGAGCTCCTCCCAGAAGGCGATCAGGCCGTCCGCGTCGAGATGGAGTCCCTCGCCGGGGAGCCGGTACCGGCCGCCCTCGTAGAGCTCCGTGGTCGCCGGGTCGAGCGCGATCGCGACTTTCTCGGCGTGTCCAGCGCGCTCCGCGGCCTCGAGGACGACGGCGATCGCCTCCTCGCTCGACGGCAGGTCGGGAGCGAAGCCTCCCTCGTCCCCGACGCCCGTCGCAAGGCCGCGCTCGTGCAAGAGGCCCTGGAGCCGATGAAAGGTCTCGGAGCCGATCCGCAGCGCTTCCGAAAACGAGGAGGCGCCGGCCGGCACGACCATGAACTCCTGCAGGTCGAGCGAGTTCTGGGCATGGGCGCCGCCGTTCACGACGTTCATGAGCGGGACGGGAAGGACGCAGGCCGTCTCGCCGCCGAGGTGGCGGAAGAGCGGCGCGCCGGCCTCGAGGGCAGCCGCTTTCGCGACCGCCAGCGAGACCCCGAGCAGCGCGTTCGCGCCGAGGCGCGACTTGTTCGGCGTCCCGTCGAGCTCGATCAGAGCGCGGTCGACGGCCGCTTGGTCTCCCGCGTCCGCGCCGGCCAGTGCCGGGCCGATCTCGCGCTCGACGTTCTCGACCGCCTTGAGGACCCCCTTGCCGAGGTAGGCGCCGGCGTCCCCGTCGCGCAGCTCCACGGCTTCGAAGCGTCCCGTCGAGGCCCCCGACGGCACGTCCGCCCTCGCGAGGGCGCCGGAGTCGAGCGCCACCTCGACCTCGACCGTCGGGTTGCCGCGGGAGTCGAGAATCTGCCGGGCGTGGACGTCGACGATCTTCACGCGAGTGCCTCTTTCGCGAGCCCGTAGTAGCGATCCTGCTCCTCCAGGCCGAGCTCACGCCAGTCGCGGCCGTCGCGCGCGGCGAGCTCGGCGGCCCGCTCAACGCGCTCGACGAAGCGACCGCTGGTCGCGCGCAACGCCAGCTCGGGGTCGACGTTGAGAGCCCGCGCGAGGTTGACGACGGTGAAGAGGAGGTCGCCGATCTCGGCGACGACGCGCGGCGGCGGCTCGGTCTCGGGAGCCGGCGCGCCGGCATCGCCTAGCTCCTCCTCGAGCTCGGCCAGCTCCTCCCGCACCTTGGCGAGCGGGCCTGCCGCATCGGGCCAGTCGAAACCGGCGGTGGCGGCGCGACGCTGGACCTTGCGGGCGTGGAGGAGCCCCGGCAGCGTCTCGGGGACATGGTGGAAGATCCCCTCGCGCTCTTCCTGCTCGCGCTTCAGCTCCTCCCACCGCCCTTTGACCGCGCCGGGCGTCACCACCTCCGCGTCGCCGAAGACGTGCGGGTGGCGGCGGACGAGCTTCGCGTGGATCGCGCGCGCGATTCCGGCGAGGTCGCCGGCGCCGCGCTCCTCGAGCAGGAGTGCGAGAAAGACCGTCTGGAAGAGCAGGTCGCCAAGCTCGTCGACCAGCTTTTCGTCGTCGCCCGCTCCGGCCGCGTCCGCGACCTCGTAGGCCTCCTCGACGGTGTGCGGGACGATCGTGCGCTCCGTCTGGACGCGGTCCCAGGGACACTCGCGGCGCAGCCGCTCGGCCAGCTCTTGGAGGTCGACGAGCGCTTCTGCGAGCTCGTCCCGGCCGGCCACGGGACTACTCGGTGGCGGTTTCGTTCTCGCTCTGGCCCGAGGTCGTCTCGGCCTCGGGCGGCGGCTCGAAGCCCGGCGCGTAGGCGACCTGGCTCTCGAACCGGGCCTTGAGCTCCTCGACCCACTCGGTGATGCGGGTGTTCTTCTTCTCCTCGAGCAGCGTCGTGGAGACCTGCTCCTCGACGTCGGCGAGCTTCTGCGTCGAGGCCGCCTGGACGTCTTCCACCGCCTCGATGATGTGCCAGCCGAACTGCGTCTTCACCGGCCGGGCGAGCTCGCCGGTATCGAGCTGGAAGGCGACCTTGTCGAACGGCGCCACGGTTGCGCCCTCCTGCGCAGTGAACCTGCCGCCCTCGTTCTTCGAGGCGGGGTCCGTCGAGAACTGCCGGGCAAGCCGGGCGAAGTTACCGCCGTTCTCGAGCTGCCGGTGGATCTGGTCGGCCCTCGCCTTCGACTTCACGAGGATGTGCCTGACCTCGCGCGAGGCCGGCTGCTGGAACTGCTCCTTGTTCTGCTCGAAGTAGGCCTGGATGTCCTGGTCCGAGACCTCGACCTCGCTCGTGACGTCCTCGAAGACCTTCTCGGAGACCATCCGCGCCCGCAGGTCCTTGAGCACCTGCTCCTCGGTCAGGCCCTGCTTCTCGAGCTCGTCCTTGTACGCCTGCTCGTCGCCCTCGAAGAACTGCTCCTTCAGCTCGTCGAGCCGCTTCTCCAGGTCCTGGTCGGTCACGGTGACGCCGAGCTCCTCGGCGGCGATCTCGAACTGGGCCTGCTCCACGAGGCTGGTGACGATCGCGTTTCGAAGCTGCGCGAACTCGGGTGTTCCCGCCTCGGGAAACTCTTGCTGCCGCGCCTTGTACGTCGCTTCGGCCTGCTTGAGCAGGCGGTCGTACTCGGAC
>JBOHAB010000164.1:0-6811 GCA_050697655.1 Gaiellaceae bacterium
ACCTGGATGTCCTCGAAGACCGTGATCGGCACCGCATAGCGGCCGATCCGCTTGATCGGGTCCTTGAGATCGATCGTTCGCCGGTCGAGGCGGATCTTCCTCGTGCGCCAGATCTCGTCGACGATGTCGGTCGAGGTGACCGAGCCGAACAGAGTTCCCTGCGGGCCGGCGTTCACCTCGAAGCTGAGCACCGTCTTCCGGAGCGTCTCGGCGATCCCCTCCGCTTCGTCCGCCGACCGCGCCTCGTGGCGGGCGCGCTCTGCCTCCCGCCGCTCGAGCTCGGCGACGCGGGCCTCCGTCGCCACCTCGGCGAGGCGACGCGGCCCCAGATAGTTGCGCATGTACCCGCGCGAGACCGAGACGACCTCGCCGCGCAGGCCAACCTTGTCGACATCCTGCAGGAGGATGACGTCCATCAGCGGCTGGAGACGTGGTGCGAGTCGACGTAGGGCAGAAGCGCGACCTCGCGCGCGCGCTTCACCGCGACCGCGATCTGCCCCTGGTGCCGGCGGCAGGCGCCCGTGATCCGGCGCGAGCGGATCTTCCCCTTCTCGGAGACGTAGCGCCGGAGCTGGTTGTAGTTCTTGTAGTCGACCTCGTCGATCTTCTCGCGGCAGAAGTAGCAACTCTTCCGTCTGGTCGGCCCGGACGAGGGTGACGTGCGGCGCTGCCGCTTTGCTTGCTCTCGTGCCATTCGCTCTGAACCTTTCTAGAAGGGAATGTCGTCGTCCGCGGCGGCGGCCCCCGCCGGCGCGAAGTCGCCGCGATCGGGCGCGACGTCGGACGAGGGGATGTACTGGCCCTCGCCGCCGCTCTCGCCGCGGCTGCCGAGGAACTGGACGCTGTCGGCGATGATCTCGACAGCCTGCCGCTTTTGACCGGTCTGCTTGTCCTCCCATTCGCGCCAGTCGAGGCGGCCGTCGACGCCGACCGGCCGACCCTTGGAGAGGTACTGGGCGCAGCTCTCGCCCTGGTTGCCCCAGACCGTCACGTCGAAGTAGTTGGGCTTCTCACCCCACTCCCCGGTAGACGCGTCCTTCTGGCGTGAGTTGACCGCGACGCGCAGCTTGCAGACGGCGGTGCCGCTCGGGGTGTGCCTCAACTCGGGATCGCGGGTGAGATTCCCCACGAGGACGACGCGGTTGATGTTCGCCATGTTCCTCAGCTCCTCGAATCGAACGTTTGTTCTATCTTACTCCGTGCCCTGGACGGTCTCGGCGGGGGCGGCTTCCGCGGCGGCTGGCGGCGTGTCTTCCTGCTCTCGGGGCGGCCCCGAGGACGACTCGCGCGCCGGCATCGTCGCGGAGGCAGGGAGGCGCCGCACGGCCAGGTGCCGCAGCACCCCGTCGGTGATCTTGAGGACGCGCGTCAGCTCGTCGAGCGTCTCCGCGTCGGAGTCGAACTGGAGCAGGTAGTAGAAGGCCTCCGGCTTCTTGTCGATCTCGTACGCGAGCTTGCGCCGCCCCCAGGCATCGTCGCTCTGCCAGGTGCCGCCGCGCTGCGTGACGAGCTCGCGGGTCCGCGAGACGATCTCGGCCTGGCGTTCTTCGGCCAGCTCGGCGTCGAGCAGCAGCATGATCTCGTATGGGTTCACGTTCCCGTATCTCCTTCCCTCGGTCTAGCGGCCCCGCCGTGGCCGCGCCGCTCGGGAAACAGCGGCGCCTGGCGAAGCGAGAAGCTCGACGAGTATAGCGGCGCCCGCCTGCTTGCCGGTCGGCTCGCAGTCATGAGAGAGTGCCGGAAGTGAAACGAAACGCGAAAGTCGCGCTCGTGGCGCTGGGAGGGGCCGCCGTCGCGGCTGTGGTCGCGCGCTTCCGGAAGCCCGTCGAGCTGCCGCCGCTGCCCGACGAGCGCGCGGAGGAGCTGCGGCGGAAGCTGGCGGAGGCCCGTGCGGCCGCAGCCGACCAGGACGATTTCCAGGCTGCCGGGATGGGCGCCGAGACGATCGTCGAGGAAGAGCCGCCGCCCAAGCGGCCCGCGTCCACGGGCGAACGGCCGCCGCAAGACGAGTTCGAGGCGATGCGGCGCCGCATCCACGAGGAGGGCAAGGCGGCCGCGGAGGAGATGCGCCGCTCGGCCGATCCGCCCAAGGACCCCTGAGCCACCGGAACGAGCACTCGGTGGTGATCGCGGCCCCGCCCGGCGACGTCTTCCCGTGGCTCGCCGACTCCCGGCGACGGTGCCGCTGGATGGGAGCGCTCGTCGAGAGCGAGCCGCTCACCGACGGGCCGCCGGAGCCGGGCAGCCGCTACCGAGACGTGTTCGAGGACCGCGGCCAGCGGATCGAGCTCGAGGCCGAGTTGGCGGAGGTCGATGAGCCGCATCGCATCGTCGTGCAGCTCGACGCCGACGCCTTCGAAGCGAGGATCCTCCAGCGGCTGGAGGAGGAGGACGGCGGGACGCGGCTGACCGCGGTGATCGAGACCACTTACACCGGCCTCGCCGCCCGGCTCCTCTCCGGCCTCGTTACCCGCCACGCGCAGAAGCAGCTCGAGGAGGACCTCGAGCGCCTGAAGGCGCTCGTCGAGTCGGGTGGAGAAACCTAGTCTGTGAGGCTAACCTGACTTAGTACGTAAGGAGTACCTTACACTTGTCCCGTGCAGAGGGGTGCAAGTTTCCGCGAGCTCAGGTGGCGACGCTTCGAACACGCCTTCGAAGCCTGGCTCGCTACTCCCGAGGGACGCTTCGCCGAGTTCTGTGCCCGACGCGAGCGGGAGGAGGCCGACCGCCGGGCGCTGCTGCGCCGCGTCGCCCTTGCCTCCTCCGTCCTACCCGCGAACTGCGTCGGTTGCGCGCTCCGCCTGGCGCTCGTCTCGCGAGCCGGAACAGCGGGCCGGGTGCTCGACGAGCTTCTCACGGGTCACCGCTAGGGAACTTCCCGGGCGCGCGCCCGGTCGAACTGCGAAACGAGATCGGAGGAGCACGATGAGACGCGCACTCGCAGCCGCTGCACTGCTCGCCGCCCTCGCCGTCGCAGCGGCTGGGTGCGGGGGCGACGACCCCGATGCCGATGCCGCCGCCGGAGGGCTCGAGCCGGACGCCGCCGCGGCCGGCCTCTCGGCCCAGGCGCTCGGCACCGAAGGTACCGCCCTTGCGCCGGCCGGGATCACGGTCGTGGGGACGGGGTCGGTCACGGTCGCGCCCGACACGGCCGAGTGGTCGTTCGGCGTCCAGACGAGCGCCGACACGGCGGAGGCGGCGCTGGGCGCGAACTCGGAGGCGATCGACCGGGTCATCGCAGCGCTCAAAGACGCAGGCATCGCCAGGGACGACCTGCAGACCGAGCAGGTCTCCGTCTACCCGCGAACGAGCGACGACGGCCTCTCGATCGTGGGCTACGACGCGTCGAACACGGTGAGCGCGACCATCCGGGAGCTTGGCCGGGCGGGCGGGATCGTCGACGCGGCCGTCGCTGCCGGCGCCAACCAGGTCTACGGGCCGAGCCTCACGGTCTCGGACTCCGACGCCCAGTACCGGGCGGCTGTCGACGAGGCGTTCGACGACGCCCGCCGGCGGGCCGAGGCGATCGCCGAGAAGGCGGGAGTCCCGCTCGGCGCGCCCCTCGCGATCGTCGAGGGCGCCAGCGGTGGCGCGATGCCCCACTCCGCGGAGACGCTGAGCGACGAAGCAGCCGCGGACGTCCCCGTCGAGCCCGGCACGCAGGACGTCGGAGCGTCGCTCACCGTGACCTTCGCGATCGGGTAGGGCGGCCAGGCGCGAGCTCAAGAGGAAGGGGAGACGCGGAGTGCTTTGGGGGTGCTTGGGTTCTTCTTCCCGCCGATCACGCTCATCGTCGTCCTCATCGTGCCGAGCAAGCAGCCGGGCACTGCGTAACGGCTAGGCCTCCTCCGCGGCGCCCTGCCCGCGAAGGAGGAGCAGCCCCAGCAGCGGGTAGAGGAGCACCGACGTCATCCCGGCGCCGACGAGGGCGGCGGCGACGTGGGACTCGATCTCGCCCCGCCGCTCGCCGACCTCGATCACGGCGACGATCAGCGGGAGGCCGGTGGCGCTGAAGAAGGCAAGGGCCGCCGTTCCGCGAGCGCCCAGCTCGCGGAACGAGAGCAGCGCGGCTGCGCCGCGGGTGACGAGGAAGAGGCCGAGGAAGACGACCGCGAACGTGAGCCCGATTCCCGTCAGCAACCCGTCGAGGTCGAAGTCCATCCCGGTGACGACGAAGAACACGGGGATGAGCAAGCCGTAGCCGATCGTCGAGATGCGCGGCAGCACCTGCTCGCCGGTCGCGCCGTGGGTGACGAGGCCGATGACGAGGCCCGCGGCGAAGGCCCCGAGGACGAAGTCGAAGTTGAGCTCGTCGGCGAGCAGCACGAGGACCGCGAGCGTCGCGACGGACAGGCGAACGGCAAGCTGCCCGGACTTGTCGATGGTCTCGCGGGCGATCGTGAGGATCCTCGGCGGCTGAAGGTGGACGGCGATGACCGCCAAGCCGGCGACGACGATTCCGAATGCGAACAGGAAGACGATGTTCGCGGTCGTCGCATGCGCGCCCGTGAGGAAGAGTGAAATGACGACGATCGGCCAGAACTCGCCGGCGACGCCAGAACCGAGCGTGTGCTGGCCGAGCGGCGACCGGAGGAGACCGGCGTCGGAGAGGATCGGCACCAGCGTGCCGAGCGCGGTCGTTGCCAGCGCAACGGCGATCAGCCATCCGGATGCGGGGACGCCCGCGGCTTCGAGCGCGAACCCGGCCGCCGCCCCGAGCGCGATCGAGATGCCCCAGCCGAGCGAGCCGCGAGCCAGCAGCCTGCGCGGGACGCCGGAGTGGATGACCTCGATGCCGGCGAGGAAGAAGAGGAAGACGAGCCCGAAGGCGGAGAGGAACTCGATGTACTCGTCGGACTTGGCAATGTCGAGAACCTGCGGGCCGATGAGGATGCCGAGGAAGATCTCGACCACGACGGTGGGAAGCACGAGCTTCGTGTTCAGCTGGGAGACGATCGTCGCCACGGCCGCGGCGCAGAAGACGAGCGCGAGCGAGACGAGGTCAGGCGCGGGGGGTTCCAGCGGGGGCCTCCGGCCGCAGGCGGCGTACGCTCATGCTCGTATACTCGCCGGGATGAGCGAGGGCGGCCAGGCGCGTCGGCTTGCGCGCTCGACGGCGACGTTCACCCTCGCAACGGGCCTCTCCCGCGTTCTCGGCCTCGTCCGCGAGATCGTCGCCGCCTACTTCTTCGGCGTCTCGGGGAAGATCAACGCTTACACCGTCGCCTCGCAGATACCGAGCCTCACCCGGGCCTTCGTCGGCGACGCGGCGCTCTCCGGCGCCTTCGTCCCCGTCTTCAGCGAGCTGCTGGCGAAGGAAGAGAAGGCGCGCGCCTGGCGGATCGCGTCCACGATTTTCTGGCTCGTTCTCATCGGCGTCTCGGCGCTCACCGCGCTGCTCATCCTGATCGCGCCGCTCCTGATCCTTCCCTTCGGCGACCCCGGCGGGGATCCCGATCTCGCCGTCCAGCTGACGAGGATCATGCTGCCGACCGTCGCGCTCTTGACGATCTCGGGGATCGTCGTCGGGATTCTCAACGCCTACGACCAGTTCACGGTCCCGGCGCTCGCCCCGGTCGCGTGGAACGTCGTCATCATCGGCGGCCTCCTCGCCTTCGTCCCGCTCGTCGAGGGAGAGTCGGGCGAGCTGATCGTGTACGCGGTAGCGGTCCTCGTGGCGTCGGCGGTGCAGTTGCTCTTGCCGGTGCCCTGGCTGCGCAGCCTCGACGGCCGGCTCCAGCGCGTGATCGACTGGCGCGACCCGGCGGTCCGGCGCTTCTTCGTCCTGATGCTGCCCGTGACGCTGAGCCTGGGGCTGATCAACATCAACATCTTCGTGAACGTGCTCTTCGCGTCGCGCCTCGTCGACCCCGAGCTGGCGCCGGCCGCGATCGAGAAAGCGTTCCGTGTCTACATGCTTCCGCAGGGCATGTTCTCCGTGGCGGTCGTGACCGTGCTCTTCCCGACGCTCTCCCGCTTCGCAGCGGTCGGGAACCTCCCCTCGTTCCGGGCGACGATCGACGCCGGCCTTCGCCAGATCGCCTTCCTGCTCCTGCCCGCCGCCGCGGTCGGCGCAGCGCTCGCGCAGCCGATCGTCCGGCTCCTCTACGAGCGCGGAGCCTTCACCGCCGACAACACGGTGGTCGTCGCGCAGTGCCTGGCCGCCTTCTCGGTCGGGCTCATGTTCAACGGCTGGATGCTCCTCCTCTCACGCGGCTTCTACAGCCTGCAGAGGAACTGGGTGCCGACCGCGATCGCCCTCGGCACCGTGGCGCTGAACGCCGGCCTGAACGCAGTCCTCTACCGGCTCGGCGTCTGGGGGATCCCGCTCGCGACCTCGCTCGTCAACATCGCCGGCGTCGGGCTCCTGCTCGTCGTCATGCGCAAGCGCCCGGGTCTCGCCTCCCCGCGCCTGGTCGTCGTGTCGGTGGCACGCATCCTCGCCGCCGCCGCGGTCGCTGCAGGGGCCGCGTACGGCGTCTGGTGGGGCCTCGACGAGCTCCTCGGCCGCGCGCTTTGGGCACAGATCGTCTCGCTCGGCGTCGGCCTGGTGGTCGGAGGGGTCGTCTACCTCGGTTTCGCCCGGCTCCTCGGCGTGCGCGAGCTCGAGGCGCTGCGCGCCTTGCGCCGCAGCTAGCGGAAGCGGCCCAGGAGCCCCCGCTTGCGGCGCTCGACCTCGCGCGCCTCGGCGATCCGCTCCTGGCGGGCCCGCTCGGCGAACTCGCTCGAGAGGGGCTCGAGCTCCAGCCCGAGCGCCCAGCCGAGCAGGAGATCGGCCAGCTCGGGGTTTCGAGGCAGCAGCGGGCCGTGG
>JBOHAB010000165.1:0-6721 GCA_050697655.1 Gaiellaceae bacterium
CCTGACGACCGCGAGCTCGCCGTCGAGGACGGCGTCGAAGCAGCGGACGAGCGACGGGTGCGCGAGCCGCGAGAGCGCCTCCGCCTCGCCGGCCAGGCCCACGAGCGTCCCCTCGTGCGTCGCTCGGCCGGGCCGCACGACCTTGGCGACGACGAGCGAATAGAGCTCGTCGTCCCAGACGAGATACGCCTCGTAGCGTCGCCCGCCGCCCAGGAGGCGGACGGCGTGACGGCCGGGGGCGATCAGGTCGCCCTCGGCGAAGCCCCAGGTGTCCAGCTCCCAGTCGTCGTGAGGCACTTCCCGAGTAGTACTCAGGTGTAATGAGAGGGGCGTGAGGGAAAGATGAGAGATCCCTCACGTTCGTCTCATGCTCGTCTGGGCAGGGACAGCAATGCTTTCGCTACGGATGCGCGTCTGGCTCATCATCGGCTTGATCCTCGCCTCCCTCCTCGTTGGGGCTGGGTTCCTCGCCGCGGGCGAGCCGGAGCGGACCCCGGTTCCGGCGATCGAGCTGCGTGGCGAGACGACCGACGTCAAGACCACCGAGTCGCGCCAAGAGCCGAGGAAGCGGCGGTCGCGGGAGAACGGGACCGCGGGCGGCGGCGGCTCTGGAGCGACGCCGGCTCCTGTGCCTCCACCTGCGCCGGCTGCGGACGACGATGACGACGACCGAGACGACGACCGAGACGACGAGCAAGACGACGGCGACGACGGCGACTGAGCCGGCGGGGGGCGCCGAGCCCGAGCCCGGCGAGCCGACCCGCCGCTCGTTCGTCGCTACCGCGCGCGCCTTCTTCGCCAGCTTCCGCGTGCGCCTGCTCGCCGGGTACATCGGGCTGCTCGCGGTTGCCACGCTGCTTGCGGTCTTCATTGCCCGAGAGACGCTTGAACGGCGCCTCGACCAACGGATCGACGAGGCCCTCGTCCAGGAGTCGCTGGAGCTGCGGCGCCTCGCGCGGGGGAACGATCCGCGAACGGGCGAGCGCTTCGCCGGCAGGGTCGAGCGGATCTTCGAGGTCTTCCTCAGGGGGAGCATCCCTTCGCGGAACGAGGCGTTTCTCACGTTCGTGAACGGAGAGCCGTTTCTCCGCAGCTCCCAGGTGACGCCGTACCGGCTCGACCAGGACGCCGAGCTCGTCGCTCGCTGGGGCGCGCTCACAGAGAGTGAGCGCGGCGCCGTCGCGACGCCGGCCGGGTCGGTCGAGTACCTGGCCGTCCCGCTCATGGCGCAGGACGCGACCCGCGGCGTCTTCGTGGCGGCGATCTTCCGCGACCGGGAGAGCGGAGAGGTGTCGGACGCGCTGCGGGTGGTCGTGGGAGTCGGGCTCGGAATGCTGCTCGTCGGCTCCGTGCTCGCGTGGCTGCTCGCGGACCGCGTTCTTCGGCCCGTGAAGACGGTCACCGAGGCCGCGCGTTCCATCTCCGGCGGGGACCTCTCCCGGCGGATCCCGGTGTCCGGGCACGACGAGATCGGGATCCTCGCGCAGACGTTCAACGACATGCTCGCCCGCCTCGAGACGGCCTTTGCGACGCAGCAGCGCTTCTTCAACGACGCCGGTCACGAGCTCCGCACACCGATCACGATTGTCCGTGGCCACCTCGAGCTGCTCGAGGACGACCCTCGAGAGCGCGAGCAGACGCTGGCGCTCGTCATGGACGAGCTCGACAGGATGAGTCGGATCGTCAACGACCTCTTGACTCTGGCGAAGTGGGAGCAACCCGACTTCCTGAAACCGGCGCCGTTCGAAGTGGGCGCGCTCGCGGACGAGGTGCTCGCAAAGGCCTCCGCGATCGGGCCGCGCAACTGGCAGCTCGACGCCGTTGCCGACGCGACGATCGTCGCCGACCGCCAACGCGTCACCCAGGCGCTGATGCAGCTCGCGCAGAATGCCGTTCAGCACACCGAGGAGGGCGACGAGATCGGGCTCGGGGCCTTCGTGGGCAACGGCGAGGCCCGGCTTTGGGTCAGGGACACCGGCCCCGGCATCCCCTTCGAGGAGCAGGAGCGTGTTTTCGACCGCTTCTACCGGGCCGGAGGAGAGCGACGCTCCGAGGGAGCCGGCCTCGGCCTCTCGATCGTCCAGGCGATCGCAAGCGCGCACGGCGGCCGGCTCGAGCTCGCCAGCGTGCCCGGGTCGGGCGCGACGTTCACGATCGTGCTCCCGTCGCGGCCGGCGAAGCTCCCGGAGACGGGACCGGAGTGAGCAGGATCCTGATCGCCGAGGACGAGGCGAGAATCGCCTCCTTCCTGGAGAAGGGCCTGAAGGCGAATGGCTTCACGACGTCCGTCGCCGCGGACGGCCGAGATGCCGTCACGCTCGCGACCTCCGGGCGCTACGACCTGCTCATCCTCGACCTCGGGCTTCCCGGCAAGGACGGCTTCGAGGTTCTCGACGCGCTCCGCGCCGCGGGTTCCAGCCTCCCTGTCGTCATCCTCACAGCACGCGACTCGGTGCAGGACACCGTTGCCGGACTCGAGGGAGGCGCGGACGACTACATCTCGAAGCCGTTCCGCTTCGAGGAGCTCCTCGCGCGCGTCCGCGTCAGGCTTCGGGGCGACCGGGTTCCCGAGGAGACCGTCCTGCGGGTAGGCGACGCCTCCCTCGATCTGCGCACGCGCCGCATCGAGGCCGGGGGGGCGAGCGCCGACCTCTCCGCCCGCGAGTTCGCCCTCGCGGAGATGTTTTTCCGCCATCCCGGGCAGGTGCTCTCCCGCGAGCAGCTCCTCAGCCATGTCTGGGGCTACGACTTCGATCCCCGCTCGAACGTCGTCGACGTCTACGTCGGCTACCTGCGCAAGAAGCTCGGCAAGGAGGCGATCTCGAGCGTCCGCGGGATGGGGTATCGGCTGGAGCGCACCTAGCTAGTAGGAGACCTTGGCGAAACGTAGCCTGTGCCGCCGGGCCGCGCTGCTCGCCCCAGAGCTTCGTCCTCAGTCGCGCCCGTAGCCTCCGGCTACGAACGCTCCCTGCGTCCTTGTCGCGGAACGACCATCGCACCCCGACGGCGCGCGTCGTTCCACCAATCTCTCCTGGCGTAGACTCGCGCGCGTGATCGACCCGACCGAGCGGTGGCCGAGGGGGCACGAGGAGAAGCCCGACTACGCAGGGCTCCTCACCTACGGCGGCTGCCGCTACACCCAAGATCCAGCCGAGCTCGCCGGCGCCGACGTCGCGGTTGTCGGCGCGCCGACCGACGACCTCGTCTCCGACCGCCCTGGCGCTCGCTTCGGCCCTCGGGCGATCCGGGCGGCCAGCTGCCCGCCGGGGCCTCATCTCGAAGCGAAGATCGACGCGCTCGCCGAGCTCTCGGTCGTCGACTTCGGCGACGCGCCGGTCATCCCGGCCGACCCTGTCAAGACGCACGCGGCGATCGAGGCGCTGGTCGGACAGGTGCTGGCTGCGGGCGCGATCCCGCTCGTCCTCGGCGGCGACCATTCGATCTCGGAGCCGGACATCCGCGCGGTCGCGAGCGCGCGCGGCCCGGTCGGCGTCGTCCACTTCGACACCCACACCGACACCGGCGCCGAGGTCTACGGCGTCGAGATCTCCCACGGGACGCCCTTTTACCGCCTCGTCGAGCAAGGACACGTCGACCCGCGCCGCTACGTCCAGATCGGCCTGCGCGGCTACTGGCCGGGGGAGGCCGAGTTCACCTGGCAGGCCGAGCACGGGATCACGAGCTTCTTGATGCACGACGTCCGCGAGCTCGGGATCGGCGAGGTCGTGAGGAGGGCGATCGACGTGGTCGGCGAGGGGCCGGTGTTCTTGACGATCGACGTGGACGTCCTCGACCCGGCCTTTGCCCCCGGGACGGGAACTCCGGAGCCCGGCGGGATGACGACCGGCGACCTCCTCTGGGCCGCGCGCATCTTGGCGACGGAGCTGGACGTCGTCGGCGCCGACGTCGTCGAGGTGATCCCGGCGGCGGTCGGCTCGTCCGACATCACCGCGCTCGCAGCTGACCGTATCGTCAGGGAGATCCTCACCGGGCTTGCGCTGCGCCGCCGCGCCTAGCGCCGGCCAGATACGGTTTGGCGCCGATGCGCGCCGTCACCTTCCAGGCCCCCGGCGAGGTCCGGGTCGACGAGAAGCCCGATCCGCAGATCGCCGCGGCCGACGATGCGCTGATTCGGGTCGAGGCGAGCGGGATCTGCGGCTCCGACCTGCACATCTACCACGGTCGGGTACCGGTCGAGCCCGGCTTCACGATCGGGCACGAGTTCGTCGGCACGGTGCTCGCCGCCGGGCCCGACGTCGAGCGCGTCGCCGAGGGGGACCGGGTGCTCGGCTGCTTCCACACCGCCTGCGCCACCTGCCGGGGCTGCCTGCGCGGCGACTACCACCGCTGCGAACGAGGGCGCGTCTTCGGCCACGGCTCCCATCTCGGCGATCTGCAGGGCGCCCAGGCGGAGCAGCTGCTCGTGCCACGGGCGAACCTCACCCTGCGGCGGGTGCCGGAGGGGATGTCCGACGAGGTGGCGCTCTTCGCCGGCGACGTGCTGGGAACCGGCTACCACGCGATCGTCCACGCGGGCGTGCGCGCCGGCGACACGGTCGCCGTGCTCGGGCTGGGCCCGGTCGGCCTCTGCGCCGTGCAGGCGGCGCTGGCGTCTGGAGCCGCGCGAGTCTTCGCGATCGACTCGGTAGCGCCGCGCTTGGCGATGGCGGAGCGCTTCGGCGCCACGCCGCTCCATCTCGGCGAGGACGAGCCCAAGCGGGCCGTGCGCGCCGCGACCGAGGGCCGTGGCGTCGACGTCGTCGTCGACGCGGTCGGCGACCCCGCCCCGCTGGCGCTGGCGGTCAGCCTCGTCCGTGACGCCGGGACGGTCTCGGGGATCGGCGCCTACTCCGGCAAGGGCGAAGTCCCGATCGGTCTCGCCTGGTTGAAGGGATTGACCTTGCGGCTCGGCATCGCCAACGTCATCGCCCACGTCGATCGGGTGCTGGAGCTGATCGAGGCCGGCAAGCTCGATCCGGCCCCGCTGGTCACGCACCGAATGAAGCTGGACGAGGCGCCCGAGGCCTACGAGATCTACGACAGCCGCGAAGCGCTGAAGATCGTCCTCGCGCCCTAGCTTGACCGGCGCCTGAATCCACTTTCGCCGCCGCGCCGTATCCCCATTCGGCCGGGCTCCGATCGACTCAGGAGGAGCCCGATGCAAGCGTTCGAGAGGGGAGGGGGCCGCTCGCGTGCGCTTTCCCGCCGCGACCTGCTCAAGCGGGCGGGGATCGCCGGCGTCGCGGTCGCGGCGCCGGTCGCTGTCGCCGCCGAGGCTGTTCCCGCCCGGGAGCGGGACAAACTCGAGTCACTCACTGCCGCCGAGGCCGAGGCGCTCGAGGCGTTGGTCGACCGCCTAATTCCGACAGACGCGAGCGGCCCCGGAGCCGCAGAAGCGCGCGTCGCTCGCTACATCGATCGGGCGCTGAGCGGCGAGCTCGCGCCGCTCGCCCCCACCTACTCCGCCGGGCTCGCGGCGACGGACGCGTTCGCCCGCGCTCGCTTCGGAGCGCCGCTTGCCGACCTCGCGGCGAGCCAGCAAGACGCGGTCCTCACCGCGCTGGAGCAGAACACTGCGCCCGGATTCGCGAGCGGGTCGCGCGTGTTCTTCGATCTCGTTCGAGAACACTGCTTGCAGGGCATGTTCGGCGACCCGGTCCACGGCGGCAACGAAGACTTCATCGGGTGGGACCTGCTCTGCTTCCCCGGCGTGAAGCTCAGCTTCTCCGCCGCGGAGCAGCAGATGGACGTGACCGTCGCTCCGGCCCACAAGTCGACGGCTGACTACCCACTGTTCAAGCGCGGACGGAAGGGAGGCCGCGATGAGCACTAGGAAGAATGATGCCGACGTCGTCGTCATCGGGCTCGGGGCGGGTGGAGGCACAGCTGTCCTGCCACTGGCACAGGCAGGTCTCGACGTGGTGGCGCTCGAGGCCGGCGGGCGGTTCTCGGTGCGCGACTTCCACGCCGACGAGATCCGCAACGACATCCGCAACTGGCTCGGCAGGGCGAAGGTCAACAACGAGGTGCCCACCCAGCGTCGAACCGCCGCGGAGGCCTCGATTCCCGCCATTGCGCCCGGTCGGATGATGAACGCGGTGGGCGGGACGTCGATTCACTGGACGTGCCAGAGCTGGCGGCTGATGCCGTGGAACTTCAGGCAGCGGAGTGAGACGATTGCGCGCTACGGCACAGGGAAGCTGCCCGCCGGCTCCACGCTCACCGACTGGCCACTCGACTACGAGGAGCTGGAGCCCTACTACGACAAGGTCGAGGTCCTGCACGGCGTCTCGGGCAAAGCCGGGAACGTCGGCGGCGTCATCGACCCGCGCGGGAATGTGTTCGAGGGCGCGCGGCGGCGCGAGTATCCTCTGCCGCCGCTTCGCCGCACCGGCTTCACCGAGTTCATGGCGGACGCCGCGCGGCGTCTGGGCTGGCATCCGTTCCCTGGGCCGTCCGCAATCCGCTCGGAGCCGTACAGGGGCCTCAACGCCTGCGAGTACCACGGCTTCTGCACGTGGGGCGGCTGCCACGTCGATGCCAAGGGCTCGACGAATCTCACTGCGATCCCGATGGCGGAGGCGACGAAGAACCTCAGAATCATCGAGCGTGCGCGCGCGTTCGAGATCACCGTCGACCGCGACGGCAGGGCGAACGGCGTGCGCTATCTCAAGAACGGCAAGGCGCGCTTCCAGCCGGCGAAGGCGGTCTTGCTGGCCGG
>JBOHAB010000166.1:0-6658 GCA_050697655.1 Gaiellaceae bacterium
GCGCAGCTTCGCTTCGCCCTACGGGCTTCGCTTCGCAGCGCGGCCGTCAGCTCATTCGAGGTGGGGAATTTCCGTGAGCGGATGTGGGGAGATTGGCGTGAGCGGCGCCATTGATGCTTCCCGAGGGCTTCAAGCTCCGAGTGCAGTCCGAAAAGGCGGCGGAGCGCTTCGCGGAAGTCGGGAACACCAACCGAGTCAAGGGGATGGAGATCCCGAAGCTCATCGCGCTCAATGAGACTCTGCGCCAGCGCAAGAGCAAAAAGAAGGAGGAGGACCGAACCGTCAACGGCATCCGTGAGGACGACGTCCTCGACCTCGTCGATGCGGATCCGAACCGTCTGTCGAAGGAGTGGGACGGTGCGGTTCGCTCATATGCCAAGGCGCTCGAGTTCCTGCGTGACGAGTGCGGCGGAACGCACAACAACCTCCTGCCGCAGGACGCGATGATCCTGGCCCTCGCCGTGGCTCTCTCTCAGCCCCGCCCAAGGAAGGGGTACCGAGCGGACCTAAAGCGTTGGGTCTGGGCCAGCTACTTCACCCAGGCCTACGCCCAGGGCGTGAACACGCGCGCCGTTTCGGACGCTCAAGAGCTGGCCGCCTGGGCCAAGGACGCTGAGAAAGAGCCAACCGCAATCAGGCGCCTCGAAACACAGCCAGAGATCGTCGACGAGCGGCTGCGCGATAGTCGCGCTGGTAACCGGGTGTTTGTCAGAGGCCTCATGGCCTTGCTCGTCTCAGACGACGCCAAGGACTGGCTCGAGCCGAAGAAGGGTGGCGAGCCGCAGGTCCTGGCTCAGCACGAGGGCGCGATCGACTTCCACCACGTCTTTCCCGACAAGTTCCTGACCGAGCGCGGGAAGCCAAGCGAAATGATCGTCAACTTCACCCCACTAAAGGCCAGCACGAACCGCTCGATCGGCCGCGACAAGCCGTCCACGGTCCTCGGCAACGATCGGTTCGACAAAGACGCCTTGGTCAAGCATCGCATCGAGCTAGCTGCCATCAAGGACGATGACGTCGAGAAGTTCGTCGACAACCGAGTCCCAGCCCTGCTGGATCTCATCGCGGCCGAGACTGGGATCTCGAAGATCAGCTAGGCAGCTTCGCGCCCCGTTTCGTCTCCAGCGCGAAGGCAGGAGCCGCGCAGGCCGGTCAACGGCATGGACGCGTCGGTCGTCTGGGCGCTAGCCCCTCGGCGGCGCACCCCGGAGGACGTCCTAGAGCCAGTCGGGTTCCGCGGCTTCAGCTTTAGCCGCGCGTGACCGACGCGGAATCGTCGCCTGGATGGTCTTCCTAAGCTCCGTCGGCGCGATCCCAAGAAGTTCCGCCAAGTCCTCGGATTCAAAGGCGCTGGCGCGCCAAGCTTCAATTGCCAGTTTCTTTAGTCGGTCGGGACGGGGCTCCGATTCGCCCGGCCGTTGCCCTTTGTAGCCAAGGGCATTCGTCAACTCGGTTACCGGCTGGCGCGCCCAATGTCCGCGCTGATGCTTCGTGATCCATCCCAGATTGACGAGGCGCCAGAGAACGGCTGCAGAGCTGACGCCGAACCGATACATGAGGTGAACGGCGTCCTCGGGCGCTACGGCCTCTCTCTGGGCCCCTAGGTCAAGCAGCGTTTCCTCGACCCCGTCCGCCGGGAGTAGAAAGGCAGCCGCGAATGCGTTGGCACGCATCTCGAAATGCTCGCGCCGCTTGTTTGCGTGGCAGATCTCGCCCTCGACAGCCTCGCGATCGACGAGGAAGTGACCGTATTCATGGGCGGCTGTGAAACGCCGGCGGCTCGGATCTTCGCGCTCATTGATCAGAACACACGGTCCGAGAGCCTCGGAGAAGAGGTAGGCGCCAGAGACATCCAGTGACTTTGGGAATCTGCGATAGACCGTCTTTACGCCCTCACCCTCGAGAAGCGCGATCATCGAGCGGATCGGCGAGGCTCCCAGCCCGAGACGTCGCCTCTCTTGGTCCGCGAGCCGCTCCCCCTGCTCATATGGGCGGCCCGAAGGGACCGGATACGTCGGAAGCTCAAAGCGCTGCCGACCAAAGACAGCTTGTTCGAGATCCGCGTATGTCCGGAATTCCTCGATCTCGCGCGTGAGCCAGCGATCGTCGATCGCCGGATCCTCAACCGCGCCCCGGAAGTACCGACTGACCGTTGATGTCGTCAGGCCCTCGGGCTCCGGATCAAGCGCGTCGCCAAGCGAGTAGAGAAAGGCGTTTGCAGGCTGCCCATAAAGGCGGGCGAGCTTTGCCAGTTCGATGCTCGACACGGAACGCTGACCGGACTCGATCAGGGAGATCGCGCTGCGCGGTGCTTCGAGCTCCTCCGCGACCCGAGCTTGGCTGAGGTCGGCGTTCAGGCGGGCTTGATGAAGGAGGCGACCAACAACCTCGAGATCGTCGAGAACAGGCACCGTCAGTCGCCTACCGGGCTGTTAGGATTGACCACGTTGTAGAACGATAGCGTCTGAAAAACAGACGCACCGGACATTGCATCCGCCGCGTGTCCGATATCCGAAAGGAGACGATACAGATGACGCCCGACGCAAGCGAGGAAGGGTCTGGCTCGAAGACGCCGGCCGAAACAGTGATCGAGGAAATCCTCGATGAGATCCGCGTGCCGAAGCCGATCCTCGACGAGGCCAAGGATCGCCGCAACCAAGTCCTCGAGATCGCAGACGACCACCCTGCCGGGCGCGCGCCCTTCCGCTCCGGTTCCGTCGCGCACGGCACTGGGAACAAGCCGCTTGAAGACGCCGACGGCGGCGAGATGATCAACCGGCGCTACGAGGAGTTCCGTGTCTACGGGCCGGACGGGAGCGGAGAGGGGCCAACACGCTTCGTCGAGTCGTTCCGCGCCCTGATCGAGCGCGAGGTCCGCAGGACCTACCCGAACGCGACGGCGACGACCGTCGGCCAGAAGCGCTCGATCAAGATCGAGTTCCACGCCCCCGTCGACTTCGACGAGTGGGGCGAGGTCGATCCGTACGTGGACTTCATCGTCGGGCTCGGTATCGCGGACGACAGCACCGGGATCTGGATCCCGAACCTCGAGACCGACTCCTGGGATCCCGGCGACCCCCAGTACCACACCTATCTGATGACGAAGAAGGATCCGCGCGAGCTGAGTATCTACCGAGCCAAGATCCTGCGGCTCGCCAAGCGAGCCGTCAAGCGCGACGCCGCCAACGGCGGCGTCGCGGTGGTGTGCTCGTGGAATCTGAGCGCGCTCGCCCTCGAGTACTTCGAGGAGGTCACGACGCTCAGCGAGGGCTTGGAGCGCTTCCTCGCTTACGCGTCCGATCAGATCGCGCTAATCCTGACCCCGGATCCGTCGGATGTCATCACCGACCCCATAAAGCTCCCGAAGGGCGTAACCCAGCAGCAGGCATCCGCTCGCCTTGCGGAGATGGCCGCGGTGGTTCGCGGCGCGAATTCGCAGTTGAGCGTTGCCGGAGCGCGGACTGAGCTCTCAGGCATCTTCGGCGACGAAATCAAGGCCGTGAGCGCGCGAGAGGGCAGGAACCTCCGCAATGCGCTCCAGTCGGGCGATGCCGCGGCCGTTGGGGCAGCGGTCGACTCGTCGTTCACCCAGAAGAAGACGAGCTCGTATGCGACCGGGGGCAGCTAAGGATATCGGCGGGCTGACTGCAGCGTTTGAGGCAAACGCTCGGCTCGCGAACATACGCTTCACTCGCCACGAGTGGAATGCCAACGAATATCGATACGACTTCAGTATCGATGTCCCCGAGTTCAATCAGACCCGACGTGTGGCCGTGTTCTGGTCACCGTTGCGGCCTCTCACCCCGATCACACACATGCCCGGAAAGGCTTGCCGGCGTCACCGCAACATCGATCAGTATCGGTCGCTGTGTCTCTGGTACCCAGAGGATCCCCCGGAGAAGCGCTGGAGTCTCAACGGTGGCCTTCAGGAGCTCAGGGACCTGACGGTCGTGCACGCATTTTGTGAAGCCTGCTGCAGCCGAGGCGAGAAGTGGCACAAGCCGGAAGCCCCAAGGCCCCACCCGCGGCGGGAGGGCTGCCGGGCATGCCCCGAGAACTGGCGGTCATGCCCATAGCCGGCATCGATATCGATTTGCCTACCTGGAGCGTGCTAATCCCGCTCTTCGGCGCCCTCTGGACGCTTTGGGTGAACGGCGACCGGGCGGAGCGCCAGCGTCGGCGAGAACTCCACGCGCGAGCATTGGAGGCGGTGCTGAGCTATCGCGAGATGCCCTTCATGATCCGTCGGCGCCGGCATGAGAAGGAGGAGCGAAGCGCTGAGCGAGTCCGCTTGTCCACTCACCTCTCAAAGGTGCAGACCGAGCTTTCAGCCTGTGAGCACCTAATGGCGGCAAACGGACCCAACTGGCTCGCTAACGAGTACGAGAAGCTGGTTACGACCGTCCGCCGTATCGCCGGCAAGGAGGCCCACGAAGCGTGGAAGGCGGACCCGGTCTCCAATGACGCAGAAGTGAACATGCCCGAGTTGTTCGCTCGCCTCAAGCCCGTAAACGACGCAGTGGACGAGTTCCGGCGACAGATCAGTTGGGCAGACAAGACCCGACGAGAGCGGCGCTTTAGGCGCGGGGGGCCGCCGCGCGAACGGGGCTGACGAGGTGGCAGCGAGGCGTCCATACGCCACATACCGACGTAATCGACGGTTGACTTACCGTGCGGAGCGGCCTCGGCTGTGCGCGATCAGCAGGAGCGAGCTCGATGCTGCGGCTTCGGGGAGGAGGGGAGCCTCATTGCGCCTCCGCGCCGGGGATCCGCTTTGAGTTCACAGCCACTTCTAAGGCCGTAGCGTGCCGATTGGGATCACTCTGATTTCGTCGTCGCGGACGTATCCATAACCGGTTCCAACGATCACACCGAGTGCAGACGGCCTGCCCGACTTCGTCGTGTCGATCTGGTTGATGAACCGAGTTAGGCTCGCCGCCCCTTCTTCAACCTGGCCCGGTCCGAGCTTAATCTCGAACGCGGCCCACCGGCCGTCCGTCGCCTGAACCACCGCGTCGACCTCAACGTCATGGCTATCGCGATACTGCAGGACGCTGGCATCGACGGCTTGGGCATAGATACGGAGATCGCGAACAACGAGCGACTCAAACAAGAGGCCCGTTAGGTTCAGATCTGCGAGCAGGCGCTTCGGCGTGGCGCGGAGGGCGGCGACCGCGAGGGACGGATCGACGAAGTGTCGTTTCGGCGCGCGGCGGAGGACATACTTGGAGCGCAGGTGCGGCGCCCAGGCCGGTTGATCTTCGACGATCATCAGGCGTTGGAGCGCGTCGAGGTACTCGCGAACGGTGTCGTCTTTCAGTGGGCCTTCTGCTCCGCCTGTGTCCTTAGCGAGCGTCGTCGCAGCAGCGTGAGTAGCGACGTTGCGAGCGAGGCTGCGAAGCAACTCCCCAACCTTGCTTGGGTCACGACGGACGCCATGGACGCTGCTGACATCGACACGACGGACCTCATCGAGGTAGTCCCGTACCGCGCGCAGGGCGGGGTCGAGCGCGAGGGAACGAAAACCCGGCCAGCCGCCTCTCGCAATCTCTTGCACGAGATCCTCGACGCTCAAGCCCGGGTCGGGGCTTCGCACGGGAGAGCCGGCAAGCAGCTGAGCCAGCGAGACATCGCCGTTGCTGTGACCGGTCTCGAACAGGCTCATCGGGCGCATCCGAAGCCGAGTAATCCGGCCTGCACCCGTGTGCCTTGTGATGTCATCGGCCGGTACCGCCGAACCGGTGAGGATGAACTGGCCGGCGTCGTCGCGATCGTCGACCGTGCGGCGTACGTAGTTCCAGATTCCCGGCTCGAGCTGCCATTCATCGATTAGGCGCGGGACCGACCCCTCCAGGACAAGCGCAGGGTCGACCGCCGCTGCCTGACGGGCGTTCGCGTCAATGTCGAGCAGAGCCTCGCTTGCCGCCATCCGCCGAGCCGTTTCGGTCTTCCCGCAGGCTTTCGGCCCCTCGATTACGACGGCGCCGCTTGCTGTTAGCCGAGCGGCGAGTTCATCGTCAGCAATTCTGGGAATGTAGGGCATCGCCTCGTTAGCGGGGAGATTAGGAATATGTCAGCGGGGCAACTATAGAACAAGCAACGGGGAAACTATGCAGAATCGAGCGGGTGGAAAGAGTAAAACGCAACGGGGAAGTTGTAAAGACGGGGAGCTTGTAAGGCTGGAATGGGGGATGCAACGTGGCTTCCTCCCCGCTTTCGCGCGACTAGGGGCAGGGGGGTGCGTTCGGCTTCGGTCAGTCGAGGCCGAACGAGGTTCGGTCGGCCGAGCCGGGCGGGCGGGACCCGGCTCGGTCCAACCTGCGCTCGAGGCGAGCGACGACCGCGGCGAGGTCGGCGTGAAGGTCCCGCGCCCGCTCCAGCGCCTCGACTAGCTCGGCATCGTCGAGCTGACCCTCTCGGAGCCGGCACGAGCGATGGCGGTCGACCTCGCGGGTGACGAGCTCGCCGAGCCGAAGGTTGAGGGGCGTCGAGGCGGCGGAGCGGAACTCGGCCCAGACGGCGTCGCTGACATGGACGCGCGCCATGTGGTCGCGCTCGGCAGCGGGTTTCGGCGCCGTCGCCCGGCGCCGTGACCTCGATCGCTTGCGTCGTCGGGCCACTAGGTCGAAGCGTATACGTGTAGACGATGCACCATGGG
>JBOHAB010000167.1:0-6580 GCA_050697655.1 Gaiellaceae bacterium
ACCCATGCCGCCCGAACACGGCCGGCGACGGTCCCGCCGGCCAGCACCAGATCGATCCGCATCCCGAGGTCCTGATGGAACATTCCCGCCCGGTAGTCCCAGTAGGTGAACACCCGCTCGTTCGGCCAGCGATCGCGCACGACGTCACGCAAGCCGAGGGCCTGGAGCTCCGCCAGGGCCGCCCGCTCGAGCGGGGTGACGTGGGTCTGCCCGACGTAGGCCTCGGGATCGAACACATCGTCGTCGGTCGGTGCGATGTTCATGTCGCCACATACGACCGTCGCCTCCGGGCCGGCGGCAACCATCTCCCGCAGCGAAGCCAGCCAGGCGAGCTTGTACTGGTAGTGCTCCGAATCCGGCACGCGCCCGTTCGGTACGTACACCGAGACCACCCGGATCCCGCCGCAGGTAGCAGAGACCGCGCGCGACTCTGGACGCGGGAAGCCCGGCCCACCGGCGAGTCCCACCGCCACGTCGTCCAGACCCACACGCGAGAGGATCGCGACTCCATTCCACGTCGCCTCGCCGTGAACTGCGACCGCGTACCCGCGGTCTCGGAGCTCGTCGCCGAGCAGGTCGAGGAACGCATCGTCTGCGAGCTTGGTCTCCTGCAAGCAGACCACATCCGGCCGCCGCTCATCCAGCCAGGGCAGCAGCCGCGGCACGCGCTGCCTGACCGAGTTGACGTTCCAGGTCGCGATTCGCACCGACCCCACGGTACCCGCACGGCCGACGGCGGCCCTTCGCCCAACCGACGGCCGCTTCGACGGATCGTCCAACCAAGCTCGCCGGGCTCTGCTCGCACCGCTTCACCTTCGCATCCTTCTGCCAGGCCTTCTTCCGTGCTCGAAAACCACCACCGAACTGTGGCCCACCATCGGGCGGACTAAATGCGATCGTCCCCCCTCAGCCGCGGCAGACGTCCGCAAGGGACGACACCGGAAGCCCTGCCCACCTAGGGGCAGAGTGTCCCTCCCCGTGAAAGCGGGCGTCCACGGCGAGGCGTTGTCCGCTCTCGCGTCGGACGAATCGCGAAAGCGGCTTGGGGATGCCGGTCTAAGGGCCTATCCCGCTAGGCGGAAGTTTTCGGCCCTGAGGTGGGCGATCACTCTCTGGCAGCGGGATCGCGGGTTGGTGGCCTGTTTGGTTCTGTCTACACGCGGTTGGCGTTGAGCTCGAGCAGCTCGAATGCGCGCCGTTGGAGCGCGTTCTGCTCGGTGAGCTGGTCGAAGCTGGCCTGGGAGCCGCGGAGGCGGACGTGGTTGCGGCAGAGGGTGCCGAGCGCGTCGAGCAGGTCGCGGAAGCTGGAGACGGGGAGGCCGTCCGCGGTCCGCTTGGTTGCTGCCTTGCGCTTGCCGGCGGCCGAGCGCTGGGCGGGCGCGACCGGGTCGGCGGGGGCGAGCGGGCTGTCGTCTTTGAAGAGCAGCGGCGCGAGCCTGTGCTCGAGCTCGAAGCGGACCGCGTAGGCGAGCATGCAGAGGAAGACGTGG
Organism: Gaiellaceae bacterium; assembly: GCA_050697655.1. Lineage (GTDB taxonomy): Bacteria > Actinomycetota > Thermoleophilia > Gaiellales > Gaiellaceae > JAIBJN01. The sequence continues at coordinate 1,491 of JBOHAB010000167.1, forward strand.
GCGCGGACGCGGTCTTCGAGGCGGTGGTGGAGGGGGCGGATCTCGAGCTCGGGGCTCTTCATCGCCCGGAAGGCCCGCTCGGCGTGGGCGAGCAGCTTGTAGGCGCGTACGACCGCTTGCGGGGTGAGCTTCTCGGTGCCGACGCTCGTGCGCAGCACGTAGAAGCCGTCGAGCGCCGCCTCCGCAGCGATCGCTTGCTCGTTGCGCTGGTACTCGAAGCGCCCGTCGGCGATCGTGAGCTGGAAGTGCTTGGCGACCTTGTAGCGGTTGACGACCCGACCGGCGCGCTCGCCGATCAGTCCGGCCGGCCTTTCGCGTAGGCGCCCGCGCGGGTTGTCGACCGAGGCCTTCACCTTCTGAAGCTCCTGCTCGGTGGCGGCGAGCAGCGCCTCCCGCTTGCGCGCCCGCTCGCGAGCGACGTGCGGGTTGCGGCAGACGACCAACCGCTCGCCCGGGTAGCGCTCGGAGGCGATCTCGGCCAGGTCACGCTCGTCGAACAGCGAGAGCTGGAGGGCGCCGCTTTCGACGAGCGCTTGCACCTGCGGCGCCCGCAGCGCCGTGATCCAGTCGAACCCGTGCTCCCGGAGCGTGGCGATGTTGGCCTCGGTGACCATGCCGCGGTCGCCGCAGACGACCACGCGCTCGATCCCGAAGCGCTGCTTGATCCGCTCGAGCGCTGAGGGAAGCGTCTTGTCGTCGTGGATCTTGCCGTCGAAGACCTCGACCGCGACCGGCCGACCCTCGGGCGAGCAGGTCAGCCCGTACTGGATCTGCAGCTTCCCTCTCTTGCCGTCGCGCGGGTAGCCGAGCGCGGCCAGCGGGCACTTGCGGCCCTCCAGGTAGCTGGCGGAGAGGTCGTACAAGACGAAGCCGCCCTCTGCCAGGTAGCGGCGAGCGAGCGCCGCCTCGACCCGCTCCTGCCGGGCGAGCAGCCAATCCATCGCCGCCAGCAGCTCCGCCTCGCTCGCCTCCTCGACCGCGAGCTCCTCGCCGAGCGTCGAGAGCGCGAACCGGCGCGTCGCCGACAGCTTCGAGCCGGCCCGCAGCAGCCGCTGGCAGACCATCGCCAGGCAGAGATCGCGCTCGCGGCTGCGCTCCCCGTCGAGCAGCCGCTCCAGCCCCAGCCGGCGTGCCGTGCCGAGCACGGCCGCGACGTGGCCGTGCGGCAGCGAGCGCTCGATCGCGAACGCCTCCTCGGCTGTCACCAGTGTCTCGCCCGCGAGCGCACGTCGCACCGCCTCGATCGCCTCCGCCGGCAGCCTGGAGAGGTTGGCGACCGTCTCCTTGCGCACCCGCTTGCCCTCGCGGATGCTCCGCCGCACGAGCGTCGATTCGTACTCGCGCTCGCCGTGACGCCGCTTGATCGTGACCACGTGCATCGCAGTACCGCCCGTCTTCATATGCGGCAGTATCGCAGAACCACCGGACAGACTCTTGACCACACCGGAGCGCCCAAAGAAGGCTCAATCCCGCTGTAACAGCGGGATCAACCCTCAATCAGCCCGAAAACTTCCGGTTAGCGCAACCCACAGACCGCTCGCGGCGGTGAGCCCCGCGACGACGGCGATCGCCCAGCCTGCCCCGAGCCCGTCGGCGAGGACTCCGGCGATGACGGCGCCGGCGACGAATCCGAAGTCGCGCCAGAAGCGGTAGACGCCGACGAGTTGAGCACGCTCCACGGGCTGGGCGACGTCGGAGACGGCCGCGATGAGCGTCGGGTACACCAGAGCGGTTCCCGCCCCGAGCAGAATCGCTGCAACGAGGGCAGGCGCGAAGGCGCCGCCTCCGGCGACGAGGAGCGCGAGGGCGCCCGCCTGGACGAGCATTCCGAGGACGATCAACGGCTTGCGACCCGTGTGGTCGGAGAGCCAGCCGGTCGCCAGCTGACCCGCTCCCCAGACTGCCGGGTACATGCCCGCGACGAACCCGACCTCGGTCACGCTCGCGCCGGTGGCCGCGAGGTAGAGAGGAGCGAGCCCCCACGCGAGCGCGTCGTTCAGGTTGTTGACGAGACCAGCCTGCGAGCAGGCGCGGAGGACCGGGTCGCGAAGCGTGCCGCGAGTGAACGCGCTTCGGAACGACCGTGCCTTTGCGGCTCCGTGCGCGCGCTGCTCCTCGCTCACGTGTGCGCCCGTGTCGCGGACGAAGAGCACCGAGATGAGCGTCCCGAGCGCCGCGATGACCGCTGCGCCGACCCAGACGACCGTCCTCGGAGCATAGGTCGCGGCGAGAACTCCCGTGGCGAGAGCGGCGAGCGCGACGCCGAGGTATCCGGCCGACTCGTTCAGCCCGAGCGCGAGCCCGCGCCGCCTGGGCCCGACGAGGTCGATCTTCATCACCACGGTCATCGACCAGGCGAGGCCCTGGTTCAGACCGAGGAAGAGGTTGGCGACCACGATCACCCACCAGCTGGGCGCGAGCGCGATCAGGAGCGGGACGGGAAGCGCGAGCAGCCAGCCGAGCACGAGGAGCCGCTTGCGTCCGACGTGCTCGGCCAAGCCCCCGGCGGCGAGGTTGGCCAGCGCCTTCGCGAACCCGAAGGCGACGACGAACGCGAGGATCGCGCTCGTCGAGGCGAGCCCGAAGTCCTCTTCGCCTACGAGCGGGAGCACGCTGCGCTCGAGGCCGATCATCGCCCCGACGAACGCGTTCAGCGCGACGAGGAGAGCGAACTGACCCGCGTTCGCCCGAAGCCCGAGGCGAACGGCGCTAGTTGTCATCGATGAGCCGGTGAGAGCCCGCTGCGATTGGCCGCGACGATCGCCGCCTGATCGGCCGGCGGCGGTGGCACGTCCTCGAGGAGAGCACGCGCGAAGCTCTCCTCGTGCGCGTAGGAGAGCGCTCGATTATGGCGGCGCTCGAAGCCGATCGAGGAAAAGGGGTTCGACGACAGGCCTCGTCCGCAGACCGAGCCGCCGAAATGGCTGGGGTAGACCAACACGTGGTCGGGAAGCTCGAGCAGACGCGAGATCGAGCGGTACTGCTCGCGCGCGAGCGGCTCCGGGTCGCCGGCGGAGTGGAGATCGGGACGACCGACGTCGCCGACGAGCAGCGAGTCGCCGGTGAAGACGAGCCACGGCTCGTCCGTCCCGCGCCGGCGGTCGGCGACGACGTAAGCGTTGTGCGCAGGCGCGTGGCCCGGCGTAGCGAGTGCATGGACGACCGTGTTTCCGAGCTCGACGACTCTCCCATCTACAAGCGGCTCGTGCGCGAACTCGACGCCCGCGCCGTCGGGGAGATAGGCGGTCGCGCCGGTCGCCTCGGCGAGCGCGGGAAGGCCGGAGACGTGATCGGCCTGGACGTGCGTTTCGAAGACAGCTTCGATCGACGAGCCTGCTCGCCCTGCGGTCTCGAGGTAGCTCTCGACGAGCTCGACGTGCGGGTCGACAACCGCGAGCCTCGAGTGGGTGAGGCAGCCGAAGAGGTAGCTGGCACAGGCCGTCTCTTCGTAGAGGAAGGGGCGCAGGATCATGCTCGCGCCCAGGCTACGGTGTAGTCTTTCATCGTGCTAGCCGAAAGTGCCGATGGCCGGTATCGCTCCTACCGATAGCACGCTTTCGCTTCTCTGGGACTCGACGCGCCTACGCCTGCTCGTCGAGCTGGAGCGGCAGCAGAGCGTCTCGGCGGCAGCGCGGGCGGTCGGGATCGGTCAGCCCAGCGCCAGCGAGCACCTCCGCCTGCTCGAGGCTGCGGCCGGCCAGCGCCTCGTCGAGCGGAACGGCCGTGGCAGCCGGCTGACCGAGGCCGGGCGGATCTTGTCGACGCACGCGAGCCAGGCCCTCGCGACTCTTGCCGCCGGCGAGGAGGAAGTGCACGCCCTCGCGGGCCTCGAGTCGGGAACGATTCACATCGGTGCCTCGACCACACCGGGGGTCTATCTCCTGCCAGCCACGCTCGGGTGCTTCCAACGCGACCATCCCAACGTCTCCGTCGAGGTCGAGATCGCTTCGACCGGCGAGATCATCGAGCGCCTGCTCGCCGGGCGGATCCAGCTCGCATTGGTCGGCGACACCGACGTGGACGACCGGGTCGAGCTCGAGCCTTTCCTCTCGGATGAGCTCGTCGGGATCGCAAGGCCCCGACTTCTGCGCATTCGGAACGGAGGCGTGGCGCCGGAGGCGCTCGAAACGCAGACCCTGCTCGTTCGTGAACCGCGCTCGAGCACGCGTCAGGTCGGCGAGCGAGCGCTTCGCGTGGCTGGGGTCGAACCCGCGCGCGTCTGGGAGCTCGACTCCGCCGAGGCCATCAAGCGGGCGGCGCGCGAGGGCCTCGGCATTGCCTTCCTCTCCCACTATGCCGTCGCGGAGGAAGTGGAGCGCGGCGAGCTCGAGAGCTTCCGGCTCGTCGGCCAGCCCAAGATCGAGCGGCGCCTCCACATCGCCCGGCTTGCGCGTAGACCGCCAAGTCCGAGCGAGCGTCGGTTCATGATCACGCTGACGAACTGCTGCGCCAAGAGCGCCGAGTACGCGGCCGCGTTCCTCGGCTAGACGCAGCGGGATGCGGGCCGTTCTCGTCGACGGTGACCTCGTCGACGACTCTGGATGGCGAAGTGCTCCTGCGCGAACGACCTGACCGGAGCCACGTCCTGATGACACTTCTCTCCTCCCCAGGGAGCACGGCGAGGATCCTCCCCAGGCGGGACGCAGATCCAGCCGGCGGATGACGACACGGCCATCCTCGGTCTGCAGCCTGTCTCGAGTGGCATGAACTCGACGAGAGGAGAACGATGATCCGCCCAGGAGACAGACTCGAGAACCCGGTGACCGGGGAGGTGCTGGTCTTCCACCGCACCTCCGAAGAGACCAACGGGGAGGCGGTACTGCTGGAGACGATTGTCCGCCCGCACGGCTTCGTCGCCGCAGCGCACGTCCACCCTCTCCAGACCGAGCGCTTCGAGGTCGTTGCAGGCCTGCTCGGCCTCCGCGTCGGCGGCCGGGAGATCCTCGCAGGCCCAGGCGATGTTGCCACGGTCGCGCCGGGGACTCCCCACCGCTTCTGGAACGCGGGCGAGAGCGAGGCCCGCTTCCTCTGCGAGGTGCGACCCGCGCTTCAATTCGAGTGGCTGATCGAGACGATGTTCACGCTCGCCG
>JBOHAB010000168.1:0-6569 GCA_050697655.1 Gaiellaceae bacterium
GTGGCCGTGGCCGTGGTCGCGATGGTGAACAATTCCGTCACGAACAATCAGCTGGACGCGGGCGAATCGGCCTCCCAGGCGCTGGCGGCCGGGCTCTCGAGGTCGTCGCTCTTGATGGCGATCTGGGCCGCGCTCGGCATTCTGCTCATTGCGCTCATGGCCCGTTACCGCCCCGTCCGCGCACGGGCGGTCGACCGCGCTGCGGCCGCTGCGGTGGTCACCCACACGATCCCGATCCAGCCGGCGCTCAGCTCGCCGGGCAACCCGGAGCGCTAGGCGGAAGGAGGCGGACTACAGATGGTTCGTCCGTTCACCATGGAGGACTTCGCACGCAGGATGGAGCGCGCCACCACGCAGGCCGAGGAAGCGGGGCTGACCGGCGTGCTGGTCACGCCCGGTCCGGACCTCCTCTACTTCACAGGCTACGAGCCGATCGCAATCACCGAGCGGATCACGATGCTCGCGCTCCAGGCCGGGCGCGACCCGTCGATGATCGTGCCGATCCTCGAGCGTCCCGACGCTGAGGCCGCGCCGGGCGGTGCCGCCGTATCGCTCGCGGATTGGAAAGACGGCAGCGACCCCTACGCCGCGACGGCGGAGCTGCTCGACCCTGCGGGCCGCTACGCGATCTCCGACTCGGCCTGGGCGATGCACGTGCTCGGGCTCCAGCAGACCCTGCCGGGCTCGTCCTACGCCTCGATGACGAGCACGCTGCCGATGCTGCGTGCGGTCAAGGACGCCGACGAGCTCGAACGGCTCGCCGCCGCCGGCGCGGCCGCCGACGCGACCTTCGAGCAGATTGCGAAGGTCCGCTTCGCCGGACGCCGCGAGAGCGACGTCGCCGCCGATCTCGCCGGGTTCCTCCGCGAGCACGGGCACTCCGAGGTCGACTTCACCGTCGTCGGCTCCGGCCCCAACGGGGCCAACCCGCACCACGAGATGAGCGAGCGGGTGATCGAGGAGGGCGACATGGTCGTGCTCGACTTCGGCGGGATCAAGGACGGCTACGGCTCGGACACGAGCCGCACCGTGCACGTCGGCGAGCCGTCGGACGAGGAGCGCGAGGTCTACGAGATCGTCCGCCGGGCGCAGCAGGCCGGCTTCGAGGCCGTGCGGACGGGAGTAAAGTGCCAGGAGATCGACCGCGCCGCGCGGAGCGTGATCGCCGACGCGGGCTACGGCGAGCAGTTCATCCACCGCACCGGGCACGGGATCGGCCTGACCACCCACGAGCCTCCGTACATGGTCGAAGGGGAGACGCGCGCGCTCGAGCCGGGCATGTGCTTCTCGATCGAGCCGGGCGTCTACCTCTCCGGCCGCTTCGGCGTCCGGATCGAGGACATCGTCACTGTGACGGAGGAGGGCGGCCGGCGCCTGAACAACACGTCGCACGAGCTGCAGATCGTCGAGTGACATGACCGTTCGCGGCGCGGCTTTCCTGGGGATCGGCGCCATGGTCGGCGCCGGCATCTTCGCGCTTCTGGGGGAGGCAGCGGTGGTGGCGGGCTCGGCGGTCTGGCTCTCCTTCCTGCTCGCGGGCGTCGTGGCGGCGTTGCTCGGCTACAACGTGGTCAAGCTGGGCGTCCGGTACCCGTCGTCCGGCGGGCTGATCGCCTACCTGCTCGAAGGATTCGGGAACGGCCGCCTGGTCGGCATCGCCTCGTGGCTCGGGTACTTCGCCGCGATCGTGATCGTCTGCTCGATGGTCGCCGTCGCCTTCGGGAGCTACGCGACCTCGCTCTTCGTCGGCGACGACGCAGCGGCCTGGTGGGACAACGTCTTCACGTCGGCCATCGTCGCCGTCATGGCCGCGATCAACCTGGTGGGCTCGCGGATCGTCGACCGCGCGCAGTCGCTGATCGTCGTTCTCTTGCTCGGCGTGTTCGCGGTCTTCATCGCCGTCACGATCGTCGACATCGACCCCGATCTGCTCGCCTTCAGCGGCTACCCGTCTTTCTCCGACATTATTGCCAGCGTCGCGCTGACGTTCTTCGCCTACCTCGGCTTCAGCGTGATCACGTTCACGGTGGGAGACCTGCGCGACCCGGCGCGGGAGCTCCCGACGGCCATGTATATGGCGCTCGGCGTGACGGCCGGTCTCTACCTGCTGATCTCGCTCGGCGTCTTCGGCACCTTGACCGTCGACGAGGTGATCGGGTACGGCGAGACCGCGATCGCGGAGGCGGCCCGACCGGCGCTCGGAGACACCGGCTTCACGGTCATGGCGGTCGCCGCCCTGCTGGCGACGGCATCGTCGGTGAACGCGACGCTCTACGCCTCCTCCGGGCTGACGGCGATGCTCGCAGATGTCGGCCAGTTCCCGCCTGTCTTCGGTCGCGGCTCCAGGCTCGGCCCGAACGCCGGGATGCTGATCACGGCGGCGATCGTTCTCGTGGTCTCCAACCTCGTGAACCTCTCCGCCATCGCCTCCGTCGGCAGCGCGTGCTCGCTCGTCATCTTCCTCCTGGTCGGCGCAGCCGGATTCCGTCGGCGCTCGGGAACGGGAGCGCGCGGCTCGATCGTGCTGCTGGGTGCGGCTGCAACCGCGATCGTGCTCGTCTTCTTCGCGGTCGACACCGTCCGGAACTCGCCGGAGACGTTCACCGCCATCGTCGCGATTACCCTCCTGGCGGTCGTGCTCGACCTCATCTGGAAGCGGATGAGACCGACGCCGCCCGAGCCGGCCATGGGGCTCGCCCCGGAAGAGACGACCTAGTCCGTCCGGCCAGCCGAGCGCGCCGCGGTCGCCGCGCGGCTGGCCATGAACCCGCCCGTCATTCGCGGCAGCACCGTTGAGAACGCGATCATGGCGATAACCCGGCTCGTAGAGCACCTTGCAGGTGTTGTCATCGTGATGTCGCGCGGCGCGTGAGGGCAAGAAATCCCTGCTCAGAGGCAACTTGTAACCACGCCATGGGTATGTAGAGGTCGCCCGCGGCCGTCCAGCGAGGCCGCGGGGAAGCCCATTGGCACATTCTCCGTGCGTGGAAGCCGTCAGCCCGCGGCCGGATCAGGGCCGGTAGCGCACCAAGCCGACCTCCCACGTCTCGGTCAGCCAGCGAGGCACGAACTGATCGAGAGTGCGCTCGAGCTCCGTGCCGACAGCCTCGTCGACCACCCACCAGGAGACGACCGCGTCCACACCCGCCGGCGACTGCGCGTCCGGCGGATCGATGTACACACAACCGAGAATCGCGGTCTCCTCCTCTTCGAGCACGGCGTAGTTGAAGCTCTCGTGCGCCGCGATCTCAGCCTCGTGGCGCGCAAGATCCTTTCGGTCGGCCTCGTAGCTCATGTCCGCGGGCGGCCAGCCCCACGCCTTGCCGTACTTGGCCCACAGCCGCTCGCGCGAGCCCATGACCGCGGGATAGTCGATATCGACGTCCGCTTCGCGGATCGGACGTAGGTGGTGGCCGGTCGGAAGCTCGACCCGCAGCGGGTGCCGGAAGTCCTCAGGGAGCCACTGCACGGCCGGATCTTCGCAAAGCGACAACGACTCAGAGGCAGGACGTCGGCGCGGGCCCGCGCCGCACCGGCGAGCTTGCCGCAGCGGCAGGGGCCTCGAAAGTCAGCAAGTCGATTCGAGCGAGAAAGGGCTAGTTTGCGGACGTGAGTCGACCGTTGGGGCTGATCGGCGTGCCTACCAGCGCCGGGGCCTTCGCTCCGGGCCAGGAGCAGGCGCCGCGCGCGCTCCGGGAGGCGGGCTTGGTCGAGTCGCTGCGGCAGTCTGGCGTTCAGGTGCGCGACCACGGGGATCGCGAGACGTGGCGCTGGCGCCCTGACCGAGACAACCGGCGCGCCCAGAACCTGGGCAAGGTCGTAGAGATTGCGGCCGACACCGCGCAGCGGGTGGGCGATGCCGTCAGTGCAGGCGAGGCGACCGTGGTGCTCGGCGGCGACTGCACGGTCGGCATCGGCACGGTCGCCGGGCATCTCACAAGTAGAGAACGGCTTGGGCTGGTCTACTTCGACACGCACGCCGATCTCAACGTGCCAAGTAGCGTCCGCGAGGGCGCCCTGGACTGGATGGGTTTGGCCCACATGCTGGGCGAGGAAGGAGCGGCGCCGGAACTGGTGAACGTCGGCACCCGCACGCCGCTGCTCGAAGCCGATCAAGTCACCCTCTTCGCCTGGGGGAACGAGCAGGCGACGCCGTTCGAGCGCTCCGTGATCGACCGCCGCAACATCGGGGTAATCCCGGTCGACCAGGTTTCCGCCGGCCCGGAGCAAGCCGCGCTTCGAGCACGAGAGCTACTCGAGGATCGCTGTGAGCGACTGCTGGTTCACTTTGACGTCGACGTCATCGATTTCACAGACGTGCCCCTCTCGGAGAATTGGGGCCGCAACGAAGGGCTTGCCTACGACCACGCCCTGAAAGCGCTGGAGACCCTGTTGGCGAGCCCGCGCCTCGCGGGAGTCACCATCACCGAGCTGAACCCCGATCACACCGAGGAAGACGCACATGGCATCGAGCGCTTCGTGGCCGCCATCAGCGGAAGCCTTGCCAGCGCACCAGCGATCAAGCACGGCTAGCAGTCCCTTCCGAGCGCGGCGGCCCGGACCGACTCGGGGTGTGCCCCTGCCATGGGCATGTGGAGGAGGAGCGCCCGTCGCCGGAGGCTCCTCTCGCTGGTGGATGTGATGTCCTAAGCGGAAGCTGGAAGAAGGCGCGGTGCTGGATGCCGTCCTTGCGTGTGAGCACGAACTCGCGGCTGGTGCCGGCCCAGTCCTTCTCGGTCTTCGTCTAGTGCCCAGGGCCTATGCTTGGTTGCGATGGACGGCCTCCGGAAGCTTTGCGTGATCGTCGAGGAGGTGCGGGCCGAGGCGGGCCGGCCGGTCGAGCCACCGGCGCTCGTCGCGGCGGCAGGGGCGGTGGTCGCCAACCCGCTCGCGGGACGCTTCGTCGAGGATCTCGCTGCCCTGGCGGACGCCTACTGCGAGCCGCTCGGCCGGCTGCTGACCGAGCGCGCGCTCGACGCTCTCGGCGCCGCGGAGGTCGAGGGCTACGGCAAGGGCGCGCTTGTCGGCCTCGGGGGTGAGGTCGAGCACGGGTCGGCCATCATCCACAACTTGCGCTTCGGGAACTTCGTCAGGGATCCCGTCGGCGGCAGCGCTCTCCTTCCGTCCGCGGAGAAGCGCGGCCCCGCCGGAGCCGCGATCGACCTGGCGCTCAAGCACAAGGACGACCACACGGTTCGCTCCCATCACCAGACCTTCGAGGTGCGGATAGCCGACGCCCCGCTCGACGACGAGATCGTCGTCTGGGTTGCGCTGGCCTCCTCGGGACGTCCGCTCGCGCGGCTGCCGGCCTTCGGCAGCGAGCTCGCTTCGGGCTCCGTCTGACCCATGGCGCGGGTGGCGTTCATCGGGATCGGGACAATGGGCCTGCCGATGGCGAGGAACCTCGTCGCGGCCGGGCACGAGCTCGTTGCGGTAGACGCCGACCCGGCCCGCGCGGCGCTGCTCGAGACGCCGGTCGCCGCCACTCCGGCCGAGGCGGCGGCCGGGTCCGACGTCGCACTCCTCTCACTGCCCTCGCCCGCAGCGGTGGAGGACGTCGTCCTCGGGCCCGGCGGGATCCGGGCGGGGGCTAGGCGCGGCCTTGCCCTTCTGGACATGTCCACCGGCCCGCCGGCGCTCGCACGCGCGCTCGCGGCCGAGCTGAACCGGTCGGGCATCGACTCGCTCGACGCGCCGGTCAGCGGGGGGCCGCGAGGGGCCGAGGCGGGCTCGCTCACCGTCATGGTCGGAGGAAGCCCCGAGGCCTTTGCCGCGTGGCGCCCGCTGCTCGAGACCCTCGGCAGCCTCGTCCTTCGTGTAGGGGCCTCCGGCGCCGGCCAGGCGGCGAAGCTCTGCAACAACATGATCGCCGGAGCGACGATGGTCGCGATCGCAGAAGCCTGCGCCCTCGCCCAGCGGGAAGGGATCGACCAAGGCGTCCTCTACAGCCACCTGACCAGCTCGATGGGCGACTCGCGCGTCCTCCGCACCCGCTTTCCGGTGGACGGAGTCTCGGCGGAGCATCCGGCCTCACGGGACTACGAGCCGCTCTTCTCCCTCCAGCTAATGGCGAAGGACCTCGATCTGGCGCTCGAGCTGGCGGCCGCCCACGGCCTGGAAGCGCCCGTGGCCGCCGCCAGCCGGGATGGGTACCGGAGGGCGCAGGAACGTGGGGCCGGGCCGCTCGACTACTCCGCCGTCTACGAGGCGGCGCGCCCGTGACCGCGCTTCCTCTGCCGTGACGACCGGGCGAGCCGTCTCGGGGCTCGTCCTCGGCGCGGTCTTGGCGCTTGCGCTGGCGGCGACCTACGACGCCGTCCGCGGGGGAGCCGCCTCGCAGACAGTTCTCGATCCGCCCGAGGAGTCGCGTCTCACCGGGGCCGGGCTGCCCGAGCCGGGTGAGCTTCCGGGCAGTCTCGTCTTCGCCAGCCAGGACGGCTGCCGTCCGCGCTCACTCAGCCTCGCGACCCTCACGCTCGGGCGAAGCGGCCCGTCCCTCGACTGCGGACTCTGGGTCCCCTCACGCGGGCAGCTGGCGGTCGTCTCGCTCTCGCCGGCCCTGGGATTCC
>JBOHAB010000169.1:0-6556 GCA_050697655.1 Gaiellaceae bacterium
GCCGGGTACACGGAGGACGAGAAGGTGGGGATCGCGCGCCGCTACCTCGTCCCGACGCAGCTCGAGGCGCACGGGCTCGCGGCGAAGCAGGTCACCTTCACCGAAAAGGGCCTGCGCCTGCTCGTCCGCGAGTACACGCGGGAGGCAGGGGTCAGGAACCTCGACCGCGAGATCGCCGCGCTCTGCCGGAAGGCCGCGCGCGCGATCGCGGAGGGGAAGCGCAAGGGCGCACGCGTGGACGAGCGCCGCGTGCGCGCCTGGCTCGGCAAGCGGCGCTTCTCCGCCGAGGCGCGCAAGCGCACGTCCGACCCCGGCGTGGCAACCGGGCTCGCGGTGACGCCGGTCGGCGGTGACGTGCTCTTCGTCGAGGCGACCGCGATGCCGGGGAGCGGCAAGCTGACCGTCACCGGCCAGATCGGCGACGTCATGCGCGAGTCCGCGCAGGCGGCTCTCTCCTGGGTTCGCGGCCACGCGGGGGCGCTCGGCCTCGACTCGGACTGGTTCGCGGAGCGCGACGTGCACATCCACGTCCCTGCCGGCGCCGTCCCGAAGGACGGGCCCTCGGCCGGAACGGCCATGGCAGTTGCGCTCGCCTCCCTGGCCACCGGCGTGCCGGTCTCCGAGGACGTGGCCATGACCGGTGAGATCACCCTCACCGGCCAGGTGCTCCCGATCGGCGGCGTCAAGGAGAAGGCCCTCGCAGCCGAGCGCGCGGGCATCGGCACGGTCATCCTCCCCAAGGAGAACGAGGCCGATCTGGACGAGCTCCCGGACGACGTGCGCGCCTCGCTTCGCTTCGTCCTCGCCGACGCGATCGACGACGTGCTCGAGGCCGCCTTCCCCGCCGCGACCGTCGAGGAGTTTCCCCGCGCGGCGCGAGGGTAGATAATCTCGGCGAACGCGAAACGAAAGGAACGAGCATGAAGGAGAAGGTGAACCAGGCCGTGGACACCGCCCGGCCTTACGTCGACCGCCTCGCGCGGGACGAGGAGCTGCACGAGCACGTCAAGAACGCCTACGCGTCGGCGCGGACGATCTACGACGACCTGATCGGCGGCCGCGGCGTCCAGGCCCTCGCCACGAAGGCGGCGACGGACAAGGACATCCAGGCCCAGCTGCGGACGGCCGCCGAGGAGCTCCGCAAGGCGGGCGAGCGCGCGCAGGGCAAGAAGTCGCACACGACGCGCAACGTCACCCTGCTCCTCACGGGCATCACGCTCGGCGTCCTCTTCAACCCGGCCACGGGCCCGCAGACCCGCAAGTGGCTGAAGGACAAGATCCTCGGCCCCGAGCAGCCCTTCGAGCAGCAGACGAACGAGCAGTAGCTCCTAGGGGAGCGCGACGAAGCTTTCGCAGGGCACGGTCTCTGTCCCGGGGCAACCGGCATGGATGTCCCAGCCCCATGGCGCTCGAAGGTCATCGCAAGAAGGCGCGTGCCCTCCGGAATGGCGGTCGTGATCCCGTTCTGCGCTTCCTCGTGTCGGCCCCGCGAGGAGCGCCCTCAGCGCCTCCCGGGCATAGGGCGACTCTGCGCTGATCGTACGCCTCACTCCGATCGGGGCCGCGTCGTCGTCGGTCAGGAAGTAGATCGTGGTTCGGGTCGTATCCGAGCCCGGCTCGCTCGCGACCTCCTTCCCCTGCGAGATCTCGAAGGTCGTCCCGCTCCGCGCCGCATGCGGCTCCAGAGACGGTCAGGAACACGGCCATAATTGCGCCGACGGAGCGACAAGAGGTCTGAACGTTCCCGGCTCGAGCACGTCCGCCAGGGTCCGGCCTTGGCGTCTGTCCCGGGCGGCCGTGGCGGGGGTCGGGCCCCGGGCGTGGCCATCCAGGACTGTGGGGGGAGGACTAGCCGCTGAAGCCCGGCTGGGCTCCGACGATGACCGGGCCTGGGTCGCTTTCGCCGAACAGCTCGGGGACGATCAGGTACGACGCGAGCGTGTCGTCGCCGAGGCCTGAGAGCGAGGAGATGTCGTCCGCCTGGAGGAGGACGGCGCCCGCCTGCGGGGCCGGGCCGGGGCCGGGCGACCAGGAGCCGAACTTGAGGTCGTCGAGGCGGAGCCACGCGACCAGGTAGGGATACGGGTCGATGGCGCCGTCGTAGCCCATCCAGATCAGCTCGCGCGGATGGATCTCGAAGTGCAAGTGGGGCGGCGTCCCCGCGGCGTCGCCGGTCGTGCCGACGAAGCCGATCACGTCGCCGGCCTTGACGGTCGCCCCCTCTTTGGCGAGGGACGAGTAGGCGGAGAGATGCGCGTAGTAGAACTCGTTGCCGGCCCCGTCGCGGACCCAGAGGCGGTTGCCGCCCACGTCGTTCCAGCCCACGTTGAAGAGCGTCCCGTCCGCCACGGCGAGCACCGGCGCCCCGAGCCGGGCGAAGATGTCGACTCCGTGGTGCCATGTCGTCGTGCGCGGAGCGCCGAAGCTGTCGGTCGGCGAGGCCGGGCCGTAGATCGGGAACACGTACCCGGCATCGGTCAGCTTGGGGTCGACGTTGGGCGGAGGCGTCCGCACGGTCGGAAGCACCTGCGGGGTGGAAGACGGCAGCGGCTCCTTTGGAGGCCCGCTGTCAGGCTGGGACTTCGGCTCGGGCTTGGGGTCGGGGTCGGGCTCGGGCTCGGTCGGAGGCTTGGGCGGAGGCGGAGGCTTCGGCGGCTTGGGCTTCGGCGCGCTCGCGGCGGCCTCCGCGTAGCCGACCATGATCTCCGTTCCCCCAGGCAGGCCCCCGTGGGCTTCCGTCAAGACGACATGGAGCCCCGTGACGAACCCTCGGTGCCCGAACCGGTTGCCGTTGCTCTCTACGGCCGCGCTCTCCAGCGTGATCGCGTAGCCCCAGTCCCCGAGCGGCACGCGGCCGTTCCGGCCGGCTCCCACCGCCTTGCCGAGGACGACGAGGTTCGAGACCGACGAGGCGGAGACATCACCGCTCGCTCCCCTACCGGAAGCGCGGGCGTTCGCCCTGACCGAGACTCGGTCGGCCGTGATGTCGCCTCCGAAGAGCGACACGGAGCTGACGGAGGCGCTTCCCCTCGCCGACGAGCGCGCTCCCTCCGCCGTCGTGCGCGCCGAGGTCGAGAGCCCGCCGGAGACGACGGCGCCGTCCCCGTAGCTCCAGCCTCCTTCGCCGGCCTCGCCGCTCGGGGGCGCCGAGACGGCCGACGACGAGGCGACGCTTCCGTCAGGGAGCACGACTTGGATGCCGAAGGCTTGCGCGGACGAGCTCGGGGCGCTCTGTGCTGCGGCGGAGGCGCCCAGCACGAGAACCGCGAGGGCAACGAAGGCCGCTGGGACGACGCGGTGGCTCACCATCAGGAGATTATCGGCCTGTCAAGCGCCACGCGTCGACCAGAAGAGCTGCGCAGCGACGAGGAGGAGGAGCACCGCAAAGAGGCTCCGCAGCAACTCCTCGTCGAGCGAGGTCGCCAGCGCCGCTCCGCCGACCACGCCGAGCACGGAAGCAAGGCCGAGGGCGATGCCGGCTTTCCAACGAACGTTTCCTGCCTGGTGCTGCCGCCAGGCGCCGAAGACGACGACCGGGATCATCGCCGCGAGCGAGGTCGCCTGCGCGTCGAGCTGGCTCAGCCCGACGACGAGCGCGAGAGTCGGGACGAAGAGAACTCCCCCACCGACGCCGAAGAGGCCGGAGAGCATGCCGGCGCCGAAACCGAGGGAGAGCGCGAGGATGACGGTCGTCGTGCTCACTCGAGGAAGAGGACGACGGCGACGGCGACGATGAAGACTGCGAAGAGCCGGGTGAGCACCTTCGACGAGATGCGCTCCTGCAGCCGCACCCCTGCGATCGAGCCGACGAGCGCAGGCAGGCCGACGAGGGCTGCCGAGTCCCAATGCACGTGGTCGAAGAGCGAGAAGGAGAATGTGCCGGCGAGCGCGGTGATGCCGATGGCCGCCAACGACGTCGCCGTCGCCGACCTCGTGTCGAAGCGCAGCAGGAGCACGAGCGCGGGAACGACGATGACACCGCCGCCGACCCCGAAGAGCGCGCTCAGGAAGCCGGCCGCGACGCCGACGCCCGCGAGCAGGAGAAGCGAGCGTGTCGGCGGCACGGCCGTATCCTAGGCGGGCCGATGGAGGCCGCGGCGCTCCTTGCACCCTTCGTCCAATCGCCCGAGCGGAGCGCGCTCGTCCTCGACGTCGACGGCACGCTCGCTCCCATTGCGCCACGCCCGGAGCTCGCCGCTATACCCGAGGACACCCGCGCGGAGCTGGCACGCCTGGCGGGCCGCTACGGGCTCGTCGCCTGCGTCAGCGGGCGCGCGGGTGAGGACGGGCGCCGGCTCGTCGGCGTGGACGGGATCGAGATCGTCGGAAACCACGGCCTCGAGCTCGATCCGCACGCGCACGAGCTGGCGGCGGAGATCGCCCGCTTTCGCGACGCCGTCGGGCTCCCGGTCGAGGACAAGACGCTCTCCCTCACCTACCACTACCGCGAGGCAGAGGACGAGGCAGCGGCCCGCGCGGGGCTGGAGCGAGTTGCCGACCGGGCGAGGGCGGAAGGCCTCGACGCGCGCTGGGGCCGCAAGGTGCTGGAGATACGCCCTCCGGTCGAGGCCCACAAGGGCACGGCCGTCCGGGCCCTGCTGGCGCGTTCCGGCGCGCGCCTCGGCCTCTACGCGGGTGACGACACGACTGACCTGGACGGCTTCGCCGGGCTCAGGGACGCCCGACTCGAGCACGCGGTCTGCGTCGCGGTCGCCTCAGCCGAGGGCCCGCCCGCGCTCCGCGAGGCGGCCGACCTCGTCGTGGCCGGCCCAGAGGAGATGGCCGGGCTCCTACGACTCCTGTAGGAGCTCCCACGCCCGGCGCACGTCGTCCTCCGTCGTCCGGTGATGGCCGACGGCAAGGCGAAGCACGTAGCGACCGTCGAGGACCGTGTTGGAGAGGAAGACCTCGCCGGTCGCGTTGACTCGCTCGAGGATCGCCTCGTTCTCCTCGTCGGAGCCGTCCCGCCGAAAGCAGACGAGCGAAAAGCCGACGGGCGCGACGACCTGCCACCCCGGCGTTTCCTCGACCCACGAGCCGAAGAGCCGGGCAAGGCGCTGGTGCTCACGGATCACGGCCTGAAGACCCTCTTTGCCGTAGCAGCGGATCACGGCCCAGAGCTTGAGCGCGCGGAAGCGGCGACCGAGCGCGGGTCCGTAGTCCGTCAGGTTCGTGACGCCCTCCTCGCTCGCGCGGAGGTACACGGGAGCGATGCTGAACGCCTCCCGCAGGATCTCCGGGTGCGGCGTGTAGAGAAGGGAGCAGTCGATCGGCGTGAGAAGCCACTTGTGGGGGTTGACGACGAGGGAGTCCGCGCGCTCGATGCCTGCGAAGGCCCAGCGATTCTCCTCGCAGACCATGGCCGAGCCCGCGTAGGCGGCATCGACATGCAGCCAGGCGCCCGCCTCGGCGCACAGCGGCGCCAGCGCGGCGACGGGGTCGACGGCGCTGGTCGAGGTAGTCCCGACTGTGGCGACGACGGCGGCCGTCTCGCCCTGGCCAAGAGCTCCCGCGAGAGCCTCCGGACGCATGCGCAGCTGGTCGTCCGTGGCGACCTTGCGCAGCGGCACCCCGAGGAGCCGGGCCGCCTTGTCCATCGAGGAGTGCGCATGCTCGGAGCAGAGAATCGAGCCGCCCGGCCGCAGGTGGCGCGCCGCGGTCAGCGCCGCGAGCGTCGACGTGGACGCCGTGTCCTCGATGTGGCCGTGCAAGCCGTCCGGCAGGCCGAGCAGCTGTCGTACCCAGTCGACGGCCACCTCTTCGAGCTCGGTCGCGGCCGGCGAGGTGCGCCAGAGCATCGCGTTCACGTTCAGCGCCGCGGTCAAGAACTCCGCCAGGATCCCCGGCTCGCTGCCAGAGATGGCGAAGTAGGCGAAGAAGCGCGGGTGGTTCCAGTGCGTGATCCCGGGAAGCAGAATCTCGTCGAGGTCGTCCAGCACTGCCGAGAACGGCTCCGGCCCGTCGGGCGGCGAGGTAGGCAGCGCAGCTTTGATCCGACCCGGCTCCACCTGAGCGAGGACAGGCAGCTCCCGCACGCCCTCGAGGTACCGCGCCACCCACTCGGACGTAGCCGCAGCGTCGTCGCGGAAGTCGCTCATCGGCCGGACCCTGGCCGAGGGGCGCGGGGAGGGTGTGTGAGGGAACCGGAAGGTTCCCTCACTGTCTCAAAGAAGGGGGCACGTGGGGGGAACATGGTTTCCCCCACGGGAGCGAGCCGGAGGCGAGCGGCGGTCATCTCTTCATGAGCTTCTTCACCTCGGCCCAGGAGCGCGTGTTCACGACCTGCTCAGGCGTGACCCAGCCTCGCCGGGCCTGCGCGACACCCAGCTCGAGGTTGTCGAGCTCGTGCAGACGGTGCGCATCGGTCGAGACGACGAGGCGCACGCCGGCCTCCACCGCGGCGCGCGCGAGCGTATCGGTCAGGTCGAGCCGGTCCGGCTGGGCGTTGATCTCGAGAAACGTCCCCGTCTCGACCGCCACCTCGCAGATCCGCTCGAAGTCCAGCTCGTAGGGAGGCCGCCGGTTGATCTTGCGGCCGGTCGGGTGGCCGATGCAG
>JBOHAB010000170.1:0-6440 GCA_050697655.1 Gaiellaceae bacterium
CGTCGGGGCCTCGGCGCAGTTCCGTTACGCGCCGTGGCACTTCTTGTACTTCTTGCCCGAGCCGCACGGGCACGGGTCGTTCCGGCCCACGCGGTCCGCCTCGGCGACGATGCGCTGGCCGCCCGTTGATACCGTCGTCGCGGCACCGGCTCCGGCGCCCGCCGAGGCCGTGGCCGCGGAGCCCGCGCGCGCCCGCTGGAGCGCCGCCTCGTTGGCGCCGGCGGCGCGGATCGCGTCCGAGCCGGCCGTGGACTCGTGCTCGTAGCTGAGACCGCCGCCGTTCGGGCCGCCGTCGGGCCCGCTCGCCGCGGGCTGCAGCTCGCCTTGCTCGGGCGGACGCTCGATCTGGATGCGGAGGAGGTAGCGAACGATCTCCTCCTGGATCGTCGCCGTCAGCTCCTCGAACATGCCGTGGCCTTCGGAGCGGTACTCGGAGAGCGGGTCCTTCTGAGCCATGGCGCGGAGGTGGATCCCGTCGCGCAGGTACTCCATCGACTCGAGGTGCTCGCGCCAACGCACGTCCACGACCTGCAGGACGAGGTAGCGCTCGACCTCGCGCATGAGCTCGGCGCCGTACTCCTCGACCTTCGCCTCGTAGGCGTCGCGGGCGTCCTCCTGGAAGTCCTCGATCAGCTCCTCGGTCGTCGTCGTCTCGCTCACCTCGTCCGGCGAGACCTCTGTCTCGTAGAGCGCCTGCATCTCCGCGAAGAGGCTGTCGAGATCCCACTCCTCCTTGTACTCGGAGGCCGTGTGCTCGTAGACGATGCGCGCGATCAACTCGTCCATCCAGCCGCCGATCTCCTCAGAGAGGTCGGCGCCGTCGAGGACGGCCCGGCGCTGCTCGTAGATGACCATCCGCTGCACGTTCATGACGTCGTCGTACTTGAGGACGTTCTTGCGCGAGACGAAGTTCTGCTCCTCGACCTTCTTCTGGGCGTTCTCGATCTGCTTCGAGAGGATCGAGGCCTCCATTGGCTGGTCGTCGGGGAGCTTGAAGCGCTCGATGATGTTGTAGATGCGGTCGCCGGCGAAGAGGCGGACGAGCTCGTCCTGGGCGGAGAGGTAGAAGCGCGACTCGCCAGGGTCGCCCTGGCGGCCCGAGCGGCCGCGTAGCTGGTTGTCGATACGCCGCGCCTCGTGCCGCTCCGTGCCCAGCACGTAGAGGCCCCCGAGCTCCACGACGCCCTCGCCGAGCTTGATGTCGACGCCGCGACCCGCCATATTCGTGGCGATCGTGACCGCGCCGGGCTCGCCAGCATCCTTGATGATCTCCGCCTCGCGCTCGTGCTGCTTCGCGTTGAGGACGTTGTGCTTGACCCCAGCGCGCGTGAGCAGGTTGGCGAGGTGCTCGGAGACCTCCACCGAGATCGTGCCCACGAGGACCGGCTGCCCGACCTCGTGGCGCTCGAGGATGTCGGCGATCACCGCGTCGTACTTCGCCTCGCGCGTCTTGTAGATGTAGTCGTTCTCGTCGGCGCGGGCGATCGGGACGTTGGTGGGGATCTCGACGACGGAGAGGTTGTAGATCTCCTGGAACTCCTTCTCCTCGGTCTTCGCCGTGCCCGTCATCCCGGCCAGCTTCTCGTAGAGGCGGAAGTAGTTCTGCAGCGTGATCGTCGCCAAGGTGACGTGCTCCTCGCGGATGGCGACGCCCTCCTTGGCCTCGACCGCCTGGTGGAGCCCCTCCGACCAGCGCCGGCCTTCCATGATGCGGCCGGTGAACTCGTCGACGATCTTGACCTCGCCGTCCTGCACGACGTAGTCGACGTCGCGCTGGTAGAGCGACTCCGCCTTCAGTGCTTGGATCAGGTGGTTGACGAGCTGCGCGTTGCGGGGGTCGTACAGGTTCTCGATCCCGAGCGCACGCTCGACGGCGTCGATGGCCGACTCGCGCGGCGAGACAGTCTTGAACTTCTCGTCGTACTCGTAGTCCGCGTCGTCCTCCAGCCGTTTCTCGCCCTTGGGCACGAACTTGGCGGGGACGCCCTCGAGCCCCTTGGCGATCCGCGCGAAGTCGTAGTACGTCCGAGCCGCGGTCTCGGGCTCGCCCGAGATGATCAGCGGCGTCCGCGCCTCGTCGATCAGGATCGAGTCAACCTCGTCGACGATCGCGTAGGCATGGCTCGGCTGGACGGTTCCCTGGAGGGACGTGGCCATGTTGTCGCGGAGGTAGTCGAAACCGAACTCGGAGTTGGTCCCGTAGGTGATGTCGGCCGCGTAGGCCTCCTTGCGCTCCGCGAAGGGCATCTGGTTGCGAATGAACGAGGCGCGCATGCCGAGCGCCTCGTAGACGGGCCCCATCCACTCGGCGTCGCGCTTGGCCAGGTAGTCGTTCACGGTCACGAGGTGGACGCCGCGACCGGGCAGCGCGTTCAGAAAGAGCGGCATGGTGGCGACGAGCGTCTTCCCCTCGCCGGTCTTCATCTCGGCGATGTCACCTTCGTGGAGCACTACCGCGCCCATCACCTGGACGTCGAAGGGGCGCATCCCTACCGAGCGCTTGGCCGCCTCGCGGACGGCCGCGAATACCTCGAAGCTCAGCTCGTCGAGAGACTCGCCGTTGTCCAGGCGCTGGCGGAACTCGCCGGTCTTGGCCGCGAGCTCGGCAGCGGAGAGCCGCTCGAAATCGGGCTCGAGCGAGGTGACGTAGTCGGCCTGCTGGGCGAGCCGCTTGAGGCGGCGTCCTTCGCCGATCCGCAGGACCTTCTCGAGGGCACCGTAGTTCTGGGGCATCGATTCAGAGTAGCTGCCTGGTCCTTAGAGACTCCTAAAGAGGATCGACGGTCAGCTCCCAGCGGCCGTCCTCCAACCTGTCGGCCCTCGCGACGAAGGCCCGAAACCGGGCTGCGCCCCGCTCGACCAGCTGCTCGAACGCCTCCGCCTCGGCGCCGCGCGGGTCGTCCGTCTGGATCTCGCCGTCCACGAGGTACATCGTCTCGCCTTCCGGCGGGACGGCCGCCTCCAGCGTCAGCGCGGCAATGCCGCTCGGAAGCTCCACCAGCTCGGAGTCGAGCTGGAGGGCGCCCACCATCCACTCCGTCTCGTTCTGGCGCACGGCGCGCGCCGCATACGGCGCGGCGATGCCGAGATCCTTGGTCAGCTCCGCGAGGACCGCGGGCGCGACGTCGCCGACGACGGAGCCGTCTCCGAGCACGCGAAAATCGAGCTCGCCCGCCTCGGTCCACCGGAGCTCGGGCACCTCGGCGATCGCGGTCGCGTCCCATTCGCGGGCGCGCGCGAGACCGGAAACCCCGCTCTCGACCCAGCGAAACGCGCGCGGGTCGCTGATCTCGTCGTGTGGCACTAGGCCAACTGGGGCTCGATCAGCCCGAAGTTGCCGTCGCGGCGGCGGTAGACGACGTTGACGTCCGTCGTCTCCGCGTTCTGGAAGACGAAGAAGTCGTGGCCGATCAGCTCCAGCTGGAGCACCGCCTCCTCGGGGGTCATCGGCTTCACCGCGAACTGCTTGGTCTTCACGAGCACGGGGCTCTCCTCGTCCGCGACGACCGGGATGGTCTCGGCCGTCGCCGCGCCGGCTGCAGACCCGCGCGCGCTGGACCGGCGGCGCTTGTCGCGGTAGCGCTGGGCCTGGCGCTCGAGCTTCTCCACGAGCATGTCGATCGAGGCCCGCATGTCCGGCGAGCTCTCGCGCGCTCGCAGGACGGGCCCTTTCGTCCAGATCGTCCCTTCGGCGATCTGGTTCTCGGAGATGGACGGGTTCTTCTCGATCGCAAGCTCGAGCTCGAGCCGCGCAGCGTCGTTCAGATGCTTCTCGAGCTTCCCGAGCTTCTCCTGCGCGTAGGTCTTGAGGGAATCGCTGACCTCGACGTTCTTGCCCTTTACCTGAAGTCTCATCTGACCCTCCCTCTGTGTCCTGCGCGCAGCCTACCCGCTCGCCGGGCGCGGCAGTCCGGAGGTGGACTGGAGGCGCCGTGGCCCCCGCCGGGCGGCGGGGGACACGCGCGTTCTCGTCTAGTCGAGGTCGCCTGCGCTGACGGTGCAGGTCGCGGTGTCCGTCTTGGACGGATCGCTCTCTGACGTGGCCGTCAGCGTGACGGTGGCCGTCTCAGGGCCGGCGCCGGTTCGGGTCACGAAGACCGGCACCTCGACGTTGCGCCTTTCCTTGGCCGTCGCGAGGGCGTTGTAGAGTTGGGTCTCCCAGCCCGCACCCTCGATCGTCGCCGACAGGCGATAGACGTCGCGGCGCAGGTAGTTGTCGACGTCTTCGGGATGGCCTGGCGAGGCAGGCACAGACCTGCCGGTGTTGGTCAGGTCGAACCTGCAGTCGGTCCAGCCGTTTCGGCCGCGGTTGCTCACCCTGCCGTTGGCGAGGTCGGCGCCGCGGGCGTGCGGCCCGTCACCGTCGAGCGAGCGGACGGCGACCTGGTAGGAGCGAACTCCGCCCCGGTCGAACTTGTCGATGACGTAGAAGTGGAGCCGGTTCGGCTCGTCGACGTACTCGTACTCCGTCCCCGACTCGAGGCCGGCATTGAACGTCGCGTCGCTGAGCTGGCGGTAGTCCCCATAGGAGATCATCGCCGGGCTCCCGTCGGGCCGCAAGAAGTCGACCCGGTTGAAGTCCTCCGGGTGGGCGTCGATGATCCACACGAAGGGCGAGCTGTCCTGGTTCTTCGTCCGCTCGATCAGCACGCCGTTCGCCGGGGTGAACGAGTCGTTGCCGATCCGTTGCACCACCTCGAGCAGGTAGTTCTGGTAGAGGCTGCTCGTCGAGATATTGCCGGACGAGTTGCGCGTCGGTCCGGGGCAGTCCGGGTTCTCGGCCACGACGCACGGCGGCGACTGGTCGCCCCGCGTTGGGTCGGCCAGGTCCGGCGATGCGTTCAACTCGATATTGACGCCGGTGAGCCCGTCCGGGCCCGGGTCGGCGGCGCGGGCCGTGATGTTCGCGACGACCACGCCGGACTCGTCGAGCGCGTTCCGGTCGAGCCGGAGGACGTTCTCCTCCTTGATGATCTCGAGCTCGAGCCGGTTGCGCACGTTGTGGTTCGAGCCGAGCGAGCCTCCCTGGTCCGAGGGGATCAACCAGCGCTTGTGCGGGCCGCCGGGGCCGTTGAACGAGCCGCGGCTGAGCATGTCCCATGGACCCGTGTAGGAGCGCCGGAGCGGGATTCCATACGGGTTGTTGTAGTTGTCGCCGATGCCGAGGTTGTGGCTCAGCTCGTGGGCGTACGTGCCCATGCCGGAGCTCTCGCCGGCGGTGAACGTGTTGCCGCCCGCGCTCGGCCAGACGCCCTTCGCCGCCGCGAACGACGACCACGGGATGTAGCGCGTCGGGGCCCAGTTCGGCTTCGTCGGATCAGGATTGCCGAAGGGCTCCGTGACGTCGTCCATCGTCTGGAACATCATCTCGCCGAACTCCTGCCAAGTGGAGCTCTCGTCCTGCCCGGCCTGGACGAACGCGACGTTGTCGAACGAGTCGACCACGTCCTGGCCGACGTCGGCGAGCCACATGGCGCGGCCCTCCGTGCGGGCGTTGCGGTTGCAGGCGAAGCCGGTCGGGCAGGCCGAGCCGGCGTTCCCCGCGTCGCGGAGCCAGTACTCCCACTGGTTCCCCGTCAGGTGGTACGGGCCGAAGGGCACGATCTCCACGCCGTAGCGTCCGAGCGAGTCCTCCATCCAGTAGCTGTTCATCGTGTTGAAATGGTTGAGGAGGCTCGGCTTGTTCAGGAAGTCAGCGAGGAACTGCGCAACCTGATCCTCGGGGAGGTTCGCCCCCGACGCCTGCGGGTTGCCGAAGACGGTGCTCCCCGCGGGCAGCGTCATGTTGAAGGGCTGGTCGGCGAAGTCCGTGAGGACGAGCGCGAGCCGCCACTTCTCGATCGTCGGCTCGAGCGCCGGATCCGCCCAGTTCGTGCCCGGGACGGGCGTATAGTCCTCCCAGGCCATGTCGTCCGGCATCTCCCAGTTCTGCGGGTCGACCGGCGTGAAGCCGGGAGGCGCCGCCGAAGCCGCGGCCGCGACACTCAGGAAGACGCCGACGGCGAGGAGCAAGCCTACGGCTGCGCGCCGCCGTCGTCCCGGCCGGGAGGCGGCTGAGATGGTTCTACTCAACTCGATCTCCTTTCCGCCCGGATAACCGGCACCCGGGCTTGTCCCCGAAGGGGCTTGACGCGGGGCCCGCGAGCGCCGGCGAACGAGCGCCGACGCAGCGGCGACCGGCCTGTTCAGGACAGGCGCGAGGACCTCTTGCGTGACGGCCCTGGCGGCGTGGCTGCGTGCTCGTGAATCCCCCCTCCTGCGGTCCGCAGACGTAACCGTCTGCCCGGCCCCTGCGGTGCCGCGCGCACTATACGGCCTCAGCGGCGCACGACGCGGGCGAAGGCGATCACGTGCACGGCCCTCGCCCCGGCGCGGCGAAGCTCGCGCGCGGCGGCGCCGGCGGTCGCGCCCGTGGTGTAGACGTCGTCGACCACCGCGAC
>JBOHAB010000171.1:0-6352 GCA_050697655.1 Gaiellaceae bacterium
ATTCTCGACCGCGCGAGTGGGGAGCTCCTCGGGGGCATCGGCGCCCGGGTTTACGAGATGGCGGTCGTCGAGATCGGCTACTGGGTCAAGGCCGGTGCTCGGGGAGGCGGAGCGGCCACGCGGGCCCTCGGATTGCTCACGCGCTATGCATTCGACGAGCTGGGTGCCGGCCGCGTCCAGCTGACGACCGATCCCGACAACATTGGTTCGCAGCGCGTGGCGGAGAAGGCCGGGTTCACCCGCGACGGGGTTCTCCGCTCGCTCCTGGACTTCAAGGGCCGCCGGCGGGACGCCGTCATGTTCTCGCTCCTGCCCGGCGATCTCTAGACGCGCGCGCGGGGGGCCGGCCGCGAGCCTCCCTCCGCTTTCGAGCCTAACGAACAAAACCGCACGCGTGGCGCGCGGAATGTGCCGATTCCATGCCAAGCCGAAGTAAGCTCCGCGCATGGCGAAGGCCGAGGATCTCCAGTCCGCCGAGGCGAAGCTGGCCGCGCTTCAGCGGCTCCGCGACGAGGCGCTCCACTCCGGAGACGAGCGCGCCGTCGCCCGCCAGCGCGAGCGCGGGAAGCTGCTCGCGCGCGAGCGGCTCGAGAAGCTGCTCGACCCCGGCAGCTTCGTCGAGCTCGACCGCTACGTCCGCCACCGCAACCCGCACTTCGGGATGATGGACAAGCGGCCCTGGGGCGACGCCGTCGTCACCGGCTACGGCACGGTCTTCGGTCGCAAGGTGTTCGTCTTCTCGCAGGATTTCA
This sequence comes from Gaiellaceae bacterium, assembly GCA_050697655.1. Taxonomy (GTDB): domain Bacteria; phylum Actinomycetota; class Thermoleophilia; order Gaiellales; family Gaiellaceae; genus JAIBJN01. The sequence continues at coordinate 753 of JBOHAB010000171.1, forward strand.
CCGTCTTCGGCGGCACGCTCTCCGAGGCCTTCGCCGAGAAGATCTGCAAGGTCATGGACCTCGCGCTCAAGCTCGGCTGCCCGCTGATCGGCATCAACGACTCCGGCGGCGCCCGCATCCAGGAGGGAGTCGTCTCTCTCGGTGGCTACGCGGAGATCTTCTGGCGCAACGTCCAGGCCTCGGGCGTGATCCCGCAGATCAGCCTGATCATGGGCCCGAGCGCAGGTGGGGCCGTTTACTCGCCGGCGATCACCGACTTCGTGCTCATGGTCAAGGAGACCTCGTACATGTTCATCACGGGGCCCGAGGTCGTGAAGACGGTTACCGGGGAGGAGGTCACCTTCGAGGAGCTCGGCGGCGCGCTCACGCATGCCTCCAAGTCGGGCGTCGCCCACTTCGCCGCCGACGACGAGGAGAGCTGCCTCGAGGACGCGCGCTACCTCCTCTCCTTCCTGCCGCAGAACAACGTCGACCCGCCGCCCTACTTCGCTCCGGCCGACCCGCCCGACCGGGAGGATCCCGAGCTCGACTCGCTCATCCCCGACGAGCCGACGAAGCCCTACGACCTGCGGGACGTCGTCACCCGTGTGGTCGACGAGGGCGAGTTCCTCGAGGTGCACCAGCTCTGGGCGGAGAACATCGTCGTCGGCTTCGCGCGCCTCGGCGGGCATCCGGTCGGGATCGTGGGCAACAACCCGAAGGCGCTCGCGGGCACGCTCGACATCGATTCGTCGGTGAAGGCCGCCCGCTTCGTTCGCTTCTGCGACGCGTTCAACATCCCGCTCGTCACCTTCGTCGACGTTCCCGGCTTCCTTCCCGGCACGGCGCAGGAGTGGGGCGGGATCATCCGGCACGGCGCGAAGCTCCTGTACGCGTACTCGGAGGCGACGGTTCCGAAGATCGCGCTCATCACCCGCAAGGCCTACGGCGGTGCCTACGACGTGATGAGCTCGAAGCACATTCGCGCCGACTTCAACTTCGCGTGGCCGACGGCCGAGGTCGCGGTCATGGGCCCGGAAGGAGCGGTCAACATCGTCTTTCGCAAGGAGCTGGAGGAGGCCGAGGACCCCGAGACGCGCCGGGCCGAGCTGATCGCCGACTACAAGGCGCAGTTTGCGAACCCGTACACGGCGGCCGAGCGCGGCTACGTCGACGACGTGATCGAGCCGCGGCGAACGCGCGCCGTGCTCTGTGACGCCCTCGAGACCACGCTGACCAAGCGTGAGAAGCGGCCACCCCGCAAGCACGGCAACATTCCACTCTGAGGCTGTCGATCCGAGCCGCGCCCGTTCGTCATCAAGGTAAAGGCGGCGAACGGCGCCGCGGCGACAACGGGAGGTTGGAGCTCATGAAGTACATGCTGGCGCTCATCGGCGACGAGTCGAGGTGGGCCGACCGCACCCCTGAGCAGCAGGCGGAGAGCATGAAGCAGTGGGACGCGTTCACTCAGGAGACGATCGACGCAGGCGTGCACCTCGGCGCCGAAGGTCTCCAGCCGAGCGCGACCGCGACGATCGTGCGGATCCAGGAGGGCGGCGAGCCGATCGTCTCGGACGGCCCCTTCGCCGAGACGAAGGAGCAGCTCGGCGGCTACTACCTGCTCGACTGCAAGGACCTCGACGAGGCGCTCGCCTGGGCGAAGAAGGTCCCCATGCCCGGCGGGACGGTGGAGGTCAGGCCCGTGATGGACTACGAGGCCGCCGGCTCGGCAGTTCACACCCAGGAAGCGGGGGCCGGGCGGTAGACACGCCCGAGGAGGCCGTCGACCGCCTGTTCCGCGAGGAGTCGGGGCGGGCGGTCGCGGCGCTCATCCGCGTGCTCGGCGACTTCGACCTCGCCGAGGAGGCGGTTCAGGACGCGTTCCTCGTCGCGCTCGAGGTGTGGCCGGAGCGTGGAGTGCCGCGCAAGCCGGGCGCCTGGATCACGACGACCGCGCGCAACAAGGCGATCGACCGCATCCGGCGCGGGCGCCGGCTCGAGAACAAGGTGCGCGAGCTCGAGGCGCTCGTGCCGGCTCACGGCGACGAGGAGGACGAGATCGACGACAGCTCCATTCCCGACGATCGCCTTCGGCTGATCTTCACCTGCTGCCATCCTGCGCTGGCGCCCGAGGCTCGCGTCGCTCTCACGCTTCGCACCCTCGGTGGGCTCTCGACGCCCGAGATCGCGCGTGCCTTCCTCACATCCGAGCCGGCTATGCAGCAGCGCCTCGTCCGCGCCAAGCGCAAGATCCGCGACGCCCGCATCCCGTACGTGGTCCCTCCCGACCACGAGCTGCCTGACCGGCTCGGCTCGGTGCTCGCCGCCCTCTACCTGATCTTCAACGAGGGCTATGCGGCGACCTCCGACGAGGCGCTCGTGCGGCGCGAGCTGTGTGCCGAGGCGATCCGCCTCACCCGCACCCTGCGATCGTTGATGCCGGAGGAGCCGGAGGTGGCGGGCCTGCTCGCGCTCATGCTCCTGCAGGACTCACGCCGCGACGCTCGCACCGGGCCGGTCGGCGAGCTCGTGTTGCTGGACGAGCAAGATCGCCGGCTGTGGGACCATGGGCAGATCCAGGAGGGGCTCGCGATCGCCGAGCGCTTGCCGCCCGGCTTCTACGCGCTCCAGGCGGCGATCGCGGCCGAGCACGGGCGGGCACGCTCGGCCGAGGCGACCGACTGGCCGGGCGTCGCCGCTCTCTACAGCCTGTTGGCCCGCATCACGTCCAGCCCGGTCGTGGAGTTGAACCGTGCCGTCGCGGTCGCCATGTCGGAGGGCGAGGAACGAGGGCTCGAGCTGATGGCGACGCTCGACCGCGAGCTCACGGGCTATCACTTCCTCCATTCGGCGCGGGCCGACCTGCTTCGCCGTCTCGGACGCGACGCGGAAGCGGCCGAGGAGTACGCCAAGGCTCTCGAGCTCGTGCGTCAGCCGACCGAGCGGGCGTTCCTCGAGCGGCGCCTAGCGGAAGTCACGGAATCACCCACTCGAGATCGCTGACTGTGAGCGGGAGCGAGACCACCTCGCGCGAGACCGGCGCCACGAAGAGGATCTCGCTCGGGGTTGCAACCGCGGCGATCAGCTCACCAGGCTCCCAGGCGACGGCTCTCCCGTTGGGGAAGGTGAGCGCGCGCCGTCCTCCGCTGTCGAAGATCACGATTCCCTGATCCGATCGGGCTGCGACCATGCCCGAGGAGCTGACGCGGAGGCCTTCGATCGATCGACTGGTGTACGAGGGCGAGAAGACGAGGTCATCGGTGGTCATCAGCGCGAGGCTGGAGGCGGCTCCCGAGCGCGCGACTGCCCAAAACCGTTCGTCGTCAACCCATGCGACCTCGTGGAGCGCGGCCGGCCGGCCGAGAATCTCTGAGACCTGGTTCCGCGAAACGAGCCGCCGCGCGTCCTCCACCCCGCGCCAGAGCCCTCCCTCACGGATGAAGGTGAGTGTCCCGTCGCCCATCCAGGCGGCCCCGCAGGCGTTCGGAAGCCGCGCCCTGAAACCCCCGTTCTGAAAGACGTGCAAGTCCGGACCTTCACACGAAGCCGTCAGGTCTCCGCCGTCCGGTGCGGAGACGTCCTCAGCGAGCACGGCGCCGTCGGCATCGAGCGTGAACCTGCATGGCGCGGGGACGTCCGGCTCCTCGTCCCAGACGAGGTCGGGGAGACGGAGCGCGCGCAACCGGCAGCCGGGAAGGGTGACGAAGAGCCGGCCGGTGGCCAGGCCGTCCAGCCACTCCCGAGCTTCGTCCGCGTCGGTCAGAGGCGGCGGCCCGGCCTCGCCGCGCCAGTCGAGGTCGTTGGCGACGATGGGAAGCCGCCGCACCGGCCTGGTCTCGCCGGGTGGGAAGACGAACACGCTCGCCCGCGTGGCCACGGCCATGTGGCTTTCGTCCGGAGACCACGCGACTGCGACCGGATCGACCAGCGGCGGGAGCGGCAGCGTGTTCCTACGGTCTTGAAGCTGGAGCCCGTTCGCGGCTATGGCCCAGAACCGTCCTTCCGGGCTCGTCCAAAGGCCTGTGATCGGGGCGAAGGTAGGGAAGTCGGCGAGCAGCCGGCCGCGCTCGAACACCCCTGCCAGGTCGAGGTCTGGGTAGGTCGGAACTCTGGCGTGAATCGTCACGACTGCGCGCTCCGGGTCGAGCCAGGCCGCGTGCCGCACGACCAGCCGCCGGATCGCGCCTGCCTCGTTGGGAGCATTCACGTGCGAATTGGCCGCGGCAAGGAGCTGTCTGCCGGAGATGACGACCCGCCCGCTCGGCCACTCGCGCACCGCCCCGTCTGCGAAGTAGGTGAGCGTCCCGTCCGGCCGCCAGGCCGGCGCTTGGCCTGCGAGCGGCTGTCCCTCGGGACCGCGGTTCGTCGAGACCTGGATCTCGCCGTCCTCGGACTGGAAGAGCCTGCCGATGAGCGGATCCGAGCGCGGGTCCCAACCTGAGCCGGCGCCTGCGACACGCCGGCCGTCCCGGGTCAGCACGAACCTGCATTCGTCCCAGCCCGGCGCCTCGACCGGTCTCTGCGCGGGCAGCTCGATCGCCTGCAACTCACAACTCTCGTCCGTGTAGTAGAGCGTTCCTGCAGGCTCGGCTTCCGAAGCGGGCTCCTCTGTCGCGGGCGCCCTGGAGACGGTCGGCTCGGTTGCGCCCTGGGTAGCCGGCTCTGCATCGGATCCTCCTCGGAGCGCGTCGAAGCCCGCCGCGAGCGCGATCGCCGCGACGACGACCACGACGAGCACCGTGATGCCCCGCCGCATACGACGAGGATACGCCGCGGGCTGGGACTAGGCGCTCTCGGAGACGAGCTCGAGCCGCGGCTGGTCGAACTCCTGCTTGAACGCGGCGACGACGCCGGGGTCGAACTGCGTCCCGGCGCAGCGCTCCAGCTCGGCGATCGCGCCGTCGTGGGAGAGACGGCCGCGGTAGACGCGATCGGTGGTCATCGCGTCGTAGGCGTCGGCGACGAAGAGGATGCGTGCGCCGAGCGGGATCTCGGGGCCTTCCTTCTGCTCCGGGTATCCGGTGCCGTCCCAGCGCTCGTGGTGGTGCAGCACCCAGATCGCGACCGGCTCGACGCCGAGCGAGTCGAGCATCCGATAGCCGATCTGGGGGTGCCGCTCGAGCACGAGTCGCTCGGCCTCGTTCAGCGGTCCCGGCTTGCGGAGGATTTCCTCGGGGATGGCGAGCTTGCCGAGGTCGTGGAGGCTGCCTGCGAGCCGCGTCAGCTCGACCGATTCGGCGTCGAGGCCCAGGCGCTTGGCGACTCGCGCGGCGAGCTCGCCGACCATGTAGGAGTGACTGCCGGTGTAGGCGTCGCGCGCGTCCACCGCGTGGGCGAGGCTGGCGGCGGCCCGGAGGCGCGCAGCGCGGTCCGGCCCGTCGGCCAGGCGGCGCAGCTCGGCGATCTCGATCACATCCGGGCGGTAGACCCTGACCGTGTTCTTGCCCTGCTCCTTGGCGGCGTAGAGCGCGGTGTCGGCGACGCGGACGAGCTCGCTCCGCTCGACCCCGTGCTGCGGATAGGCGGCGACGCCGGCAGACATGCTCAGCGCCCCGCCGCCGACGACCTCCGCCTCCGACATGCGCCGGAGGATGGAGCGGGCGATCGACAGAGCCTCGTGC
>JBOHAB010000172.1:0-6339 GCA_050697655.1 Gaiellaceae bacterium
TCCCCGAGGAGGCCCGCCGCCGCGGGCCTCTTCCGCTTCTAGTCGGCGGTGCGACGGCCGACGATCGTCGACAGCCCTTCGGGAAGCACCTCGTCGCCGAACGATTTCCCTACCCGAGCCTCTAGGCCGTGCGGGGCGAGGAGCTCGGGGAGCCGGGCCGTCTCGACGAGAACGTTCTCGTGTCGCTCGTCGTGACGACGCCTTTTGCCGTCGTCCTCTCGGACGAACGTCGCGATCTCACGGACGAACAGATTCCTTCGCGGAACGCTGAATCGCGTGACGATCGCCCAATCGTCGCCGACCCGCCCCTGACTCGGCGCGGTCCGGCGCGCCTCCCGCCACCGCAGGTCGCAAAGATCGATCGCGAGGACCCCTCCGGGCCGTAGGGCGCCGGCAGCCGCGACCAGCGCGCGCCCGACAGAGGCTTCGTCGGGCAGATAGCTGAGGACGTGACCGACCGAGACGATCGCATCGCAAGTCGGCAGCGGATCGTCGGGCAGGGCCAGTCGACGGATCCCTTCCGCGCCTTCAGGCTACCTCGCGCGCCAGCTCGAGCATCGCCGAAGATGCGTCCGTTGCGATGACTCGGTGGCCGGCGTCGATCAGATGACGCGTGAGCAAGCCGCTCCCACAGCCGAGCTCGAGCACGAGCCCACCTCGGTCCCGGACCGGCTCGAGCAGCGCGAGGATCCCCGGCGCGCAGGCGTCCGCGTGGAAGCCGAAGCCGAGATGGTGCACCCGAGCGAGATCCCGTCGGTAGTAAGGCTCAGACGTCGCCACGAACGAGATCATTCAGCCGCGCGAGCGTTGCCGGCAAGCCGGAACGGACGTGACCGGTGCCAGGCCCCGGCCGTGGCCCGAGAGGACCCGGCCCGGTGCCAGGCACTCGGCCGTGGCCCGAGCGGACGCGGCCCGGGGACAGACCCCGTCCCTGGCGTAGGGGCCGCGGCCCGGTGCCAGGCACTCGGACGTGGCCGGAGGGGACGCGGCCCGGTGCCAGGCACTTGGCCGTGGCCGGAGTGGACAGGGGCCGCGCAGAACCGCGAAGGGCCGGGGTTTGGCCCGGCCCTTCGCTTGTTCCGACGGTCTGGGAGCTACTTGATCTCGACGCCGGCGCCGGCTTCCTCGAGCTGCGCCTTGATCGAGTCCGCCTCCTCCTGAGCCACGCCCTCCTTGACGGGGTTCGGGGCCCGGTCGACAAGGTCCTTGGCCTCCTTGAGGCCGAGGCCCGTGATGGCGCGGACGACCTTGATCACCTGGATCTTCTTGTCGCCGGCGCCCGTGAGGACGACGTCGAACTCGGTCTTCTCCTCGGCGGCCGCCCCGTCGCCGGCAGCGGCAGGAGCAGCGCCCGGAGCGGCGACCGCCACCGGAGCGGCGGCGGTGACGCCCCACTCCTCCTCGATCTTCTTCTTCAGCTCCACGAGGTCGAGGACGGTCATCTTCCCGAGCTCGTCGAACACCTTGTCGACTGCGCTTGCAGCCATGGCTATTCCTCCTCCTTGTTCTCTTCGGCTGCTTCGTCAGCCGTGTCTTGGGATGTCTCTTCCTCGGCCTTGGCCTCTTCGGCCGGGGCCTCTGCCCCTTCGCCCGCGGCCGCTGCCTCTTCGGGGCCGCCGAGCTGGTCGACGCGCGCGTCGAGGAGCCCGACGAAGTCCTGCAGGGGGGCCGCGAACAGCCCGACGATCGACGTCAGCGGACCGACGATCGCGCCGAGGACCTGGCCCTGGAGCACGTCCGTGGGCGGGAGCGAGGCCAGCTCGACGACCTGCGACGCCTCCATCGGCGAGCCCTGCAGGATGCCGCCCTTGATCTCCAGGATCTTGGTTCGCCGCGCCGTCTCGTTGAGCGTCTTGGCGACGGCGACCATGTCGCCCTCGCCGACGAAGGCGATCGCGGTCGGCCCGTCCAGGAGCGCCGTCAGCGACTCCAGGCCCGCTTCCTCGGCGGCTCGCTTCGTCAGCGAGTTCTTGACGACGGAGAAGCGGGCCCCGTGCTCGATGATCTTCGTGCGCACGTCGTCCAGCTCGCTCACCGACAGGCCACGGTAGTCGGCCAGGATGAGCGTGCCGGAGGCCCGTAGCCTCTCGGCCAGGTCGGCGACGACCTGCTCCTTGTCCTTTCTCAGCATCGAATCACCTCCTCGAACGAGTCGTGCCCGCCTTCCGGGCGGGCACGAGCAGAGGCGAAACCGTCTCGCTCGAGCCGCCTCGGCAGGTCTTATGCCCCTGGGGGGGCTGCCGGCTGTCTTCGGCGACGGGCGTGTTGACGAAACCTATGCGGGGACCTGCTCCTCCTCGAGCTCGGCCGCGACGTCCCGCGTCTTCGTCGGGTCGACACGCACGCCGGGGCCCATCGAGCTCGTCAGCGTGATCGAGCGGATGTACCTGCCCTTGGCCGCGGCCGGCCTCGCCCGCACGATCTCCTCGATCACGGTCGCGTAGTTCTCGAGCAGCGTGCGCTCGTCGAAGCTCTTGCGCCCGATCACGAGATGGACGTTGGCGCCGCGGTCCGTCCGGTACTCGAGCTTGCCCGCCTTGGCCTCTCGAACGGCCTTGCCGACCTCGAAGGTGACCGTCCCCGTCTTCGGGTTCGGCATCTTGCCGCGCGGGCCGAGGATGCGGCCGAGCTTGCCGACCGTGCCCATCATGTCCGGCGTGGCGACGGCGACGTCGAAGTCGTCGAAGCCGTCCTCGATCTGCGCGGCGAGGTCGGCCGAGCCGACGACGTCTGCGCCGGCCTCCTCAGCCTCGCGAGCCTTCTCGCCCTCGGCGAAGACCGCGATGCGGACGTCCTTGCCGGTGCCGTGCGGGAGCATCAGCGTCCCGCGGAGCTGCTGGTCGGCGTGCCGGACGTTGAGCCCGAGGTTGAAGTGAGCTTCGACCGACTCGTCGAACTTGGCGGCGGGCGCCTCCTTGACGAGCCTGACCGCCTCGAGCGGCGTGTAGGCACGCTCGCGGTCGATCTTCTCGCGCCCTTCCGTATAGCGCTTGCCGTGCCGGCTCATCGCAATACCTCCACGCCCATCGAGCGCGCGGTGCCCTCGATGATCCGCATCGCCTGGTCGATGTCGCGCGCGTTCAGGTCGACGAGCTTCGTCTCGGCGATCTGGCGCACCTGGGCGGACGAGATCGTCCCCACCTTCTCGCGGTTGGGCTCGGCGGAGCCCTTGTCGAGGCGCAGCGCCTCCTTGATGAGGACGGCGGCGGGCGGGGTCTTCGTGATGAACGTGAAGGAGCGGTCCTCGAAGACCGTGATCTCCACAGGGATGATGCGCCCGTTCTCCTGCTGCGTCTGCGCGTTGAACGCCTTGCAGAACTCCATGATGTTGACCCCGTGCTGGCCCAACGCAGGGCCGACCGGGGGAGCCGGGTTGGCCTGGCCGCCGGGGATCTGAAGCTTGATGAGTGTGAGGACTTTCTTGGCCATGCCTTCCTAATCCATCTTCTTGACTTGGTCGAAGCTCACCTCGACGGGGGTCTGGCGCTCGAAGATGTTCACGAGCACCTTGAGCTTCTGCTGGTCCGAGTTGACGTCGATCACCTCGCCGTCGAAGTCGGAAAGCGACCCCGAGGTGATCTTGACGGTCTCGCCGAGGCCGAACTCGACGGCCGTCCGCGGCCGCTCGGCCGCCGCGGTGGCGGTGTGGAGAATCCGGTCGACCTCCGGCTGCGAGAGCGGCACGGGCTTCGTGCCGGAGCCGACGAAGCCGGTGACGCCGGGCGTGTTCTTCACGACCGTCCAGGCCTCGTCGTTGAGATCCATGTTGACGAGCACGTAGCCGGGCAGGACGCGCTTCTCGGTCTGCACCTTCTGGCCGTCCTTCGTCTCCACGACCTGCTCGGTCGGAACGACGACGCGCCGAAAGCGCGCAGTCTGGCCCATCGAGTCGATCCGGTGCTCGAGGTTGGCCTTGACCTTGTTCTCGTGGCCCGAGTAGGTGTTGACGACGTACCAGCGGAACACTACGAGCTCACAGGTTGAGGATGACGTCGCGGACGAGCCGCTGGAAGGCCCAGTCGGCCACGAAGAGGTAGGCGCCGGTGATCGCGACGGCGATGATGACGACGATCGTGGCAGAGATCAGCTGCTGGCGGCCGGGCCAGTCGACCTTGCGGAGCTCGGCCCAGCACTCGGCGATGAACGCGCGCAGGCCGCCGCGCTTCTCGCGCTTCTGACCGGTCTGGCTCTTGGGCTGGCCGGTGGGCTTGACCTGGCGCTGAGGGGCACGCGAGCGCTGCGGCTGGGCCGGCGCCTGGAAGTCGCTGCGCTTCCGGCGGGTACGGGACGGCTTCGCCACCTGGCCCTACCTGGTCTCCCGGTGCAGGGTGTGGCGGCCGCACCAGCGGCAGTACTTCTTCGCCTCGAAGCGATCCGGCGTGTTCCGCTTCGACTTCTGCGATTGATAGTTGCGCCGCTTGCACTCAGTGCAGGCGAGCGTGATCGCTACACGTACTCCGGTTGCCAACCTTCAGCTCTCTCTTCTCTTGCCGTCTGCAAAGACTCGCAGCGCGAAGACCCGGGTCTGGTCCTCCCGCCGCGCCGGGGATTGTAGCTGGGACCGCGAGACACCCGCCGAGCCTCTCCGAAAATGAGGAGGGCGGCCGCCGCATCTCTGCGGCGACCGCCCGGTTTGGGCTCCTTCGTTCCGGTCTAGCTCGATCTCTGGTCCTCGACGATTGGCGGCACGGCTACCCGGCCTGGTTGGCGAGCGCCTGCTGCAGCGTGGCGGCCAGGTTCAACGACAGCGCCGCGCCCAGGTTGAAAGCGATCTGGTTGGCGGAGCTCGACCCGCCGGCGACGTTCCCGCCTGCAGTGATCACGGGAGCGTTCGAGTTGATCGCGTTCTGGTAGGCGTTGGCGTTGGCGTTGGCGTTCTGCCAGGTCGCGGCCTGCTGGCCGATCGCCTGGTACTGGCCCGCGCCCCCGCACCCGGAGGTGCACGAGCTCGAGCCGCCGACCTGGTTGGCCAGAGCGTTCTGCTCGGTCGACGCGGCGTTCACAGCCGCGGCAGCCGCGGTGTTGTAAGCCGCCTGGTTGGCCGAGCTCGACCCGCCGGAGACGTTCCCGCCCGCAGTCGTCACGGGAGTGTTCCCGTTGACGGCGTTCTGCGCGGCGTTCGCGTTCGCATTGGCGTACTGGGTCGTAGCAGCAGCCTGGCCGATCGCCTGGTACTGGCCTGCGCCACCGCATCCAGAGCCGCACGAGCTGGAGCCGCCGACCTGGTTGGCGGCAGCGTTCTGCTCGGTCGAGGCGAGGTTGACGGCCGCGGCGGCCCCGGTGTTATAGGCCGCCTGGTTGGCCGAGCTCGACCCGCCGGAGACGTTCCCGCCTGCGATCGTCACGGGAGCGTTCGAGTTCACGGCGTTCTGGTATGCGTTGGCATTGGCGTTCGCGTTCTGCGTGGTTGCGGCCTGCTGGCCGATCGCCTGGTACTGGCCTGCGCCTCCACACCCGTAACCACACGAGCTGGAGCCGCCGACCTGGTTGGCAGCAGCGTTCTGCTCGGTATTGCTCGCATTGAGCGCGAGCGAGGCGGCGGTGTTCGTGGCCGCCTGGTTGGCCGAGCTCGACCCGCCGGAGACGTTCCCGCCTGCGATCGTCACCGGAACGTTCGCGTTGACTGCGTTCTGGTTGGCGGTCGAATTGGCGTTCGCGTTCTGGTTGGTCGCTGCCTGCTGGCCGATCGCCTGGTACTGGCCTGCGCCTCCACACCCGTAACCACATGAGCTGGAGCCGCCGACCTGGTTGGCCAGAGCGTTCTGCTCGGTGTTGCTCGCATTGAGCGCGAGCGAGGCGGCGGTGTTCGTTGCTGCCTGGTTGGCAGAGCTCGACCCGCCGGAGACGTTCCCGCCTGCGATCGTCACCGGAACGTTCGCGTTGACTGCGTTCTGGTTGGCGGTCGAATTGGCGTTCGCGTTCTGGGTCGTAGCCGCAGCCTGGCCGATCGCCTGGTACTGGCCCGCGCCCCCGCACCCTGCGGTGCACGAGCTCGAGCCACCTACCTGGTTGGCAGCAGCGTTTTGCGTGGTCGAGGCGAGATTGACGGCCGCTGCAGCCCCGGTGTTCTGGGCTGCCTGGTTGGCCGAGCTCGACCCGCCAGACACGTTCCCGCCGGCGACGGTCACGGGCACGTTCGCGTTGACCGCGTTCTGATTTGCGTTCCCGTTCGCGTTCGCGTTTTGGTTCGTGTTCGCCGACTGGCCGACGTTCTGCGCCTGGCCCGCGCCCCCGCACCCAGCGGTGCACGAGCTCGAGCCGCCGACCTGGTTGGCCGCGGCGTTCTGCGCGGTCGAGGCGGCGTTCGCCGCCGCCGCGGCCGCGGTGGTCGAGGCGGCC
>JBOHAB010000173.1:0-6233 GCA_050697655.1 Gaiellaceae bacterium
CCCTCCCCACGCTCATAGGCCAATGGTTGGCCGATGAGCGACCGGCTCGTCCTCGAGGGGATCACCCACCGCTACGGGCGGGAGGTCGCGCTCGAGCAGGTCTCGGTGGCGATCGAGGAGGGCGAGCTCGTCACGCTGCTCGGGCCCTCGGGGTGTGGGAAGACGACCTTGCTTCGGATAGTGGCCGGATTCGTGCGCCCGAGTGAAGGCCGGGTGCTGCTGGAGGGGCGCGACGTCACGAGGAGGGCGCCTTACCGGCGGCCAGTGAACATGGTCTTCCAACGCTCGACGTTGTTCCCTCACCTAGACGTCTTCGAGAACGTCGCCTTCGGCCTGCGGATTGCGGGGGTTCCGCGCGGGGATGTCGCGGGCAGGGTCTCCGAGGCGCTTGCGCTCGTCCGCCTGCAGGGCTTCGAACGCCGGCGCGCGCACGAGCTCTCGGGCGGGCAGCTTCAGCGCGTCGCGCTGGCGCGGGCGCTCGTCAACCGGCCGAAGGTGCTCCTCCTGGACGAGCCGCTCTCGGCTCTCGACCTCAAGATCCGGCTCGAGATGGAGGCCGAGCTGCGCCGCGTGCATCGCGAAACCGGGGCCACCTTCGTCTACGTGACGCACGACCAGCGGGAAGCGCTCGCGCTCTCCGATCGCCTCGTCGTCCTCAACGACGGCCGCGTCGAGCAGATCGGAACTCCCGACGAGATCTACCGGGCGCCGGCCTCCGCCTTCGCCGCCCGCTTCGTCGGGGACGCGAACGTGATCCCGGTCGAGGTCGTCGGTGCCGAAGGGGACGGCGCGACCGTCGTCGTCGGCGACCTTCGCCTGGAGCTCCGCCGGCCCGACGGCCTGGGCACGGGCCCCGCCTGGCTCGTCGTCCGCCCTGAGGTAGTGCGGCTCGCCGCGGACCGGGACGCCGGTGTTTCCGGGGTCGTGCGCGACCTCGCGTTCCGCGGTACCGGCTTTTCCTACCGGGTCGACGTCGCGGGGCTGCCCGACCCCCTCAAGGCGGAGATGTCAGCCGAGTCGGCGCCGCCGGTCGACGTGGGGAGCGACGTGCGCGTCGCCTGGGACCCGGCCGCCTGCGGCCTCTTGCCCCGGGAGGCGGGGGGCGGATAGTTAGGCGTCGAGAAGTGAGCGCGTAGCGGCGGCGACGGCGTCTGCGTTGGGAACCGCGGCGTCCTCGAGCGGGCCGCTGAAGGGGATGGGCAGGTCAGGCATCGTCACGCGGCGCGCAGCGACGTTTCCGCCGGCCTCGACCGCGAGGGCGACGACTTCCGCGGCGTAGCCTCCTGTCGGAGGTCCCTCCTCGACAACAACGAGCCGGCGGGTTCGAGCAACCGACTCGACAATGGTCTCGGCGTCCAGGGGGCTCAGCGTGCGGAGGTCGAGCACCTCGGCCTCGATTCCCTCGGTGGCCAGCTCCTCGGCCGCGGCGAGGGCGGTCTCGACCGCCGCCAGCGCCGCGGCGATCGTCACGTCCCCGCCTCGACGTCGAACCGCGGCGCGCCCGATCGGCGTGGGGTCTCCGTCGTTTGGCACCTCTGCCTTGCGGCCGTAGAGCATCTTGTGCTCGAAGACGACGACGGGATTGTCGTCACGGATCGCCGCCTTCATCAGCCCTTTCGCGTCCGCGGGTGTCGCCGGGGCGACGAGCTTGAGGCCCGGCTCGCCGAGCAACCACCCGGTCGGCGTCTGCGAGTGGCAGGCGCCGAAGCGGGCTCCGGCCCCGACTGCGCTGCGCACCACGAGGGGAACGCTTGCCTGCTCGTTCGAGAGATACCAGTACTTCGAGGATTGGTTGACCAGCGTGTCGACGACGAGCCCGAGGAAGTCGCCGAACATGATCTCGACGACAGGGCGGAGGCCCTTCACCGCGGCGCCGAACGCCGCGCTCGTGAACGCGAGCTCCGAGATCGGCATGTCGATGACGCGATCACGCCCGAACCGATCGGCGAGCCCGGGCGTGGTGTTGAAGACGCCGCCAGGCTCGACGTCCTCACCCAGGAGGACGACGTTCCGGTCGCGCTCCATCTCCTCGGCGATGCCGTCACGGACGGCTTCCCGGTAGCTGAGCTCGGGCATCAGGCCTCTTTGGCCGCGCTCGCAAGCCCGCTCGGATCCGGGAATGACGCCGCGCGGGCGTCCCCGAGCGCCGTCTCGATCTCGCCCTCGACGGCTTCGTCGATGCGCTCGGCCGACCCCGGCTCGAGCCGCTCCGCCAGGCGCGGCAGAGGATCGCGGGCGAGCCACGCTTCTACCTCGTCCTTGGGCCGGTACTTGCCCGGATCGACCCGCGAGTGCCCCTTGTGCCGGTAGGTGCGGAATTCGAGGAACGTCGGGCCTCCGCCCTCGCGCGCGCGAGTTACCGCCTCCTGGGCCGCCTCGCGCACCGCGAGGACGTCGTTTCCGTCGACGTCCGACGCGGGGATGCCGTATGCGTCCGCCCTCGGCGTGATGCGCCCGCCGGCGGTCACGCGCTCCATCGCAGTCCACTCGCCGTACAGGTTGTTCTCGCAGACGTACACGATGGGCAGCCGGCGAACGGCGGCGAGGTTGAGGCATTCGTGGAAGTACGCCTGGTTGACGGCTCCGTCGCCGAAGAAGGCGACTGCAACCGTTCCGTCCTCCAGGAGCTGGGCGGCGAGAGCCGCCCCCGTGCCCGCACCGATCGAACCGCCGACGATGCCGAAGCAGCCGATGACGCCGTGCTCGAGGTCGACGACATTCATGGAGCCCCCGCGGCCACCGTTGAGCCCGGTCTCGCGGCCCAACAGTTCCGCGAACAGGCGCGCCGGGTCCACTCCCATGGCCAGGCACGCGCCGTGGCCGCGGTACGTCGCCGCGACGGTGTCGCCGGGCACGAGCGCGTCGCACACCCCGACGCTGATGGCCTCCTGCCCCTGACAGAGGTGCGTCGTCCCCTCGATCTCGTTCTGGAGAAAGAGGAGATGAACCGTGTCCTCGAAGCGGCGGATGCGTAGCATCGCCGCATAGAGCCGCCCGAGCTCCCTCTGCTCCACCGGGCGACCTTATCGGTGTGTGGACGAAGTGTCCAGAACGTGGGAGTATGCGGTCAGGTGGAGCGAGGAAACTCGATTCAGGTGCTCGGCAAGGCGGCTCTCCTGCTCGACCGGCTGGCCGAAGAGGACGAGGTCGGAGCGGCCCGGCTGGCCGAGTTGATCGGCGAACCGCGGAGCACCGTCTACCGCCTTCTGGCCAACCTCCAGCAGCTCGAGCTGGTCGAGCCGGGGAGCCGGCGGGGCACGTACCGGCTCGGCCTGAAGCTCTTTCGCCTGGGCAGCGCCGTCGTCGCCCGCTTCGACGAGCGCCAGGCCGCGTTTCCAGTTATGGAGCGCGTCCACGAGGTCACCGAGGAGACGGTGTTCCTCTGCATCCGACGTGGCTACGAGGCGGTCTGCATCGAGCGGATCGACGGACGCTGGGTGCAGTCCATGGCGCTGCGCCTGGGCGGCTCCCTGCCGCTCCACGTCGGAGCGGCGCCGCGGGCGCTGCTCGCCTTCGAGCCGCGCGGCTTCTGGGACGAGTACCTGGCCCGGGGACCGCTCGCCGCGCACACGCCCCTGACGCCCACCGGCCCGGAGCGGCTCGTCCGCGAGCTCGAACAGGTGCATGACACGGGCTGCGCCGTCAGCGACGAGGACGTCGTCCTGGGGATGGCGGCCGTCGGAGCCCCGATCTTCGACCACCAAGGCGCAATCCGGGCCGCCCTTTCGATGAGCGGGCCTCGCCCGGCCATTCTCGGCGATCACGCCGACGCGAGCCGGGAGCTGATCACGAGTGCCGCAGCCGAGATCTCGCGATCCCTCGGCTTCGACCTGGCCGAGCCCCGAGCCGTCCTCGAGACACGGGCGTAACCATGCCGATCCGCCTGGGCGCCGACACGCTCTGCTGGCACCTGCGGCTCGAGACGGGGAGCATCTCGCCGGCGGAGGTCTTCGAGGAGGCGGCCGAGTCCGGGGCCGACAGCATCCAGGTGAACCTCCACCACGTGCGCGAGCTCGACCTCGATGAGCTCGAGGCGCTGGCCGAGCGTGGACGAGCCCTCGGCCTCGTGGTCCTCGCCTCGGGCGACTTCCTGGGCCGCGGACGCGAAGGAGACGAACCTTCAGTCGGGATCGGCCGCATCGAGGCCTGGCTGGAGCGCGCTCGTGCTCTCGGCAGCCCGCTCTTGCGCGTCGTCTCCGGCTTCTATCGCGCCGACTTGTCCGGCCGCCCCGAGCTGATCGAGGCCGAGCGACAGTACGTCTGCGCAGTCCTTCGCGGCGCGGTGCGGGCGGCCGAGGGAGCGGACGTCGTGGTGCTCTTGGAGAACCATTCTGACTTCACCGTCTCGGAATACGAGGAGATCGTCGCCCGGACGGCAAGCGCGAAGGTAGGTGTCTTCCTCGATCTCATCAATCCGGTCGCGGCGCTCGAGAACCCGGTGGCGGTCGTCGAGCGCCTTGCTCCGCTCGCGCACGCCGGCCATGTCAAGGACTACGTCTTTCGCTCGATTCCCACGGACGACGGCTACCACCGCCGCGGCTTCGAGGTCCTGTACCGCTATCCGGGCGAAGGCGTGGCCGACCTGCCCGGTTTGCTCCAAGCACTACGCCGCGGAGTGGGGGAACGAACCTTCTTCCTGACCGTCGAAGGCCTCGACAACCGGGCGGACGTCGCCGACCAGCAGGCTCGACTGGGCCCCAGCCTCGCGCGCCTGCGGGAGCTGGCGGCATGAGAGCCGTCGTCTTCACCGGTGCCGGTGGCAACGAAGTCGTGCGGGTCGAGGAGCGGCCGGAGCTGGTCCCTGCCGGGGAGGACGTCGTCGTCCGGGCGAGGTTTGCAGCGCTCAATCCGGCCGACCTCGTCCAGCGGGCCGGCTCCTACCCGGCGCCGCCCGGGAGCCCGCCGGACATTCCGGGCCTGGAGGTCACGGGTTCGGTGGAGGCGTGCGGCGAGCGCGTGAGCATCTGGCGGCCGGGTGACCGGGTCTTCGGGCTCGTCGGCGGAGGCGGGCTGGCCGACCGCGTGCTCGTGCACGAGCGCTGCCTGGCCCGCGTCCCGGATCGGCTCGAGGACCGCGACGCGACCGCGGTGCCGGAGGCCTTCATCACCGCTCACGACGCGGTGCGGAGCCAGGCAGGGCTGACGCCAGGCGAGACGCTGCTCGTCCACGGCGCCGCGGGCGGAGTCGGCACCGCGGCCGTTCAGGTCGGCCTCCTGACCGGTGCGCGGGTCCTCGGGGTCGTACGCTCCGAGCGTGGCGCGGAGGCGGTTCGGGAGCTCGGCGGCGAGCCGATCGAGAACGAAGGCTTCGTCGGCCAGGTGGCGGAAGCGACGGGCGGGCTGGGAGTCGACGTCGTGCTCGAGCTCATCGGCGCGCCCCACTTCGAGGGCGACCTGGCGGTGCTCGCGCTTCGCGGCCGGATCGTGGTCGTGGGGGTGGGAGCCGGCCAGGAAGCGACGATCCCACTTCTCCGCCTCATGCAGAAGCGGGCCGTCGTGCGCGGAACGGTCCTCCGGCCTCGCCCGCTCGAAGAGAAGGCCGCCGCCGTCCGGGCGTTCGAACGGGAAATCGTTCCCGCGCTCGCGGACGGCCGCATCCGGCCACTCGTCGATTCCGTCTTCGCCGCGGCCGACGTCACCGAGGCATTCGACCGGCTCGCCGCGAGAGGCAAGGTCGGCAAGGTGCTGATCGAGTTTTCGTGATGGGGTCGATCGAGACGCTCGCCGGACGACCTGTCGGGCAGGTCGGGATCATCGTGCGTGACATCGACCGTGCGTTGGAGCGCTACTCGACGCTCTGGGGGCTCGGCCCTTGGGCCGGCTACGTGTACGGCCCGGCGTCGGTTCCGATGCTCACGTACCGAGGTGAGCCGGGGCGCTACGCGATGCGCATCGCCCTCGCCGGCCAGGGCCCTCAGGTCGAGCTGCTGGAACCGCTCGAAGGCCCGAGCATCTACGAGGAATGGCTCGAGTCCCGGCCGGAAGGGCTGCACCACGTCGGCGTCTACGTCGAGTCGCTCGAACGCGCAATCGAGTCGATGGCCGCGGCCGGCTACGACCTGCTTCAGTCCGGCTCCGGGTACGGCCTCGACGGCGACGGCGGCTACGCGTACTTCGACACGGAGCGGGACTTCGGCATCATCGTCGAGGCGCTGGAAGTTCCGCGCCGCCGACGAGAGCCGGACTTCACCTGGCCGTAGTCCCTCCGTCGACGACCAGCGCCGAGCCGGTGA